>NZ_JAELTX010000013.1 GCF_016429065.1 Pedobacter sp. ASV17
GTAACACCGCCATAAAGTAGCGCTGCGCTACCTTTTAATACTTCCACGGATTCCAACGTACTAGCTTCTGGACTTCCTCCAATACTGGTACGGGCCCCATTTTTAAAGATGTTATTTGAACCTAGGCTATAACCTCTGGCATAAAAATTTTCCCCTACGCCACCACGGTTGGCACCCAAAGCTACACCATTCACATTCTTCATCACATCCGCAAGCCTATCAGCCTGTTGGTCTTGTATCACTTGACTGGTAATAATTTGCACTGATTGTGGCAAATCTCTCGGAGGAATAGCTACTTTACCTAATGTGGTTGGCTTTTCGTTAGACGACTTATAGGCATGTACCGCAACTTCATTCAACTGCGAAGCAGATTCTGAAATGGTAATCGTATTCACTTGATTCTCCCCTTCTTTCACCTGCACATCTATCGAAACGGCTTTAACACCTATCGCAGAAACACGTAACTGATAAGCACCAGGTGTTAGGTTCCTAAAGATAAAACGTCCGTTTTCATCCGTTTGGGTAGATATAGATTTTAGACTAACCGAGACATTCCCCGCGGCGCTCCCGTCATTGGTTTTAACCATGCCAGAAAGACTAGATTTCATTTTTTGCGCATACGTTACTTCACAAAAGATTGCAAAAAGCGCCCATATAGCTAAAATAGATAGAGTTTTTATTCTCATTTTTATTTAGATTAATTCTTAATTGCCGCAAAGGTAAAATCGAATCACCTATTTGTCAAGGGATTTTTACAATTAAATTAAAACGGAATTAGCGCTACGTTAATGAGACCCTAATGCGCCAAAAAGAAAAAGCGCCTTGAATATTCATCAAGACGCTTTTTACTAAATTTGTTTAACCCTAAATTATAGGGGGAGTATCATCTCTATATGCGGGATATCATCTTCCAGATATTCATCGCTGTCTTTTACGAAACCAAAACTTTCATAAAATTTCTTCAGGTATAGTTGCGCCCCAATTCTGATTGGCCGCTTACCATGCGTTTCATAAACCTTTTCGATGCTTTTCTCCATCAAGGTAACGCCCGCTCCTATGCCTCTGTATCTCGAATTGGTCAATACACGCCCAATGCTGGCTTCTGTGAAAGAAACTCCTGCTGGAACTATTCGTGTATAGGCTACAAGGTTATCGCCGTCCCAAGCCATTAAATGGTGGCATTTTAAGTCCTTCCCATCTAGATCTTGATAGTTGCATTGCTGCTCAATCACGAAGACTTCGCTACGCAAGCTTAATATGGTATATAGCTCCTCTTTGGTGAGGTCATTAAAGTGTTTGTATGTCCAGTTAAGTGTTGGCACTTTTTTAATTTTGAATGAGTAAATGATAGAATAATTGAAATTTCATCTGGGATCGAATCTTCGGACTTCTAAGCCAAGTTTCTACCTGCATTCACAATTCCGTAAACGGTTCTAATGGCCAATTTTTCGTAGGCCTGCTGTTTCTCCTCACTCAAATCGTGCTGCAACCTCTCCAAGGCAAAATGCTGGATCAACACCGATGGAAGAATGATCTTTTCACGTACCGCAATAGATTTCTTCTCCACCGGATAGTTTTCCATTAATGAACTGTGACCGGTAAGTTTTAGCAACATCGCTTTAGAAAGCTCAAACTCTGTATGTAATTGTTTCCAGAACGCCCCAAACTTAGGATCATTGGCCAAATAAGCCGTAATCTCAAAATCAGACTTGCTCATAGACATGATACAGTTATCGACAATGGTTTTAAAGTATCCTGATTGCTGATAAGTTTTTTGCACCTGTTCCCAATGCCCTAAATCTTCCTGTGCTTTTAAAGCCGTTCCTACACCGTAGTAGCCGGGTACGTTCTGTTTCAACTGGCTCCATGAAGTTACAAAACCAATGGCCCTTAAATCATCCAGTTTTAGCTTAGTGCCTGCGTTTCTTTTTACCGGCCTACTGCTAATGGTAATTTTCGACAATAAACTTAATGGCGAAAGCTTCTCCAGGTACTCCAAAAACAATGGGTCATTACGCAAAGCGATGTACGCATCGTAGCTATCTTTTGCCATTTTGTTCAAGATATCGAAGTTTTCTTTATCTAAAAGCACATTATGCTTGCTCTTTACGCCCGAAGAGATTCCTGCATTAATTAACTGCTCAATATTAAAGGTAGCACTATCTACAGAGCCATACTGCGAGCTAATGGTTTGCCCCTGTACGGTAAGTTGAATATTCTTATTGGCAATTTCTTTACCCATTGAAGCATAAAAACGGTGTGTTTTACCACCGCCACGAGCAGGAGGTCCGCCCCTACCATCAAAAAAGGCCAATTGAATGTTATGCTCTTCTGCCACTTTGGTTAAAGCTACTTTGGCGGTAAAAATAGACCAGTTGGCCATTAAATAACCACCATCTTTGGTACTGTCAGAAAAGCCCAACATAATGTGTTGTTTACCGCCTCTTAAAGCCAAATGCTTTTTGTAAAAAGGATGTGTATATAACTTTTCCATGATTTCGCCAGCACCAGAAAGGTCATTAACCGTTTCAAATAAAGGCACAAAATCAATGCTCAGGTTTTCGGCTTCCCAGCCGTTCCACAAGAACAGTTCCATCAATTGCAAAATATCACTTGCTTGTTGACAGTTACTGATGATGAAACGATGGCAAGCCTGCTCACCATTCTTTTGTTGTATATCTTTAATCTCCGCAATGGTTTGCAAGGCATCCTTAATCAGGTTATCCTGCTCGCCTGCATAAATGATTTTGGCACTTCTTAAAGAAATGGTTTTTAGTTTCTCTTCTTCAGATAGCTCATTGTAGTTTTCGTTATATAACGAGTTGATCGGCTTTTGCGTTCTGCAATATTCGTGTACTTGGCGCAATACCCTGCTGTCTTGTCTAATATCCAATGAAGCGAAATAGCAACGATAAAGCTCAACTTTTCTTAACAGATCCTGTACAATGTTGGCAAACAAGCCATCATGATATTTATTTAAGATGGCTACAATATTGTTAAGGTGTTTAATGATTTCCTCCGAAATATCCTTTTCTTCTATTGAAGAGCTAAAGGCATTTTCATAAAACACTTCCTGAAGTTTATTGATGTCTTCTTCTACCCCTCTAAAGGTAATGCGTCTTTTGATGTTCCTAAAATCACGATAGTAACACCTGAACAAAATCTGTCTTAGCAATTTAGACACTTCCAAGGTTGTTTGTGCTTTTACATTCGGGTTGCCGTCTCTATCACCACCTGGCCAAAATCCCAATTCGACCACCTTTTTAGGATCAATATGGTACTCACTCAACAACTGGTTTAATCCCGTTTGGATATTAGCCGCTGCAAAATAAAACACGTTTTCCAGATACCAAGCTAAGCTCATCGCTTCGTCTACCGGTGTCGGTGATTTTTTATTGAAGAATGGCGTTTTGCCCAATTGTTGCAACAACTGGTTAATGGTAGTGATATCATTAGACTTGATGGCCGCTGTTAGGTCGTTGATAATTCCCAAAACTGGCCCTGGATAAAACTGTGTAGGGTGGGCTGTAAGCACCAATCTCAGTGAAAACTCCTCTATCAAACGGTCTATCTTCGCATGCAAGTTAGCATCGTCGTTAGCCTTTAAAAACAAAGCCCTTAAGGAACTCTGCTCATCACTAGTGTTCAGTTTAGTAAAAGACGCGTCTTCCACGGCGTCAAAAAGCACTACTTGTCTTTCGATATATTGGATAAAACGGAACAACAGGTCAATAATGCTTTCCTCTCCCTTATCTTGAACGTACTTCTCGAAGAACTTCTCAATTAATTCGTTCGGCTTTTCGTGGTTCTTAATACCGTCTTCGCAGCTCTTGAAAAAAAGCGGCAGTAAGGTTCCGGTATCTTTAATTTTATAAAACGGAAGCGTTAGAAACAAACTGTTGTACAGCTCGAAACGAGATACAACCTCGTTATTGAAATAATATTCGCGTTGACTGGGTTGATTTAATTGCATCCCGAAAAATAAGTATATTTAGTTTGTTACAGAAATAAAAATGGATTTTAACGAGTATTTTAATAGACTTTTAATTAAAATCTAAAGTTGTACTCAAAAGCAGATTTTTTTATATTCAAAAAAAGTGTTACCTTGTACCTATGAAAGGTTAAACACAAATCTTTTAAAAAAATTACAAAAACCTTATTTTAAAGTTTTTGTAAAAAATTGTTAATTTTTTGGGATAGACGCCCCTGATCAAAAATCGGGGGCGTTTCTTTTTTAAGCCTATTCTCTAAGGGCTTTTGGCCTCCTGCTAGGTTTTTTCTAAAATTTAATCCTATTTTTAGTTGACCAATATTTAGCCCGTTTCCATCATGAGAACTTTTTTGCGCTTATCGCTAGCCATTGCCCTATGTATTTTCGCCTTCTTAGCTTTTAAACCTAAAGAGCAACAAAGTTGGGTAAGGATTAACCTACTAGGCTATCAACCAAAATCCATTAAAGTAGCCGTTTGGGCAAGCAAGGGCACTACCACTCCAAAAAGTTTCGAACTGATAGAAAAAACCAACGGCAAAACCGTTTACACCTCCAGCAATATCAAAGTCTTTGGTGCCTATGGTCCTTTTGCAAGTGCTGCCCGATTAAATTTCTCTGACTTTAAAAAACCTGGACGTTACTACATCAAAGTGGATGATGTGACTTCCCCAGAAGTGATTATTGGCGAAGAAGTGTATCAAAACACGGCCGATTTTGCATTGCGATACATGCGCCAGCAACGTTGCGGCTATAATCCATTCTTAAAAGACAGTTGCCATACCCACGATGGTTTTGTGGTATATGGTAAAGAGGGCGGCATTAAAGACAGCACTCATTTTGATGCAGTGGGCGGTTGGCACGATGCCAGCGACTATCTACAATATTCAACCACTACCGCTAATGCTGCTTATCATTTGTTGATGGCCTATCGAGATTTTCCAAAAGCTTTTTCCGACCATAAATTAGCGACGGGTCTTGATGGTAAAAATGGCATAGCGGATGTATTGGACGAAGCCAGATGGGGTTTAGATTTTTTGATGAAATTGCATCCTTCGGCAAAAATCATGTTCAACCAAGTGGCCGATGACAGGGACCATATCGCCATGCGAATCCCAAAGGAAGATAGCCAATACGGAAAAGGCTTTGAACGTCCTTTATATTACATAGACGGAAATCCGCAGCAAAGGGGCAAGTTCATGAACGATACCAAAGGTACCAGCTCAACCGCAGCTAAATTTGCAAGCGTTTTTGCTCTAGGAAGCGAACTTTATCCAAAAGACAAAAGCTTCACTGAAAAACTTACCGAGAAATCGAAAACAGCTTATCAATATGCCCTTAGGAAAAAAGGCGTGACACAAACCGCTTCTGTAAAGTCGCCCTACATTTATGCTGAAGACAATTGGGTAGATGATATGGAGTTAGCGCTTGCAAAAGTGGGCGGTTTAAATGGTTATGGAGAAAAAGCACTCGATTCGGCATTCTATTATGCCCTTCAAGAGCCCATTACCCCTTGGCTTGTAAATGATACTGCCAAACATTACCAATGGTATCCCTTTATCAATTTGGGCCACTATGAACTGGCCAAGCAATCTGAAGGAAACCGCAAGCGAGAATTGGTAGATTATTACAAACAAGGCATTCAACACGTTTGGAACCGAGCAAAAAACAACGCTTTTTATCGCGGTGTTCCTTTTATTTGGTGCAGCAACAACCTTACCGTTGCCTTTGCCATGCAGTGCATGTGGTATAAGCAGTTAAGCGGCGACGGAACTTTCTCTGAATTGGAGCAGGCCAATTTCGACTGGCTTTTCGGTTGCAATCCATGGGGCACCAGCATGGTTTACGGGCTTCCAAGTTGGGGCGACACGCCTGTTGATCCACATTCGGCCTTTACCCATTTAGGAAAATATCCTATTGATGGCGGGTTGGTTGACGGGCCTGTTTACACCAGTATTTATAAGGGCTTAATAGGTATACAATTGACCAAACCTGATGATTATGCTGCTTTCCAAAGCGATTTGGCGGTTTACCATGATGATTATGGTGACTATAGCACCAATGAGCCAACGATGGATGGCACGGCCTCTCTCGTTTATTTACTGGCCGCTTATGACAGCCGAACGAATAAGGAATTTGCCAATTACACCAAAGAATATGGCGCCATTAACAGAGGCGACACTAAAGAGAAACAACTGGCCATTGTTTTTACGGGCGACGAATATGCTGACGGGGGACAAAAAATCATCTCTGCATTGGATAAAGAGAAAATCAAAGCTTCTTTCTTCTTCACAGGTAATTTTTATCGCAACACCGCCTTTGCCCCTTTCCTCAAAACCGCAAAAGCAAAAGGCCATTACCTGGGTGCTCACTCTGACCAGCACCTGTTGTATGCCGATTGGAAGAAGCGAGATTCGCTATTGGTTACCGAAAAACAATTTAAAGATGATTTGGCGGCTAACTATAAGGCAATGGAGAAGTTTGGCATTACCCAAAAATCAGCGAAATATTTCTTACCTCCTTATGAATGGCATAACCAAACCATTGCCAATTGGACAGATGATGCGGGTTTAAAACTCATTAATTTTACCCCTGGCACCCGATCTGCGGCTGATTATACGTATCCAGAATTAGGGAAAGCTTATAGAACCAGCGATGAGATTTACCAGTCTATTATCGATTACGAAAAACAACACACCTTAAATGGTTTTATTCTTCTGTTGCATGTAGGTACCGATCCAAGAAGAAAAGACAAGTTTTATGACAAGCTTCCGCAGCTGCTACAGTATCTTAAACAAAATGGCTATAAAGCGGTTATTGTAAATGAGCTGTTGGGGAATTAATGTGATAATTGGTGAATGGGATGATTAGCTAATTTAAATGGATTAATCGTCTTGCTGGGAAATCATCATATTGGCCAATCATCTCATTTACATATCATCAAAATCGGCATTTTCTAAAAACAAATGTGTTGTTTTTCATTGAAATAACTAACTTTGCCGCAAAAGTTTTAAACATGAGCAATTCAGAAAATAAAAACAATTTTGATTGGGTTTGGTATGTAATTGGTATGGTGGCATTTGTACTTGCTTTTTCTGCCGTTACTACACATATTGGTTATCTTTTCCTAGCAGCTATCATCGGCTTAATTTTCGGTGGTGTTTTCTTGAACAAGATTGTTAAAGGAAGAGAATACTAATACTGCCAACAAAATCAAGATACACAACCAATTTATATTTTGATGAAAAAAGTATGCTTATTAATGCTGCTTTTGGTTGGAGCTTTTGCCGTACAGGCACAAAACGCTTCAGACAATGGCGCTATTAACTTCCCAAAAGTTGATGCCAGTCCGTTGGATGTGGTTTATTTTCCTTTAAATGTAACCAAGTCTAAAGACGCTATTGAACCAGTTGTCCGCGTGCTATATTCTCGTCCTCAAAAAAAGGGAAGAGAAATTTTCGGCGTTTTGGAGCAATTTGACAAAGTTTGGCGTTTAGGGGCAAATGAAAGTACCGAAGTGCAATTTTTCAAATCGGTAACCATTGGCGGAAAAAAGGTTAAGGCCGGCAGATACAGTCTGTTTGCAATTCCTAGCAAAGACAAATGGACCATCATCATTAACAAGCAAACCGACAAATGGGGAGCTTTTAGTTATGATGAAAAGAACGACGTTTTAAGAACGGATATCCCTGTTGGAAAAGCCGACAAACCCGTTGAAGCTTTTTCTATAACGTTTGTAGAAACTGCCGAAGGTGCTAATTTAGTAATGGCTTGGGACAATACCCAAACGGTTTTGCCCATTGGCTTTAAGAAATAAGAAATTAAAGATCTAAATAAAAAAGGGAGAACTATTGTTCTCCCTTTTTTTGTGCTTTTTTCATGCCTTTTCTCAAATAACTATCTAAGTAAATCAATAGTAAAACAGCATTTGCAAACAAAACCACCCATAAAACGGTTGGACGTATTTCTATATCTAAACGCACGGTTGACGTGAGTGTCTTAATTTTAACATCTGGAGTTACCGTAGCGAAAGCGTAAATAAGCGCTCCCAGCAGCACTACCGTAAAAAACCCACCAATAGTGTAAATAATTCTATGGTCTACCTTGGTTTTTATGGCCACAGGAGCTATTTCATGCTTTACCTGCTCCATTACGTTACGGGTAAATGACATGGATGGCTCATCAATTTCCAAATGGGTATTTAACTGCTGATTGACCATTAACAGCTGTTCGTATAAATCCATCAACGATTGATCTTCCGCCAATTTGCTTTCTATTTCTGCTTGCTCTTTTAGCGAACAAAAACCATCGATGTAGTTCCAAAGTTGTTCTTCTTGCTTTGTCATATCAACTCCTTTACTTCTTCTTTTAATAAAAGTTGTAGTTTTTCTTTTAACCTGTGCCTTGCCCTGTGCAGTTTCACCTTTACCGTATTTGGCTCCATTGCCAAGGCCTGCCCTATTTCCTCTAAGCTCTGTTCTCCCTTATAAAATAAGGTAATAATTGCTGCATCATCTGGAAGTAGCATCGAAATGGCTTGGTTCAAATACTTGTAGGTAGATTTTTTCTCTATCGAATCCGCATCAAAACTGCTATCGTTATTCGGCAATTGCAGCACATGTTCATCATCATCTATAGAGGTGGCATCTAACTTTTTCTTTCTTAAATAAGTCATTGCCGTAGTATAGGTAATAGTATATAGCCAAGTGGAAAATTTTGAGGTTTGTTTAAATGTTCCCAGAGCTTTATAAGCTTTAATGAAACAATCTTGGGCAATTTCCTCGGCATCTTCCCTGCTCTTGGCAAAGCGCAGCGCAAGCGTAAAAACAAAGCGCTGATGGCGTTTCACTAAAAGCGCATAGTTGCCGGTATTTCCCGACAAAATGGAATTAATAAGTACCAGGTCTGTTTCTTCTACTTGCTGCATGCTTAACCTTATGACGCTGGGTTTTGAGACGGGGTTACAGCAAATTAACAAAAATTTATGGGTTAACCGATTATTTGGTCATCGGTTAACTGTACTGGGCGCTCGTAATAAACTGATTAAAAGATTGATAATACAGGTAGCATCAATCAAAAAAACGACCAATTTCAACGATTAAACTACTTAATGCGACACGGCTTTTAAACCAATAATAGAGCCTACTAGCGTAACAATAAAGAATATCCTCCAAAAGCTAGCAGGGTCTTTAAAAACAAAAATCCCCATTAACACGGTACCAACTGCACCAATACCAGTCCAAACGGCATAGGCAGTACCAATAGGCAAAGTTTGTGTAGCCTTAATCAACAACAGCATACTAATGGTTAGCGACACCAAAAAGCCGGCAAACCACCACGCGGATTCAGAGCCACTGGTTTCTTTTACTTTACCTAAGCAAGACGCAAATGCCACTTCAAACAAACCTGCGATAATAAGATATATCCAATTCATGATTTTCTAATTTCATGCAAAAATCGGGAGTATAACCTTGCCTTTTTTTAACAAATGATAAAAAATTAAAGGATATGTTATCCCAAGAAAAAGAAATCCTCCCCCTGCCCCCTCAATGAGGGGGATATGAGCAACTGCAACTACTTCAGTGCAGATCTGATTCTGCTTAGGGACACTTGTGTAATGCCCAAATAGGAAGCAATGTAGCCTAATTGCACCCGCTTTAAAATAGCAGGCGAATTAACCAGTAAATCGTGGTAGCGTTCCGTGGCAGTTTTAAACTGCAAGTCCATGAAACGTTGCTCAGCTTTTAGCAGTTCATATTCGGCAAACTTCCGGCCCCAATTGGCAATATGAATATGTTGACGATATAATTCCCGCAAGTCTTTACTGGAAATACGATAAAGCACTGCATTCTCCAATAGTTCTATGCTTTCGTAACCAGGTTTATCCTTAAAAAAGCTCAAATAAGAAAGCATGACGTCGCCCTCCTGTCCAAACCAAATGGTTGTTTGTCCTCGCTGGTTTTCGCAAAATGCACGGGCAAGCCCTTCTTCAATAAAATAAACATGGTGGCCAATTTTTCCCGCAGAGATAATGAGCTTGCCCTTTGCCACTTCCATGCGCTGTAAGTGTGACAAAAGCAATTCCTTCTCTAATGAGGGTAAAGGTAAAATGGTATCTATTTGATTGGATATGGTATTCAACGTTGTCGCTTTGTACGCCAATTTAATTTTTTTTGATGAGAGTGTAACCTATTTTTTTTTGCTGTTGTCATAAACCACAGAACACGGTTCGTAATCGTTTGAATGTTTAACAAAAAAATAATAAAACCATGATAGGAATATTAGTACCGATTGTAATTTTTGTTGGTGCGTTTGCATTAATTTTTGGCATCAGATATCTTTCTAATAAGGAAAAAATGGCCATGATTGAAAGAGGAATTGATCCTGGCAACCAAAAATCAACCCCAAAACCCTTTTTGAGCTTAAAGTTTGGCTTGCTAATGGTTGGTGTAGGTTTAGGCCTAATCGTAGCCTTGTTTACTGTTAGGGGCGTATTTAACGCAAAACTAACCGACTCTGAAACAGGCCAGGCAGTAGCGGTTTATTTTGGCAGCATTTTTATCTTCGGAGGTCTGGGTTTGATTGTATCATACGTGATCGAGAAGAAATGGCTTGACCAACAGGAATAAATTTTATAGCCCTATAAGGTTTTTGAAATCTTATAGATTTAGATGACAAGTATGATTAAACTTACGAAGTTTTAGAAACTTCGTAAGTTTTCTAATTTATCTTCTTCCGCTTTACCGCTTTCAAAAACTGAATAAGCACTGCCTCATCGTTTTTCAACGCCTTTTTTTCATTCTTTTCTTCAAGATCAATGCGTTTTAAATAACGCTGCAGGCCGCCATCCTCAAAAGCTTGTAGTAACAAAGGATAAACGTAAGCGCTTTTACAGACTGCTCTGGTATTTCCTAGCTTTGCAGCCACACAATCTAAGGCAGTTACCACCAGTTTCTTTGCCGAAATTTCAGGATTTTGGTTGGTACAAATCGCCAGCTGTCGCATCGCTTCCAAAGTTCCGCCCCAAGTTCTAAAGTCCTTGGCGGTAAAATCATCTTCCGTAATTTCCTTGATGTATTGATTGATCATTCCAGAATCTACCGCTTTCCGTTGATGGTCTTTCGTATAAAATTGAAACAGGTCTTGGCCAGGAATATCCTTACATCTTTTCACCAACTTGATCAGTCGCTTATCGGTAAGTCGCACATCTTGTTTAACTCCTTTCTTGCCTACAAAACTCAAAAAAAAGCCATTATCTTTATGTTTAACATGCTTATCTTTCAAGGTGCTTAAGCCATAGCTATTGTAGCTTTTCTCATAGGCCGCTGTACCTATTCTAATCAGGGTATCTTGTAAAACCGCAATACAAATGGCCAATACTTTTCTTTCGTCCAAGTTTTTTCGGCGCAAATCTTTTTCTACCTGCTTACGAGCTTTCGGTAAAGCTTTACCAAATTCTAAAAGTCTGAAATATTTTTGGTCTGAGCGTCTGTTGACCCAATCGGGATGATAACGATACTGTTTTCTGCCCGCCACATCAATGCCAATGGCCTGTAGATAACCATTCTTTTTAGGTGAAATCCAAACCTCTGTCCATGCGGGAGGCAGTACCAGTTTTTGAATGCGTTCTAAGGCCGTACTATCGGTTACCTTATTGCCTTTATCATCTTCATAATTGAATTTCCCGGGCTTTCCCTTGCGAAAGATTCCTCCTTTTTCTGGACTTACAAAAACTAAATGACTATCATTAATGACCTCAGCGGTGCTTACCATAATTGCTATTTATGGCAAAACAAAAAGAATGAGGAAATAGTTTGAGGAGATGATTACTGGGGTTTAGGCAAAATGGCCACGGTCAAGCGGCTTACGCAATTCATTTTTCCTTTATCGGTATAGAGTTTTATTTCCCATAGATGGGTTTTACCACCGATATGTAATGGCTTACAAACACCTTTCACAAAACCAGTACTCACTGGTCTAATATGATTGGCATTTACTTCCAAACCTACGGCAATATATTTATTGGGATCAATACACATGTAAGAAGCAATACTCCCTAAGGTTTCAGCCAATACCACAGATGCCCCGCCATGTAAAATGCCCGCAGGTTGATGCGTACGTTCGTCAACAGGCATGGTCGCACATAAATAATCTTCACCCACTTCGGTAAATTCAATCCCCAACAAGGCGCCAATATGGTTTTTCGGGCGACTGTTCAACATTTCGGGCGTAAATTCTTTAAACCAAATCATGTATTTAAGTTAAATGTCAAAAATAAAAAGTTAACCCCTAAATCCCCTAAAGGGGGCTTTACTGTTCGGTTAACATATTCAAATCGTTATACAACAATTCCCCTCCAAGGGGACTAAGGGGTTAAATACCGCTCTACAATCACCTTTTTGTGGTGCATCACATGCCCCGCCAAGATAAAAACCAATGCTCTTACCGAAATTTGGTTTCCATTGGCATTACCAAACCTGTTCAATTCTTCTTCGTTAAGAGATTTAAGCAAAAATAGGTTCGATTTCCTTAAGGCCACAAACTCTTCACATAGGCTCTCTAAACTACGATCCTTAAAATGAGCATTGATCACATATTGGTCTTCATCAAACCCCGGAATGGCCGCTTTTTCTCCCCTAGCAAAACAGGTTAAACGGAAAACCATAATGCGTTCGGTGTCTATAATGTGTCCAAACATTTCTTTAATGGTCCATTTGCCTGGTGCATAAGCATAATCTGCCTTATCAGCATTGCTCGTTACAAATTGCGCAAAGGCTTCGGCCTGTGTTTCTAAGATTTCCAGCACATCTCCATCAACAAGATCGATATACCCCTTATACCATTGTGGATAGTCCTCTATTTGTGGTCGGTTCATATTTAATACTACTTTTTAAAACAATTCTGAAGGTTGTTCCTTTTCCAATCTCGGAGTCTTTCACAAAAATTTGTCCTCGGTGATAGTTCTCCACAATCCTTTTGGTTAAGGTTAAGCCCAGGCCCCAACCTCTTTTTCTGGTGGTGTAGCCCGGTTGAAATACCGTGTCAAATTTAGAGCGGGGAATTCCCTTTCCTGTATCTGTTACATCAATTAAAACTTCTTCTTTGGCCAGGTTTTCGATGATGTTAATGGTAATTGTTCCATCATTATCTATTGCATTCACCGCATTTTTGAGCAGATTTTCTATCACCCAATCAAACAGCGGTGCCGACAACATTGCCCTTACTTGAGTGTCACCAGTAATTACAAAATTGATTTTATCGGAAGCTCGGACCTTGAAATACTGTACAAAATTGTTGATGATGATGTAAACGACATGGTCTTCCAATATCGGCATGGAACCAATTTTAGAAAAACGGTCAGCTATGATTTCCAATCGCTGAATATCGTTTTCCATCTCGGCCACCAACGGATCTTCTTCCGCATCGAACCGAGTTTTGATTAGCTCCACCCAAGCCATTAGTGACGATATGGGGGTTCCCAATTGATGGGCTGTTTCTTTGGCCATCCCCACAAATTCCTGATCTCGCTCTGCTTTTCTTGCGGCACTAAAACCCACATAGGCTGTGATTAAGAAAAGGGCAATTACGCCTAATTGGATGTAAGGGAAATACCTCAATTGGGTTAAAATATTCGAATCCTTATAGTAGGCAATGAGCTGCTCTTCATTAATGCCCTTCATTTTGGCAGGCTTATGCTGCCCCTTCATTTTCTGCAATTGTTTGGCAAAATATACAGGGTCGTATTGTTTCGATTTATTATCGGGATATAGCGTTTTAGTGGTATCCAATCCATCCCACAAGTAAATGGAGCCATCAGTTCTGGTGATGATTACGTCCATTTTATTGTTCTTCTTGATGGTTTCAAAAACATCGGTCAACTGCTCATTGTCGTACATTTTCATTCGCTGCTCGGCTACTTTAATCCAAAGCAAAAACTGCGTGCCTTCTTCCCGCTCCATCTTTTGCACAAAAAAATTGGTGTAAGCTACGGACGCAAAACCAATCACCCCTGCAAAGACCAATAAAAACAACTTCCAACGTTTCTTTTTCTGATATGGGTTCATTTCTTGAGCCAAATTACAATATCAGAACGGAAAAACCTCAAAACCATTATCCTTTTTCAAAAAGCCATCATCCATCATTTTAAAAGCATAAGCGCTTCATGGCCTCTGAAAACAGATGAAAAACATATCTTTGTGGCGTCTTGCGTTTTGCGCAGAGCGATGGGCTTCAAATCTATAACAGCTAGAAAGTACTATCCTCCCCTTTGCCCCCTCAATAAGGGGATATGCACAGGCCAATATCTCCCTTTGGAGAGAGAAAAAAGAGGAAGGATTTTACCGTTTAATAGAGAAGAGTCCCTTTCGCCTAACGCTTTACGCCAAACAACTAAACACATCATGAACAGAGAAGTTAGAGTAAGATTTGCACCAAGCCCAACAGGAGGTTTACACTTAGGAGGCGTAAGAACCGCCCTTTTCAATTACCTTTTCGCAAAGAAAAACAATGGAACCTTTATTTTAAGGATAGAAGATACCGACCAAACCCGCTTTGTGGAAGGTGCGGAACAATACATTGTAGATTGCTTGGAATGGTGTGGCATTGCTGCCGATGAAAGCCCCCAAAAACCAGGCGCTTTTGGCCCTTACCGCCAAAGTGAGCGCAAACCCACTTATCGACAATATGCTGAGCAATTGGTAGCCAGTGGTTATGCCTACTACGCTTTTGATACTGCCGAAGAACTTACCGCAAAAAGAGCTGAAGAGCCTAATTTCCTTTACGGACAAAAAACCCGTATGCAAATGCGCAACTCGCTAACGCTTACCCAAAATGAAGTGAGCGAGCTGTTGGCACAAAACACGCCACATGTGATCCGTATTAAAATGCCTACCGATGAGCAGGTTACTTTTACGGATATGATCAGGGGCGTAGTGAGCTTCGATACCAATTTAGTAGACGATAAAGTACTTTTAAAAGCCGATGGAATGCCTACTTATCACCTAGCGGTAGTGGCTGATGATAAAGCGATGGAAATTTCACATGTGTTCAGGGGCGAAGAGTGGTTACCATCTGCTCCCATCCATTTATTGCTTTGGAGATATTTGGGATGGGAAAATGAAATGCCCGTTTGGGCGCATTTACCATTGATCCTTAAACCTGATGGCAACGGAAAATTGAGCAAAAGAGACGGCGACAGACTGGGTTTCCCTGTTTATGCCATGAATTGGACTGACCCTAAAACTGGTGATTTAACCAAAGGTTTTAAAGAGCTTGGTTTTATGCCAGAGGCGTTTGTAAACCTTTTGGGTTTATTGGGCTGGAATGACGGGACCGACAAAGAAATATTTATGCTAGAAGAATTGAAAGCAGCCTTTTCTGTAGAAAGAATTAGCAAAGCTGGAGCGAAATTCGATTTTGAAAAAGCGAAGTGGTTTAACCACGAATGGATCAAGCAGTCTCCAGTTAGCCGTTTACAACCAGCCGTAAGTGACCTATTAAAACAAAACGGCATCGAAGCCGCTGATGAAAAGCTTGCTACAGTAATTGAACTGGTAAAAGACAGGTGTACCTTGTTGCCTGATTTTGTGGCGCAAAGTGCTTATTTCTTTACAGCTCCAAGCGAATACGATGCTGCCGCTGTAAAACCGAAATGGAATAACGAAAAAGCAGTCTTCTTTGAAGAATTTGCCAATACCTTAAATGTTGAGTTGAGTGCCTTGGATTTGGAAGCCAGCTTTAAAGCTTTGGCCGAAGCAAAAGGACTGAAACCTGGCGAAGTAATGTTGCCATTACGCATTATGCTGGTTGGTGGCAAATTTGGTCCAGGCGTGTTTGATATTGTTAAGCTGTTAGGCAAACAAGAAACCGCTGCGAGAATAGCAAAAGGCATCGCTGCGTTTGCATAAGCGAACAAAACAGCCATACGAGATTAGAAAATCGCATGGCTGTTTTGTTTAATATAGGTCACTCTTCTAAAAAAGCCATTTCGTAAATAAGATAGTGCTTAATGCCAAACTTTTTGCCCCAATCTTCTACCTTCTCGCCACTTTGATCAACAGCGCAATACATTAGCCAGCCATCTTTTTCGTACGGCAGGATATAAGCAAAAACGGGAAAAGGCTTATTTAATTCAATTTTATAATGGTTTCCCAAAACCCGTAAACTGTAATTGTCGGTTTTGAGTGCTTGATATTTTTTGTTTACACCAAGCCTAGGAAACCTAAAAAGTACCTGCAACTTGTCGTCTACCCTCCTTCCCATTACGGAAAAAGATAAAGTATCTCCAGTTGCATTCGTTGTTAAATTCTTTAAGTCTTGTTTTTTGATTAAAGTATCCACCTTTTTAACTTTGCCATTCCACATCTCCTTACAATACAGTAAAACCTTTCTTGCTTTCAATTGCGTTCCCGTCAATTTTACCTTGTAGTATTCCACACCTTGAAAATCTACAATTACACGGGTCTCTTCGTTAGAGGGTCCGTAATCTGCCATCATTTTCACAGCACCTTCAGTTGGCTTTTGAGCCTTTGCCATGTTCCACAAAACAAGTGTTGCAGCTAGACATAATAATGTTTTTTTCATCGTTTTCTTTTTACCAAAACTCCATAATTCCGCCGTCAAACTGTGTTATCGCTGATGTTATAAAATGTTATAGAACGTTAACGGCTCCTTTTGAGAAAGACTTTTAGGTAACTTTGAGAATGCCCCAAAACACCCGCTATTTATTATCCGCATGTTTATTTGCCATTGTCGCCTTTCTGTTTATTCAGTTCTATTGGATCAAAACCTATTATGCCAGCACCCTGGTTAATTTCGAAAGAGACATCAACCTTGCTTTCGAAGACGGCGTAAAAAAGGAATTTATGCTAAGATGTGATACCATCCAGCAAGCTATTGAAAACAATTTACTGGATTCGAGCAAGTTCGTCATCAGCTCAAAATTTCATCCCACAGAAAAGGTACAGGTATACACCATTCGATCCACCAAAGACCGAAAGGATAAGTTCAGCGCCTCTTTTTCGAAGCTACAGCTCAACCAACCCTTAGCCAAAGGCGATGTATCACTTAAACGAAAAATTGCCGCAGCTTTTGCCCAAAATATCAGACAGGAAGATTTAGAAAATCACTTTTTTTATTACAGGACGCAAGATTTGGGCAGATACATTGAAGAAAAAACAAATCACTATCAATTTGATACCGCCAGCTTGCGGAAAACATTCAATTACTACTTAAATTCGAGAGGAATAAAGAGCAATTATACTTTCATCCTAAAGGACAAAGACAGTACCCTAAACAATGGCCCAAAGCTTTTCAACAGGTTTAAACAGCCCATTATCACCAAATCTCTTCCTACCTATATTCTTGAAAAAAACAGTTATGTTAGGGCAAGCTTTACTTCCCCTTTTGGCTACGTAATTTCAAGAACTTGGCTCCTCATTGCTTCTTCCATGGTATTAATGGTCATTGTGTGCTACCTCGTTTGGTTTTTAACAAAAACACTACTCTCTGCTCAAAAAGTAGCCATTATCAAAGAAGATTTTATCAGCAACATTACGCATGAATTTAAAACTCCCATAGCCACCGTAGCGGTTGCTGCAGAAGCCTTAGAAGATGCCAGTACGATACAAAATTCAGAAAAGAGAAACAGGTATTTAAGCCACATCAAAAATGAAGCGCAACGTCTCAATCTTTTGGTAGACCAAGTGATGAGTTTATCTTTACAGAATCAAACAGCTTATACACCTCATAAAGAAACAATTGTGGTATCGGAAGTGATTAATCAACTGGTCAAGCTACACCAAATCAAAGCAGACAAACCACTTTTAGTGAATACCAACATACCAGAACGATTAACTGTAGAAGCCGATAAAAGCCAATTTTACCATGCCTTGAACAACATTATGGATAATGCGATAAAGTATTCGGCTAACGAGGTGAACTTGCAAGTAAATGCTTACGATAAAAACGGGTTTATGGTCATTGAAATCATAGACAAGGGAATTGGCATGGAAAAGTCGGAACTAAAGCTGATTTTTGACAAGTTTTATCGTGTCAAAAACCAATATCACACCATAAAAGGACATGGCTTAGGCTTAACTTTTGTGAAACAGATTATAGAACAACACCATGGTTGGTATAAAATAGATAGCGAAATCAATAATGGAACCAAAGTAACGCTTGCATGGCCGCAATAAAACATATCTTATTTGTTGAAGACGAACCAGCATTAGCTGAAATTGTTAAGGAAAGTTTAATGATGAAAGGTTATATGGTTTCTCATTGCAAAACAGGTCGAGAAACGATGAATGTTTACGCCAATCAGGATTTCGACCTTGTGTTACTGGATGTGATGCTACCTGATGCCACGGGTTTTGAACTAGCCAAACAATTAAGGCAAACGAATGTACAGGTCCCCATCATTTTTCTGACCGCAAAAAATCAGCCAAGCGATGTGATCATTGGATTTGAAAGCGGTGCAAATGATTACATTAAAAAACCCTTTAGCTTGGAAGAACTTGCCATTAGAATCAAGGTGCTCCTCTCCGCTGGTAGGCAACTAGAGGTGAATCCGCTATCATCTGTTACCAAGACAATCACTATTGGAAAATATGAATTCATTTACGCCAAGGCAATCCTCAGTTTAAATGGGCAAGTTAAAAAATTAACGAGTAGAGAAGCAGAAATATTACAGTTATTGATCCTCAACAAAGCGCACATTTTAACCAGAGATGTTATCCTAAATCAGCTTTGGCAAAACAATGATTATTTCTCTGGCAGAAGTTTAGATGTTTTCATCGCCAAATTAAGGAAATACCTGAAGGGCGACCCCAACATATGCATTGTAAATGTGCGAGGACAGGGTTACAAACTGATGTGCTAAACATTTTCTTGGCTTTATCATTCGAACTGTTTATCTTGTTTAAAATATTTTGGTTATGCAATGGTTTGGTAAAGGCAGCGACAACGTAGAAGACAGCCGAGGTAGCGGCGGCGGTAAAATTGCCCTTGGCGGCGGTGTTGGAATCATCATCGTTATTTTAGGTTTATTGTTTGGAAAAGACCTTACGGGTGTAGTTAATCAATTGCCCCTTACTACCGAGCAAACCGAAGTGAAAAGAGGGAGTTCGGAGAATGATGACCCTCAGAAGAAATTTGTAGCTGGGGTACTCAAATCTACAGAACAAGTATGGACCCAGCAATTCGAAGCTATGGGGCAGCAGTACCAATTTCCAACGTTAAGGTTATTCGAGAACAGCGTACAAACCGCTTGCGGAGGCGCAAGTTCAGCGGTAGGACCTTTCTATTGCCCAGCAGACCAAAAAGTTTACATCGATCTTTCGTTTTACGATGAGCTTAAAAACCGTTTTGGTGCTTCAGGCGATTTTGCACAGGCTTATGTTATTGCCCATGAAGTGGGTCACCATGTCCAAAACTTGTTGGGCACTTCAGAAAAGGTGCAACGTATGCGAGGCAGGTTAAGCGAAAAGGAATATAACAAGCTATCGGTAATGTTGGAGCTACAAGCTGATTTTTATGCGGGCTTGTGGGCCAATCATGCACAAAACCTCAAAGATTTTAGGCTAGAGGCTGGAGATATTGAAGAAGCACTAACGGCCGCAAATGCCATTGGCGACGACAAGCTACAAAAACAGGCCACTGGTGAAATAGTGCCTGATTCTTTTACCCACGGCACCTCAGCACAAAGGATGTATTGGTTCAAAAAAGGTTTTGAAACAGGAGATATTCGCCAAGGAGATACTTTTAAGACGACCAACCTCTAATCTGAACAAGACTTTTACAACAGTAAGTTGTGACTCGAGGTCATATACGTTCATTTTTTACTACATTTGAGAATGATCTTACTTGTTGACGATACTCCAGAGAACTTGATCTCCTTGAAAAACGTTCTCGAAAAACATGGTTTTGAAGTAGATACTGCCAACTCAGGTGAAGAAGCACTAAAAAAAGTGCTTAAAAACTCTTATGTCCTTATTATTTTGGACGTACAAATGCCAGAAATGGATGGCTTTGAAGTGGCCGAAGTTATCTCTGGTTATAGCAAAGCAAAAGAAACGGCCATTATTTTCCTTTCCGCAGCCAATACCGAATTCCGGTTCATTGCAAAGGGCTACTCTTCGGGCGGTTTAGATTACATCACTAAACCTGTAGACATCAACATCTTGTTGCTGAAAATCAAAACCTTTTATCGCATTTACGAACAGAGCCGCAAATTGGGCGAAGTACAAAAAGCTTTATTGGAAGAGATAGAATTTAGGAAGGCCGCCGAACTTAAAAAAGATGAGTTCATTAGCATTGCCAGTCATGAACTTAAAACACCATTGACCAGTGTAAAGGGGTATATCCAACTACTGGAGAGAGGTTTGGCCAAAGGCGATATCGACCAGGTTAAAAGCCACTTATCCAAGGCGCAAATACAACTAGAAAAATTAAACGGACTGATTGCCGATTTACTTGATATCTCGAAAATAGAAAGTGGCAAACTCAAGTTCAACAAACAATATTTCGATATGGATACCTTGCTGGGCAACATTATCGAAGTGATGCACCAATCCAATCCTGATTTTAAAATCATCAAAAATGGCACTGTAAACGCCAAGGTTTTTGGGGATGAAATGCGCATTGAGCAGGTCATCGTTAACTTTTTGACCAATGCCATTAAATATTCGCCGGGAACCAATGAAGTTTTGCTAAATGTACATCTCCAAAACAATGAACTGTACATTGGTGTTAAGGATTTCGGCATTGGCATGCAACCAGAACAAGTGAAAAGAGTTTTCGAAAAGTTTTATCGGGTAGAAGAAACCTCCCATCGCTTTCAAGGCCTGGGCATTGGCCTGTATATTTCCTCCGAAATCATCAGCCGTCATGGTGGCCATATCAATGTAAACTCTGTATATGGTGAAGGCTCCGAATTTTATTTCACTATTCCTATTGACCAATTAATGACCGACGTTTAACGTTAATTTATTGTAGATGAAACTATCCCTAAAAACTAACCTCCGTATCGGTTTAGGCATATCACTAATCTTGCTCATCATTAGCTCCACAGCTTCTTATATCAGCATCAAAAATTTAATTAAAAGTGCCGATATGGTTGTTGAGAGCAACACCATCATCAACGATGTAGACAACATCGTTTCGGCATTAAAAGATGCAGAAACTGGACAAAGGGGCTTTTTGCTTACTGGAAATCCCGTTTTCTTGGAACCTTACAATAACAGTGAAAGAAGAACCGATTCACTGTTTTCGAAGGTAATGATAAGTACAAAGGATAATGCATTCGAACAGCAGAAACTAAAAGAGCTTCGAAGCATTATCGAAAAAAGGATGGAGATTTTAGTCAGCACCATCCAAACCAAACGAAACAAAGGCACCGTACTTGAGACCGCCCTATTAGAAGGAAAAATCTATATGGATGGCGCTCGCAGAATAATTAGAGAAATTAAGGCAGAAGAGAAAAGCTCCTTAGCGGTTAAAACCAAAGAGATGAACACCTTAGCGGGATTTTCTCCTTTCTTGATTATCTTCGCCGCCATATTATCCGTCCTCAGCACCGTTTTCTTTTACCAGAAAGTGAGTTCAGAATTTAATGAACGTGTATCCCTATTTCAGCAATTACAGCACATTAACGAAGATACCGCCAAACGCATTGACACCATCAAGAGCATTGCTCATCAAATTTCTACAGGCAATTACAAAGTTAGGCTTCACGAAACTTCAAAAGATGGTTTAGGTAGTTTATCTGGCTCTTTAAACAGCATGGCCGAGGCCTTACAAACCTCATTTGCTTTGTTAGAGGATAAAGATTGGATGCAAACAGGCATTGCTACATTAAACGATAAAATGGTGGGCGACAAAGAGGTCCATTTACTATCCAAGGATATTTTGGATGCTGTAGTAGAACACACCAAAAGCTTTGTAGGTGCATTTTATATCCTAGAAGAAGACCAAGAGCTACATTTGGTTAACGGCTTTGCTTTAAATGCCAAGTTGCAACGAAAAAAAATCTCCATTGGCGAGGGTTTGGTTGGGCAGGCATTCCAATCTGAAAAGTTAATTCTTTTGGAAAAAATTCCTGATAAAGAAGCCACCATTAGTTACGCTACGGGCGAAACAAAACCTACAACAGTAGTTGCATTCCCAATTATTAGAAATGGCTTGGCCATGGGGGTGATTGAATTGGCAACCATCAATTCTTATCCGCAGCGCAAGTTGGATTTTATGCAGAATATTTCTTCAAATATTGGCATTGCCATTAATGCGGCCCAAAACAGAAAAAAATTACAAGATTTCTTGGAAGAAACCCAATCGCAGGCCGAAGAATTACAAGCACAACACGGAGAACTGGAGGCGCTAAACTCCGAGCTAGAGGCACAAACCCAAAAAATACAAGCTTCGGAAGAAGAACTGAGGGTACAACAGGAGGAATTGCTACAAAGCAACCAAGAGTTGGAAGAAAGAAGCAGTTTATTGGAAGAACGCAACCAATTGATTTTAGAAAGAAACCTGGAAATCAAGCAAAAGGCGGAACAGTTGGAACAAAGTACCCGTTACAAGTCCGAGTTTTTGGCCAACATGTCACATGAACTTCGTACCCCGTTAAACTCTATTCTATTGCTATCTAAGCTGATGGCCGAAAGCGAACAGCTAGAAAAAGAATACACCGAATATGCTTCGGTGATCCAAAGTTCTGGTCATGGCTTATTAAGCTTAATTGATGAAATCTTAGACCTTTCGAAGATTGAAGCAGGCAAAATGGAGTTGGAAATTAGCGACGTGAGAACCGACGAAATCACCACCGATATCAGATCATTATTTATGCCAATTGCCAAAGACAAGCACCTTGATCTAATTATTGGCGTTTCTGGTGATACTCCTAATTCATTCACCACAGACAAGATGCGTTTATCGCAAATCTTGAAAAACCTGCTGTCCAATGCCTTCAAATTTACTTCAAAAGGCAAGGTTAGCTTATCTATTGGCTATCAAGCTAAAGAAGAGGTGCTTACATTTTCCGTTAGCGATACAGGAATAGGCATTCCACAAAATAAACAAGGACTTGTGTTTGAGGCTTTCCAACAAGCAGATGGCTCTACCCGTCGCAAATTTGGCGGTACTGGTTTAGGCTTATCTATCAGTAAACAACTGGCTAAATTATTGGGCGGCACTATTAAACTGGAAAGCAAGGAAAATGAGGGCAGTACCTTTACACTCGTTATTCCAGCTAATTTTAATGAAAGAACTGGTGCATTATTTACCGACTTGCAGGAAGAAGAAAAAGCAGCGGAAGAAAAAATAGAGCAACAACAACGCGAAGAAGAACGTTTTGTGGTTTCAAAAATACCAGATGACGTAGATGATGACAGGGATAACCTAAATCCAGAGGACAAAGTGATCCTGATTATCGAAGACGATACCTTTTTTGCCAAAACCCTACTAGATTTCACCAGAAAACGCAACTACAAAGGTTTAGTAGCGGTACGTGGCGATGTGGGCATAGAAATGGCGCAGAAATACAAACCATTGGCCATTTTATTAGACATTCAGCTTCCTATTAAAGATGGCTGGCAAGTAATGGATGAATTAAAATCTAATCCATTAACCAAACCTATTCCAGTACACATCATGTCTTCGCTATCGGCAAAAAGACAAAGCTTACAAAAAGGTGCTGTAGATTTCATCAATAAGCCTTTTGCGCTGGAACACATGAAACAGATTTTCGAGAAACTGGAGCACGCACTCAGCAAAAATCCTAAAAAGGTATTAATTGTTGAGGAAAACCCACAACACGCCCAAGCATTAAGTCATTTCCTAAGCTCGGCCAGTTTGCAGACCATTGTGGCCTCAAACATCAACGCCAGCATTGAGGCCCTGCACCAAAAAGAGGTGGATTGCGTGATTTTGGACATGGGTATCCCAGATAAAAATGCTTACGAAACTTTAGAAACCATTAAGAAAAGTGAAGGCTTAGAGAACTTGCCGATCATCATCTTTACAGGGAAAAACCTGTCCAAAGGTGAAGAAAGCAGGATTAAGCAATATGCGGATTCGATTGTGGTAAAAACCGCCCATTCTTACCAACGAATTTTGGATGAAGCCGCTTTATTCTTACATCTTGTTGAGGAAAAAGGGAACAAGAGCAAAGAGATCAAAGGAGAAACGCTGCAAAATGTAACCGATGTCCTTAAAGATAAAGTAGTGCTTATTGCCGACGATGACGTGAGGAACATTTTCTCTTTAACCAAGGCTTTGGAACCGCACAAAATGAAGGTGCTGCCTGCCATTGATGGCAAGGAGGCTTTGGCGGCTATTAAGGCCAACCCGAAAATTGATGTGGTGTTAATGGATATGATGATGCCAGAATTGGACGGCTACGAAACCACCAAACAAATTAGGGCGATGCCAGCTTACAAAAACCTGCCTATTTTAGCGGTAACGGCAAAAGCGATGATGGGCGATAGAGAAAAATGTATTGCCGCGGGCGCTTCGGACTACATCTCAAAACCTGTGGATATAGACCAGTTAATTTCATTATTGAGAGTTTGGCTTTACGACAAATCTAATTAAGCTCCAAATATGCAAAGCACAGAAAAGAAAATTTTAATTATTGATGATGATAGCAGAAACATTTTCGCTTTAAAAGCTGTTTTAACTGCTAAAAAGTATGCTTGTGTAGCGGCCAACAATGCCAAAGAAGGCTTGGACATCATTAAAAAAGAGGGAGATGTAGGCGTGGTTCTTTTGGACATGATGATGCCAGACATGGATGGTTACCAAGCGCTTGCAAAAATGCGGGAAGACCAACAACTAAAAGATGTACCAGCCATTGCGGTTACGGCACAGGCCATGTTAGGCGATAAAGAGAGATGCCTAGAAGCGGGAGCGGTAGGCTATATCTCGAAACCAGTTAACGTTGAAGAATTAATTAAACTCATAAACAAATACCTATAGTGTCTCAAACAGGGATTATATCCGACGAAGAAGTAGAAATCCTCATCAATGATGTGTTAGAACATCATGGGTATGATTTTACGGGTTATTCTAGGGCATCCCTCAAAAGACGTTTATCCAGATTATACAGTTTAGACAAGCACTTAAGTTTTGCCGAATTTAGGTATAAGACCTTGAACGACGATGTTTATTTTAAGCATTTTGTAGAAGGTGTAACGGTAAACGTAACGGAGATGTTCCGAGATCCCGCATTTTACCAAATGCTGCGAAAACAGATCCTGCCTAACTTAAACACCTACCCATTCATCAGAATTTGGTTGGCGGGCTGTTCAACAGGTGAAGAGGCTTACTCTATTGCCATTTTATTGAAAGAGCTCAATCTGCTACACAAATCGTTGATTTACGCTACCGACATTAATCCAACGGTGCTGGAAAAAGCTTCCCTCGGCATGTTTCCACTTAGCCAAATGAAAAGCTATTCGGAAAACTATATCGCTGCAGGCGGAATCAAAGATTTCTCGTCCTATTATTCTGCCAACTATAACTTGGCAAAATTTGATGAGGAGCTCAAACGAAAAATGATTTTTTCGACACATAACCTGGTTTCCGATCGGTCTTTTAATGAGTTTCAGTTGATTTTATGCCGAAACGTATTGATCTATTTCGACAGACCTTTGCAGTTCCGCGTGTTGCAACTATTTGATCAAAGCTTGGAAAACCTGGGCTATTTAGCTTTGGGCACTAAAGAAACCATTGATTTCTCACCCATATCAGCCACCTACAAAAAAGTGGGCACAGAAAAAGTTTGGAGGAAGGTGAGCGCATGAGAAAAATAGATGCTTTGGTGATTGGTGGTTCGGCGGGCAGCTTGGATGTGCTGCTAAAAATATTGCCCGAAATAAGCCCGAATATCGATTTCTCCATCATTATTGTAGTACACCGTAAGCAAGGCATGGATTCGTTGCTTAGCGACCTCCTATCCTATCGTACGGAGCTAAAAGTGAAGGAAGCGGATGAAAAGGAAAAAATCCTGAAAGGCCATGTCTATATTGCCCCATCAGATTACCACCTCCTTATTGAAAAAGACTTTACTTTCTCCTTGGATTACTCGGAGAAAATCAATTACTCCCGCCCATCCATTGACGTTACTTTTCAAACCGCAGCCGATGCTTATGGTGACCGATTGGTTTGCCTGTTACTTTCAGGCTCCAATGCCGATGGGGTGAATGGGCTAATCTCTGCCAAAAAAAATGGGGGAATTACCCTTGCGCAAGATCCAGAATCGGCACAGGTTACGTATATGCCCGAACAAGCAATTTTAAGAGCCAATGTTTCTGCGGTACTAAAAATCGAAGAGATGGCTAATTATATCAATTCTTTATCTTTAAACCCATAAAAATGATGAGCAAAAAGGTTTTCATTTTTGATGACAACAAAGACATTTTGGAACTGTGTACCCTTATCCTAGAAGGGGCAGGATATGAAACCAAAACCTCATCTACCTCAAACGATATTATCGACCAAGTGGCAGGCTACCAACCCGACGTGATTTTAATGGACAATTGGCTGCCCGATGTAGGCGGCATAGAAGCCACACAAGAGCTTAAAAGACATCCGGTGTACAAAGACATCCCTGTGATTTATTTTTCGGCCAATAACGATATTAAAGCCTTGGCTGAAACGGCTGGCGCCGAAAGTTATTTAGCAAAACCTTTTGACATTGACCAACTGGAAGAAATAGTGGTAGCGATGATTGGGAAGTAATTTTTGAAGATGAATTGGCTATGCGTCTTTGCAGGAAGATTTTTTAACCGCAGCGTACAATATTTCGGGTGAGAAGTCCAATGCCCTGGATATTGGTCATGTGGAAATAGAAAACCTATCTGTCATTTCAAAAAAGGAGGAATTAATTGAACTTATTAAACTTCCCAGATACATTGAATGGAAAAAATCAAAGCTAGAAACTAAAGGCTGAGATTGCTTCGTTGTACCCCCTCGCAATGACGAGATAAAAAAAGACTTACGAAGTTTTAAAAACTTCGTAAGTCTGCGAAACACTAGTTCTTCATCCTACCTTGCTCCGATTCTGTTCCTGTAGATCTTCTGCGGGCAGGTTTAATTTCATTCTTTCCAAACCTGTAGCTAAAATTAAGTCTGAACAATTGGGTTTCATTCTTTTGATAAAGGTTGTAATTCAATCCAGGATAAGCACTGCTCAATCTGGTTCTGTTGGTATCAAAAACGTCTGAAACGGCAAACCTGATGCTTCCTTTTTTGTTAAGGATGGCTTTGCTAATGCCTATATCAACAAATGCTTTTTCTTCTATGGCAAGTGTACCGTAAGTTAACGGCGACTCGTAGTTGGCATTAATCTCGGCCGTTAACCCATCCATAATGATGAAGTTGTTCTGCATACGAACCTGATAAGAAGTTTGACCCGTTTTTAAGGCCTGTCCTTCAAGGTTCGGCGTTTCAAAAGCCAAGTGGAAAACATTTAGGTTATTGTTCATCGTCCACCATTTGCTCACTTTTACAGGAACCGACAGACTTCCAGAAATAGTGGTATTTTTAGCAATATTTGCATTGGTTTGGTATAAAGCTTTTTGTTTTTCGTCTGGCAAAATCACTTCCGTAATCGCATCGTTTACCACGCTGTAGCCAAAGTTCAAGAAGTACTTTTGCATGAAGGTATAATTTACCTCATAATTGTTGGTATACTGCGGATTTAAGAAAGGATTACCCTTGTTGTAGGTATATTGGTCCAAATAGTACATAAATGGATTTAAGGCATCATAGCTAGGTCTGTCAATCCTGCGTCCGTACGAAATACCCACTTGGTGGTTTTTAGACAAAGTTTGTTGAATGTAAATGGTTGGAAAGAAATCCCAGTAACTGCGTTTTACCACCTCGTTAGTGGTTAGCAGATTACCTTTAGAGTTGGTTTGCTCCATACGTAAACCTAACTGAACGTTGGTGTTTTTAAATTGCTTGTTCAAGTTGGTGTACACCGCATTTACGTTCTCATCGTACACAAACCTGTTGCTACGGCGCACATCGTTTTGCCAAGCATTACCCATCCATTCTTCTGCACGTAAATCGTTATCGGTTTCTACCCAGCTGCTTTTTGCTCCTGCTTCAAACTTCATGGTTTTACTAATAGGTAAAACGTAATCTACCTTAACCGCTTTAATATCTATAATACTTGGGCTATTGTTTCTTAAACGACCAATTGGCTTCAACAAAGATCCATCTGGAAAACGATAGTCATTTACCAGTTCGGCATTATCTTTTCCATGGTACCTAGAATAATCCGCATCGGCGGTAAGCTCTTGGCCTGTAGTATCCAAAACTGATTTATAATTCAGGTTATAAGAAAAGTTACGATAGCTCGATATTTGCGTGTTAGTGGCCGCCAAGGTCGAATCGATTTGTGCAAATGACTTTCCAATCAAGGTACGGTTGGTCGATATGTCTTCTGCGCTATTCAAATAGCCATTCACCAACACACCAATGGTATTGTTTTTATTAAGGAAGAAATCGGCCCCTACTTTAAAGTTATTGTTTTCATAATCGCGAGTATCGTCACCTTTTTGAGAAAAATAGGTATCGGGATTGGCACCAGAACCTTTAGAAACACGGTTGATACTAATGGTATTATCTCTTGCGCCTTTGTTAAAATTATAGCTACCAAAAACATTAACGCCTTTGTTCCTGTAGTTCAAATTTAGCCCGGTATTTCCTCTAAGGTTTTTGCCATAGGCCATCCCTGCATTAAAGCTACCATTAGCCCCACCGCTTCTTGCTTTTTTGGTTTTGATATTGATGATTCCTGAATTTCCAGAGGCATCATATTTTGAAGATGGGTTGGTGATCAACTCGATGGTTTCTATTTCCGAGCTTTGCATGTTCCTCAATAAGTTGGCTACATCTGCTTGGCTCATATAGGTTTGTTTACCATCTAACATGATCAAAACACCTTGTTTACCCTGCATCGAAATTCTATCGTTTTGGTCTACCGTAACCCCTGGCGCTCTTTGTAGCACTTCCAATGCCGACGAACCTACTGCGGCCGAGCTGGCTTCAACATTCATCACCAATTTATCTGCCTTACGCTCCAAAAGAGGTTTCACGGCAGTAATACTTACTGCATTTAAGGTTTTACTGGTGGCTACTAAAATAATTTCGGGTAAGTTGAGCGCTTGCTCGCCTACCGTAAACGCTTTACCTTTATGAATTTGATAGCCCATCATGTTAATTTTGATGTAGTAACTCCCTGAAGTGATGCTTGGAAAGCTAAATTTTCCCTCTGGGGTAGTCATGGCAGTTTTTACCAAAGATGAATCTGAGGATTTAAACAAACCTACCGTTGCATAATCGATGGGTTTGCGTTGCTCGTCTAAAACCAAGCCGTTAACATCTACTTGTTTAGCCCTCTTGGGCGAGGCGTAAAGTGCCGTAGAAGCAAATAAAGTAAGGATTAAGAGGTGTATAGTTTTCATTTGTGTGTTATTTTATCTTCAAAAATTTGGACAAAAAAATCCCTGTACGCATTTAGCGCATTTTTTTGCCTTTTATAAGTTTTCGCTTAGTTTTTCAAAAAGGGAAACCCCTTATTAATAGTTTATAGCATGTAGACGATGAAGTTTTGCAAAAGGTTACAAGAATTTTTCATTTTTTTTAGATAACCACACCAAAAGGCACAAAAAAAGCGGCCTAATTTTGCAACCAGACCGCTTTTTTGGATTTAAAAATTTATTTCATTCCTAAAACATCTACTCCTTGTTCGAAAACCACATCTACAGGAATACCTTTTTGAGCAAGCTTGTCCAAATCGGCTTGTAATTCAGTTTTAATGATCCCTCTTTCCTTCTGTGCTTTTTCTACGGCTACTTTATCGCCGTTGCCCTGCAAAGTCAGGATCACCGCACTCAATTCGTTCATAGCCGAAGCGAACTTCTCGTAGTTCACTTTATAAGCGCCCTGTGCTGTTCTTTCAAATGCTCCTTTTTCCTGGAAAAAATTAAAGCACTGCATGTTTGCTTTTCCGTGTGCGCTAGAAGCACCAAAACGTACCGAGCGTAAAATACCAGCCATGTAAGTGGTGTAGTAATCTTTGATATCGCCTTGCAGTTCTCCTTTTTTAAGCAAGCCGGTAACCATGTAAAGGCCCAACACATCGGCTTTACCTTCTTCTAACCACGAATATTGTTCTTGCAAAGCATTACGCACCATTCCTTTTCCGGTAATGGTATTTTTAATACCCAAACCATGCGCCACTTCGTGGAACATCACATTGGCAAAAAAGGCATCAAATTTAATGTATTTCTGTTGCTCCTTGTCGATCAACACATTGGCAATTGGCACTAAAATCTTATCGAATTTTGCTTTCATTGCATTTTTCAACTGCGAACGGCGGGTACCTTTTTCCTGTTGGATTTTCTCGTCGTTAGGCAAATTTACCGCAATGGTCTTAGAACCCGAATTACAGTCACCAGCGTAATAAACCACATCGTATGCGTTCAGCTCCGAATCAGTTCCGGGAACTTCCTTTTTATATTTATCCGCTACCGGCAATCCTTTTTGAAGTTCAGGAAGCAGGGCTACATATTTGGCCAAACGCTTGCTCCATTCTTTGTCTTTCACCAATACATAACTCTCAAAAGAAGCTCTGGCATTAAACAATTTGTCTTCGTAGTTCTCAATTGGGCCGATAATAATATCCAGACCATTGGTTTTCATATCCAACCAAGCGTAATCACTTGCAGTATAGTTATCACTCACCAAAGCATCAGCACGCAGGTTAAGGTATTTTTTAAGGCCGGCGTCGTCGGTAATTAAAGCGGCCTGTTTTAACAAGCTACTAGCTCTTTGCAACTCGTTAGCAAAATAGATGTGATAAGGAATGGAAACCAGTTTGCCATTTTCTCTCCTAATCACAGAATAAAGTCCTTGTTTATCCTTTACGTCTGATTTTTCCAATTCCTCTTTGGTCATATCCAAAGGGTAAAAAGTCACCCCTAGTGGCTTTTCGCCAATACCTGCTACAAAAGGTTTATCGCCATTTAACCTGTCCCACGGACCGTAGTTAATTCTTACAAACTCTTTTGTTTTCTCATCTTTAATGGTCGCCAACAAACTATCGCGTTGCGGATAGGCTTGTTTCCAAAAAAGTTCGTCCATAATTTGCGCTGCCTCAATCAGCAAAGGCAAAACTTGTCTTTCATTGGCGGTAAGTAAGTTAAGATCGGTGCTTAGCCTTACTTTTTCATAAATTGGCAAACGTTGGGCTACATATTCTTGCAGGGAATCCAACTCATTTTTCCCAGTATTCTCCTGACTCTGGTTTTTGCTTGTACAAGCAGTTATTGAAGTCACTAAGGCCGTTCCCAAAATCAGGCTTTTGGCTACACTCATCTTTATTTTTTGCATAAATAATATTCTTTCGGATGTTATTTGAAAGCCCTAAATTAGTAAAAAAGTTGAGGAAGAATATAAGTAGTTAAATACCTGAAGGTTTCCGAACCAACTACCCAACAACAAACCATAATTTATATTGATGAACCGTTACCAATCTTCATTTCTTGCTGCAGCGCTTGGGCTGTTAATCGCTGGATGCAGCACCTATAAGTATAAGGCTACCGACAAGGTGTACAAAAACAATGCAAAGGCTTTTTCTGAAATCATTAAAGCTACGCCCCCCGAAAACCAAAAAATTGACTCGCTATATAGCGAACAGTATTTTGTAGGCACCACCAATATGGGCATCAGAAAGCCAAATTTTGTAGTGATACACCATACGGCACAAGACTCCCTTGAACAAACCTTGCGAACTTTTACCTTAACCAGAACAGGGACTAGCTCTCACTATGTGGTGAGCAGGGATGGTAAAGTGGTACAAATGGTAAACGACTATTTGAGGGCGCAACATGCTGGAGCTGGTAAATGGGGTAGTGTTACGGACATGAACTCTTGCTCTATCGGCATTGAAATGGATAACAACGGCACTACCGATGTTTGGACAGATGCACAGATCAATAGCTTGTGTGCCTTATTGGGCACCTTAAAGAAAAAATACAGCATTCCAACGGCCAACTTTATTGGCCATGCCGATTTTGCTCCTGGACGGAAAAACGACCCAAAGAATTTTCCTTGGAAAACCTTGGCCCAAAAAGGTTATGGTTTATGGTATGATGACGTTTTAGATAGCGTACCTCAGAATTTTGACTCTACTGCCGCCCTTAAAGTAATTGGTTACAATGTGCAACATTTAAACTATGCCATTGAAGCTTTTAAGATCCACTACATCCAAACAGATATTACGCAAACGCTTACAGATTTTGATAAGCAGGTGCTTTATAATTTGTACAAGAAGAGCTTGTAAGAACCCTTGCATAAAACAAACCTCGCAGGTTTTAAAAACCTGCGAGGTTGATGAAACTTCGTAAGACTGTCTTAATCGACACCTAATTAGTTATTTGCGCGATGTTCTCTACCGATCTAAGCATATTTAATCCCGCAAGTGCCAATCCGTTTTCAGGAAATTCTTTCAACACTTGCTCATAATATTCTTTTGCTTTTTGTCCATTCCCTATCTGACTGTAACAGAATGCCATGTTGCAAAGCCCCATTTCCTTGTAACATGCTCTTGAAGAACTTAAAAGCGTCAGGAAGCGATACTTGTCAACCCACCTGTTTTTACTAAAATACGCTACACTCTTTTCAAAAGAAGGAAGTGCTGCTTCAAATTTTTGTTTCCTCACAAGTTTCATCCCTTGCCTATGCTCTTTTGCAATTAAATTTCTAAGCACAAAAGCGAGGATGGAATATGTCAACGCACCAAAAATAAAAGGCTCATAAAAATTTGCTAAATGATATAAATAGATAATTAGTGCGACAAGGATGAATTGAAAGACAAAAGAAGGCCAAGAGATTTGTCTAATCGTTGGTAGGTTTGATGCCATAAATCGTCGATGATGTTTAGGTTAGCTTGAAATCATTTGTGATTCGAAAAAATACAATGATGTAAAAAAGGTCTCTAAAATCCAACTTTACAAGTCAAATATGAAAGGATTATTATTTAAAAAAATCACCCGTTTAGGGTGATTTTTTATTTTTTCTGCAAGAAAAAAACTCTAGGATGGCAGGCATAAAAAACCTCGCAGGTTTTAAAAACCTGCGAGGTTTAACTAGGCAGTTATTCGTCATTTTGAGCGCATGTGAGACCACGGAGAAGCTATGTAGTAAATTCAAAATCAACGAAGTTAAATCTAGCGCCTTGTAGATGTTGATTAATTATGGAGCTAGATTTCTTTTCGTCGCGCCTCCCTTCCGACAAATCGTAACAGGTTATCGAAATGACGGCATTAACAATATTTTTTCATACTCCGTCATCTCAACGATCGAACGAAGAGAGATCCAGCAACAGTGTAACATAATGTTGCTAGTTAGATTTCTAACAAACCATCTATACCCCCTAAAACAAACCGTGTTATTTTAAGGTATTTTCTTCGGTAGTTTCAAAAACAAAGCGTTCCAAACTCCTCCACTTCCCCAAAAAACCTATTTCATTACAAAATCCTTAATGGCCTCTGCTTTAGAAGCAAGGGCGAATGTTCAGCTGCTTTTTCGAGGCTATAAAATGATGTGCGAGAAGAATTAGAGGGACACTTAGGGAGACATTAAGGGGGACTAAATGGTGCAAAAATAACAGCATAGCACCCGCCCTATCTATTTCGAAAAGGGCTTTTACCGCTTCAAAACCAGGATTAGAAGATAGATATTACCTTATTTTTTATGCTTACGTTTTTACTAAAACGCTCGCCTATAAACCATTATGCATTTTACACCCAAATTAGCTGTGTGTAGTTACTCTAAACGTATTACGCCTACCACAATAGCAACCTTATATATGGCCGAAACAGGTAAGTTAAACGGAGGGTAAAACTCCGAATTGTCCGATTTGCAGATCAGCACATCTTTTTTTTCTGGGTTTTCAAACAAGCGTTTTACAATGGCTCCTTGCTCAGTGTCTAGCACATAAGGCTTTCCCCATTGTACAAAGCTGAGATCCTTAAGCGGCTTGCAGGCCAACAAATCCCCGCTTGCATATTTTGGATACATGGAATTTCCAGCAACAGAAATTAGATACTTCGCCCCCCTTTTTTCAAATAAAGGAACTTCGTAATAATCGGTCACCTCATTTTCGATCACCTGGATATCTCCATTTCCAAACCCAGCCATGGCATCAATAGGAATAAGCGGCAAACCTAATCCGCTACTGCTTTCCTTTTTAACAAGACGTTTAGAACCATAAGGTGCTTGAGGCTCCCTAACCACAGCACTATGACCACCCTCAATCAACTCATAAACACTTTTATTTATCGACTTAGCAATCTCTTCGATGAAAGACAACTTTAAATCATCAGAATTAAGTTTACTTTGAAGGTTTTGGGGAGACACCTCCATGCTTCTAGCAATCTCAGCCAATTCAATATTATATTTTTTTAGCTTGATTTTCAGTTCATTACCAGTCATAATAAATAAATTAATTTATAATTACTTTTTTATATAAACAATAGTGTTTATTTTTGCGTATACTATTTACAAATATGTAAACAATTATGCATGCATCCAAAGAACTCATTAAATATCCTGAAAACCTTGTGCTGGCCGAGGCCCTAAAGCAAACAGGCATCAGCTATAAACACATTGCCAAAAGAATAAACGTAAGCCGCGTATACCTGAGCAGAGTGCTTAACGGAAAAGACAAAGGCGGACAAATTATCGGAAAACTAAAAGAGATCGCAGAACTAACCCAATAAACAAATGAGCAGCTCTCCCTACGAAATACACAACAATCATTATGGCGTAAGGCTAAGCTTTATCGTCAGCGACCACCATCGCCGACATAAAGAAAGCGTAAAACTATTGGCTTATGATGCCTACAAAAAAAGAGCTTCACGCAAAGAAGGCTTTAGGCTTAGAGAAGGCAAAGGCTTAGGAAACGAAGCGCTCATCAATTTCGAAAAGCTTAACCTTACCGAACAACAAGCATTGGTAGACAGATGGGGAGAGCCCGCCAAAACAGCAAAAATCTACCAATTTAAAGATTTCATTGAAGAAGACACTGCCGCCATCACTTTTTTCAGTGCTTATCGCTTATCAGACAAACGCAGTTTACCCAATGATGTGATCCTGGAATACACTACAAATGCTCAGATTTTGAACGCATGCCATACGATCATCACCAACAGTGCCGCACGACGCAAAGCCATGGGTGGTGTTCGTGCTAATCTTTGGACCAAGTTGGCCGATTGCATCATCAACCTTAACAAAAAGGAATTTCCTCACACCCTTCCCGCAAACCCTCGTCGTTTGCAAGAAAAATACAGGAATTATAAAAAAGAAGGCTATACCGCTTTAATACACAAGGGCTTCTGCAACAACAACAGCCGTAAAGTTACCGTAGACATCGAAAGGTTAATTTTAAGCTTATATGTACAAAGCAACAAGCCCTATGTTACAGAAGTGGCTAGCGATTATTGGAGATTTTTAGCTGGCGACATCGACATCGTTGATTTTAAAACAGGCGAGATATATGATCGCAAGGATTTCTACGAGAACGGACAGCCCATCACGCTAAGCGAAGCCACCATTTGGAACTACATCAACCAGCCCTCTAATCGGGCAATTGTTGACAAATACAGAATGGACAGCCAAACTTACCAAAGCGTACACAGTCCACACCACCATCGTCATGCGCCCAATTACTCGTTCAGTAAAATTTCTATGGACGACAGGGATTTACCTCGAAAAACACCAAACGGAAAACGGGTTAAAGCCTATTACGCTTATGATGTGGCGAGTGGTTGCATCATTGGTTTTGCGCACAGTTTATCCAAAACAACAGAACTGTTTATCAACTGCATGCGCAACATGTTCCACTTTCTAGATCAAAACAGCTACGGAATGCCTTTGCAAGTAGAAGTTGAACACCATTTGGTAAGCAACTTTAAAGATGATTTGATGAAAGCAGGAGTAGTTTTCCCTTTTGTACGCTGGTGTAATGCGGGTAATTCGCAAGAAAAGTGGGCCGAAACAGGAAATAGAATCAAGAAATACGGTTTCGAAAAGAGACATCAGGACGGCATAGGCCGCTTTTACGCTAAACTAGAGGCCAATAGCACCAAAAGCGAAAAAATATTTGATGCCGACAATGATAACTATAAAGAAAAAACTTACGCATACAACGTTCTGGTGGCCGATGATCTAGAAATCATAGAGAAGTACAACAATGCCCTACATCCGAACCAAAAAAAATACAAGGATTTAACCAGGGCGCAGGTGCTACAAATGTATGCAAACCCACAAATGGCCCATATTGATAGACCACTGCTAATGAGATATATTGGGAATAGCACCGCAACAACCATCAGAAGAAATCAATATGTATCAGTAAAACACGCCAAATATGCCTTGCCTTCTCCAGAAGTAATGGAACAGTTGCTTCCCAACAATTATGAGGTCATTGCTTATCATTTACAGAATGAACAGAACGAAGTGGCCTGTGTATATCTCTACCAAAATGAGGTCTTCATCTGTAAATGCGACAAAATAAAAGTGTACAACACCGCAAATGCAGAGTGGCTTGATCAAGATGCCAATCATTACCAAGCACAAGCTAAATACGTTTCAAAGTTCAACCAACAAATTAAAGCAGGCAAGAATAAACTAGGCAGACTAAAACTAATGGAAAAGACTGGATATGAACATGACACTCCAGTAGAGATTATCCAACCAAAAGTACTCGAACCTAGCCACATCATTGACTTTGAAGAAACATACGACAACGATTTTAACCGATTAAACGCCATTAACTCACTATAACCATGATCACACCAGCCATTAAAGAGAAGATAATAGCAGCCATTAACACTCAAAGAAAATTATACAGTAGCGATGCCAAACAAGCCATTGCGCTAGGCATCAACGCTGCGCAATTAAACCACATTAAAAAGGGCGAATTTGAAAATGTACTAAGCAATGCCAACTGGATCAGACTGGCAAGATTACTGGATATCCAGTTTAATGATACACCACAATGGGTTACCGCTAAAACACCCACCTACAATTTTATTTACCAGCAGCTGAGTGCCTGTCAAACCTCCAGTCTATCAGCCATGCTTTGTGATTTACCTGGTATCGGAAAAACATATACCGCCAGGCAATACGCCAGAGAAAACATCAACGCCATTTACCTAGACTGCAGCCAATACAAATCCAAACAAAAACTCACCAGAGCTATTGCAAAAGAATATGGTGTAACCGACACAGGCAGATATAACGAGGTATACAACGACCTAATCTACTATCTGTTAAGCATCCCTTCACCCCTAATCATTCTTGATGAGGTTGGTGACCTAGACTACGCCGCCTTTTTAGAGCTAAAGGCACTATGGAATGCCACCGATAAATGCTGCGCTTGGTACATGATGGGAGCCGATGGCTTACGAGAAAAGATAGAACGCAACAAACACCTGAACAAAGTTGGTTATGCCGAAATTTTTGATCGATACGGCAATAAATATCAAGAAATCGTTCCTCAAGGAAAAGCGGCAAGAGAGGAGTTTCTACTCAAACAAGTAAGCCAAGTAGCTAAAGCCAACGGCATCCAAGACATTCAAAAATTATATGCCAAATCTGGCTACAGCCTAAGAAGAGTTTACATAGAAGTACAAAAATTAAAAGTAGCGTAATGGAAATGATAGCACAAACAAAACGAACCAAATCACTTAACGACTTGCCTAGAGCAAAAAGTGCCAAAGAACTGCAAACCATGAAATTTAAAGTATGGTCGTTCGAAGGAAAATGGAAAGATTTTTTGGGCACTCCAGAAACTACAGGCTGCTGGATGATATGGGGCAACTCTTTTAACGGTAAAACAAGCTTTGTACTACAACTATGCAAATACCTCTCCAACTTCGAAAATGTCATTTACAACGATCTGGAAGAAGGTTGGTGCCAAGATACCCAAGATGCCGTTAAAGCCGCTGGCCTAGATAATGTTGGAAGCAAGTTCCTGCACCTGCACAAAGAGCAATTACCTCTTTTGAAAAAACGGCTGCAAAAGCACAAAAGCGCCAACATCGTAGTCATTAACAGCCTACAATATGCCGAGCTCAACCTTAAAGGATATATGGAATTACGAGCAATGTTTCCCAAGAAGCTCTTTATCCTAATCAGCCATGCAGAAGGAAAGCACCCGGAAGGCAGAATAGCCAAGCAGATCAGATACGACTGCGCCAAAAAAATTAGGGTTGAAGGCTTTAGGGCATTTGCCCAAGTAAGAGGAAAAGGCCTTGGCCAATACGATATATGGCCCGAAGGCGCCGCACAATACTGGAACGAACTACAATAAAAACACCAACTATGAAAGATTTTAACAAACATGTGAAACAGATGGCCCAACATGTTAGCGTAAGCGAAGAGTTTATCAACAACCTTTTCCTGGATACCGCCAACGAATTTTTAAAAGACTATGCCAACAACAAGAACCTTGCAACGCTATGGAAAGCAACGCCTGAATTTTGGATCTGGTGGCAACAAATATGGATCAACAGGGATCGAATGATTTTAAAACGCTATCCCCATCGCATCACAGCCAAGCACCGCATGGAAATGTACAAAGTATGGCACAGTCCACAGTTTATGCAGGTGCGGCCAAGCCTCAAAGTATATCAGGCCCTTGCATCCATTACAAAACAAAAACAAGTATTCATCAAATAAACAATCAACACATGATCACCAACCAAAAAGTTGCGTACTACCAAAATAGCGAAGTGCGCATTGTTAACCACAAACACCCACATTTTAATGCCCTAGGCAAAGTATTAAGAGGCGAACAAACCCCAATGGGCTACGGGCTGGTCGTTAAACGATTCGATACCCAGGAGCTTTTCTTCGTATTGGATGAAAACGACGTAAAAGTCACCAAACGCTAATGTTACAGCACCAAATCAAAACGCTCGACACTAAAATCCAGATCAAAGCTGAAGAACTAAAAAGCCCCAAGTTAAGTCCACAGGAAAGATTAACGAAAACCCGAGAGCTGATCGACCTTTTTAAAGAGCAAAACAAATTGTTAAAGCAAATATTTACAAACCCCTAAGCACATGAACAACAACATCATCAACGAGTTAAGCACAAAAGAGTTAGAAGCATTATTAATCAGTCGTAAAAAGCAGGAAAACGCAAAGAGAGAAGCCGATAAGAAAGTATACGTAAATCAAAGAGACGAAATCATTGATGGGTTGTTCTCAGAAGCGAAGGAATTAGCGCTTTCAGTAGGCAGGTTCAAACAAAAAATGCACTCGGTAATGGATCTCCAAAAACAGAAACTGGAAGCATACGGCTCCATCAGAAGCAATAGCAAGGGCGGCTTTTCGATTCTTCACAGTGATGGCATCACGCAAATCACCCGCAGAAGAGATACTGACCCCGTTTGGGACGAAAGGGCACATAAAGCTGTTGAGCTCATCAAAGATTTTTTGAGCGACACCGTTAAAAAACGTGACGCCAAACTACATAGCATCCTTTTAGGCTTTTTGGAGCGCAATGCCAAAGGCGATTTGGAATATGCCAAGGTAATGGATCTTTTGAACCACGAAGACAAATTTCAAGACGCTCGTTGGTTAGAAGGTCTACGCCTGATCAAAGAAAGCTACTCGCAAAGTTTTAAGGCTTTTGGTTACGAGTTCAAACAGAAAGACAATTATGGAAAATGGAAAGCATTGGCGCTTAATTTTTCGAGCTTGTAATTTATCGGCTAACTCACCGATATTTTTGTTTGAAGTAAAAAATCCGCTGGCAAATGCTAGCGGATTTTTTTCATTTTATCTATAGTAACTATTCAATATTCTCCATCCGGAACCAGTACTAACTACTTTTAATACTTCATTCTTATCCGTAACTGTTTGGTAATTAGTAGTGCCGAAACCTTGTCCGGTAAAAATAGTTTGACCGCCTTGAACATTAACATAGATGTAATAATCAACATCACACATAATTTCATAGACAGTTCCTTTATTATCCGAATTAGAAGCAGGCAGTGTTACGGTAGTCCCCGAAGTGGTCATCGATACAAAATAGTCATCAGCGCTTAAGGTCGTATTGGCACTGTAAGTCTTATAATTCATTTTAATTCCACTAAATTTTGAAACGCCTCCAACATTCAATCCACTTGTATGAATTTGGTTTGCAGATAGTTCCTCATTAAGCTCTAATGATCCTAGAAAACTAACAAAAGGGACATTAAAACTTGCCCCATCACGCCAAATAGAAAATTTAGCATCATCTACAGAGCTACTTTCGCTACTTCCATAACCTATCTTAAAACCCTCATCGTCTAATTTAAAAGAAGAAAATATAGGCGTTTCTGTATCGTGAAAAACAAAAGATGGGTAACTTCCAGATAATTTCATTGAGTTACCGTTAAAAATCTGAGAACCATTAAATGTATTGCCTCCTGATAAATTTGCTTTGATATTCATGTCAGGAATATCAGAAGTCAAAGCTAAAGTTCCAGAAGCTGAAGGCAGTTGAATAGCTGTAGTCCCCGATGAGATGGTCTGCCCTCTAAGCACGGTCTCTCCACTACCATTATACCTAAACCGAATACCATCATTCGACAAATTGGTTATTATATTCCCTGATAAATTGGAGAATTGCATTCCATCTCCCCTCAAATAACCGCTATAGCTATTGTTTACACTAGAGAAACTGACTTGATTATTATTGGGCAAAATTAGCGGCCCCATCAACGTCAAGTTCCCATTCTTAGTTTCAGCACCTGTCGTATGCAACAATTGAGCATCATCGGGTATAATGGGTTTATCCTGTAAATCGTTATAGCTTCTTGTTGCGATCTGATCAAGATTAGTGATGTTGACCGTTGGGACATAGGCCGTCCAATCCGCATTGGTCAACCCCATACCCAACGTGTAGGTACTATCTACGCTGGCCGATTTAACCCGTACCAACATCCCTGCTTTCCTACGTGCAGCGGGAATAGCATTTCGCTCTTGCCAACTTGCAGCGGTCATTAAACCACCACGGCCCAAGCTGTCTACATGGGTAGGGTATTTATCCGTGGGTCCATTGGGCTCTATCTTGCCCAAAACTTTTACCTGGGCATTCGCGAATTGATAGGCCAGGACTAAAATTAAAATAATGAGTGTTTTTTTCATTTTAAATATAATTGTTTATTAAAATCGATTAATTGACTGAATTTTAATATAAAAAGGATTAAACTCTTGTTAATCATAAACAAATTTGTTTATTTTTGTGATATGACAAAAACTTACCTAAAAGACAGAAACCAAGCCCTTAGGCGATATTTCGATGAATTATGCAAAAAGCATCCCGAGTGGCGGCTTGATGCGCTGGAAGAAAAAACCGCTAAACAGTTTTATATATCCCAGCGCACCGTAAGGGCTATTCTTAAAGAGCAAGGTTGCTATGGTGTATAATACCCGACTTGCTATACAAAACTAATCGTAGTAACAGGGTTGGCTACCTCCTGATATCTTGGTGCAGTTCTTTTATAAATGGTAGCAATAAAGGAAAGTTTGTAGGCCAACAGGCCCTCTACGTCCGTTTCTATTGCCTCGTCTAAAATCTGCTCCAGCGGCCTAAACAGTTCTCCTTTTAAAAATCTTAGTTTTGCGGCAATGGCATCTATCAGATCCATCGCCACTAAACCATCCACCCCTGCTACTTCTTGATTGGGATGTGTTTCAAATAAATAAAGAGTGGCCTCAACCAAGGCACTTCCCTCCTGCATTTGCTCGCTCATGGCATCCCACTGAATGGAAACCACCTTTACCAAGCAAGCCACCGCATATGGCGGATAACTTGTTTTTCCTGGAGCAAATTGATTGCGCTGCAAATCCACATATTCAATCTCGGGAATAGTCAGCAGCTTATTTTTTATCGCTAAATAAATTTCTTTTCTTGGTGTCATAATTTCTGGTGTTAAATTTTCGGTAGTTTATCTATAGTTTGCTTTCACCACTAGGGTATTTTCATCACTAAACCTCAACTCGTCTACCGCCATTCCATCATATTCAAAATTGCGCCTTGCCTCTATCAACATGGCCACCATTTCTTCGCTGTTAATGAGGTTGAGCATCCCTACGCCCAGCTCCGGAAATTGCTTGTATTCGCCCTTCTCAGCAATTAAAATATACTTTTGGTGATACTCGTCACTAAAGCCTACCATGAGGTCTCCTGCCTCAAATTCCAATTCTTCGTTAATAATAAAATCTTGCATTTTTTGATCTGTGTTTAGGACAAATCTCCAGCTATTTTAAGAATACAGAAAAAGTTAAAACAATGGCTGTATGGCTTTTACACAACCATTGTAAGAATACTGACAATCACTGTTTGTCGATTTTTTTAGCGTCCAAAAACGCTTCAATTTTGTATCAACATCACCCCCAAAAAACACGGGTTTTACATTATACGGGTATTTAAAAACGGGGTACATAAATAAAGCTTGAACAGCTTAAATCATCAACCATTAAAAAGTAAAAGCAAATAAAATGAGCAGTTGGATCAGAATAGCGCAAAGCCAATTAGGCGTACAAGAGTTTCCAAAAGGAAGCAACGCGGGCAAACAAGTAGAGATCTATCTCAAGTCGGTAGGCTTGGGCAAAGGATATGCCTGGTGCATGGCTTTTGTGTACTGGTGCGTACAACAGGCCTTCTCTACAAAGGGACTAACGTCACCCTTAAAACGTACGGGAGGTGTAAGAGATCAATATATCTTTTCGAAAAAATGGGCAGTTAAAACTCCGCAGCCCGGCGACATCTTCATGATGATTTACAGTAATGGCTCAGGACACACCGGATTTGTAGAAAAACTTTTGCCAGGAGGCTACATACAAACCCTCGAAGGAAATACCAACGACGAAGGATCAAGAGAAGGTTACATGGTCTGTAGACGTGTAAGGGCGATATCGACAATCAACGTCTTTATACGGCTAGAGGAACCGCTTTAGCCTTTAAGTTTTGGGTTGATAGCACTTTGTTTCGAACGTGTCGCTTTAGGGCGGCCGTTCGCAAACCTAGTGTCGAAATAGAATAGCGCATCAAACTTGTAAAAAATTATCATGAAAACCTTTATAAAAAAACTGATCGAGAAGATAAAAGCACTTTTCCAGGTATTGGCCCCTTCCTACAAAAAGGCCTTGATATTTGCCGTAGCCGTAGTAGATACCGTATACACCGCCATCAATAATCCCATGGCCGATGTTTTAGTGACACTAACTAAAAACACTACCGACGACAAAATTTTGGCCTGGTTAAGGGACCGCTTGCCAACTTTCCTTAAGCAATTTAAGCTCTTTGCGGAAGTAGCAGACCTTACAGACCCCCAAGAAATAGTGCTGAAAGTTTCAGAGATCTTACAAAACCTAGATAAAGCCGATCGTAATGGAGAACGCCTGAAAATGGCCGTTGCATTGGCCGTAGAAATTACTGCAGACGGTAAGTTGGATTGGGCCGATGCTGTAAAAATAATCCAATCATTAAAAGACAAAAGTATTTAAAAAATGAGTTTACCAAACATTTCATTTAACCTCCTTAACGGAGGGTTGCTGCAACAACCAGTAACGAGCGACAAAGTTGCGGGCTTAATTTTAACGGGAGCGCCAGTATCAGGCGAAGTTGAGGTTAACAGACCTTATCAGGTATTCAGCTTGGCCGACATCGAAGAGCTGGGCATTACCGCCGAAGGTACCAACGCCTTTGCCTACAAACAATTTGAACAGTTTTACACCGAAGCTGGACAAGGTGCCGAATTATGGTTCATGTTAGTAGCAAGCACCGTAACCTACACCAACATGTTGGACGCAACCACTAGTAACGCCACAAAATTATTGGATGCAGCAAACGGAGCGATCCGTGTATTAGGAGCGGTTAAAGTACCGCCCGCAGAAGTAACTGCTACCGAAGGCTTAGATGCCGACGTACACACTGCAGTAGTAAAAGCACAAGCTTTAGCGGAGCACTATGCCACCAAATTTATGCCTGTCAGAATCGTGATCTCGGGCAATAACTACAGCGGCACCGTTGCAGATTTGAAAAATTACAAAACTGCAGGTTTTAACCGTGTAGCTTGTTTAATTGCCAACACAGACGCAAGCAAAGTAGCCGCAGTAGGCTTAGTATTAGGCAGATTGGCTCGCATTCCTGTACAACGCAACATTGGTCGCGTAGCTGATGGCCCAGCAGAGAGCTTAGCAGCTTACTTCACCAGCAATGCAAAAGTAGAAAGCCAACAAAGCGGTTGGGATGCCATCCACAACAAAGGCTACATCTTTTTAAGATCATTTGTAAGCAAAAGCGGTTACTACTTTAACGACGATGTTACCCTTACCGCCGAAACAGATGACTTTGTTAGCCTGGCTCGTGGCTTAGTGATTGACAAAAGCATTGTTTTAGGCTATGCCACTTTGGTTGAAAACCTATTGGACGAGGTAGAAGTAACTGCAGAAGGAAAAATCCATCCCGCGATTGTAAAAGGCTGGCAAGCACAAGTGGAGCGAGCATTATCGCCCATGGTAGAAGCAGGGAACCTATCCAATGCCGAATGCCATATCGATGAGCAGCAAAACATCCTGAGCACAGGAAAATTAGACGTTGCCATCAGGCTGCAGCCCGTTGGCTATGCCAAACAAATTAACGTAAATATCGGATTTACCACCACAATAAATAATTAATATGTTTTCAAGTAAGCAATATGCATGGAGCGACGTTAGCGTATCCATTGGCGGAAAAGTACTACAAGGCATTACAGCCATTGAGTACACCCAAAAAAGAGAAAAAGAACTGATTTATGGCCGTGGCGACGATCCACATTCTATTGCCCGCGGTAAAAACTCCTACGAAGGAAAAGTTTCTATTTGGCAAAGCGAATTAGAAGCAATGGTGCAAAGTACAGCAAGTAAAAACGTGCTTTCCCTATCCTTCGACCTCATTGTTTCCTACGTTCCAGAAGACGGCGGTCCAATTGTAACCGATATCCTTCAAAACGTGGAATTTACCGAGGTAAAGAAATCGATGAAACAAGGCGATAAAAATATGGTCATCGAAATGCCTATCATTTTCACAAAAATTAAACCACAACAGTAATCTTTTAAAACAGTAACAAATTAACAAAAATGGAAAAGGTAACAACCCAACAAATTGCCGATTGGAAAAAGAAATACGGCGATATTTTTAAAATCTCTTTTCAAGACAACAAAGAAGGCTTTGTGCGCAAACCAACACGTAAAGAGCTTAGCTATGCGATGACAAAAGTACAAAGTAATCCTTTGGGCTTCGCAGAAGCAATACTACAAAACTGCTGGTTAGGCGGTGACGAGGAAATACGCACCAATGACGACTACTTTTTAGGTGCCTCTAGCCAGCTTGATGCTTTAATGGAGGTTAAAACAGCCGAGCTAAAAAAGTTATAGAGGCCGCCAGTGGCAAGGAAGAAGACAATTGGATAGGTTACCAAAATACATTACTTGAGTATTTTTTAGGCATAAACCCTAACGATTTGAGCGATGAAGAATGGGCCGAAAAAATTGCACAGCTACAAAACATTAGGGAAAGAGAAGCTGGGGTCTCAAATTAAGCAAGCGGGAGCAATGCTCCTGCTTTTGCCACCGCCTAATTTCAACAACAATCATACATCAATACCGAGGTGAGCCTTTTCCCCTTTGTTAATAAAATAAAAAAACATGGCCGTCAATTCTAATTCTATCTCAACAACCTTAACTCAAATAGCAAACAACAACAACTCCATAGTCAATGTACTCAATAATTCCATGACAAGAATTACCGATAACTCTACGACTATAACCAACATTGCAAACGCAGCTAGCGAAGGTTTTATGGAACTTGGAGAAATTGTTTCCGCAATTGATCTAGCAAAGATAGGCGCCAATGCTATCGGCAGTTTTTTAACGCTCGGCATGAATCTCGAAAGTGCCAAAATTAAATTTGAAAGTTTGCTTGGCAGTGGTGAAAAGGCTAATAAAGTAATGGCTGATATTTCACAGTATGCAAGCAAAACCCCGTACAACAATGCAGATCTGTTACAAAATGCCGAAACACTTTTAAAAACAGGCATTGCGGGAGATAAAGTGGTTGACACGTTGAAAATGCTGGGAGGTGTTTCTGGAGGAAATGTCGCAAACATGCAGGCCATGACAGCCAGCTTCGCTCAAATGTCATCTAGTGGAACCCTAATGAGCGATCAGCTAAGTCAAATGGTCTCCGCTGGGTTCGACCCGCTAAAGGTAATCTCCGAAACTACGGGCATCAGTTTAGACAAGCTGCACAACAAAATGGCTGCCGGAGCAATATCTTCTGGCATGGTAGAAGAAGCTTTTAGATTAGCCACAGGTCCTGCTGGAGAATTCAATGGGGTTCTTGACCAACTATCTCAATCTACGAAAGTTAAAGCCGACAACGCCATAGAGAGTCTGAAAGGAGGATTTGCCAGTCTTAGTGAAAGTACGATTGTGCCTTTAGTGGGATCCTTAGCCGATATGGCTAATCAGTTTTTCACTAGCCTTGGCTCTATGCGAGAGACTATGCAACCGTTCTTTGATACCTTAAGCCCTTTATGGGATGCTATAATGGGGCTTGTAGATAGCATCTTTGGAGTAGGAGAAGCTACCGACGAAACCTCTGGGATATTTGAAAGTATTAATAATGTGCTCTCTTTTTTAGAACCTATATTAAGTGGCGTATCAAATGGAATCCGAGCCATTATTTTAGCAATTACTCCATTTATGCCTTTAATACAAGGAGTGGCTATCGCTTGGGGGGGACTTAACTTGGCATTCATGCTTTTCAACCTCCTTGTTAATGCAAACCCCATTGGTTTAATTATCGGGGCGGTAGTTGTGTTAGTTGGGGTAATTACAACCTGTTGGGAACGCTTTGCAGGATTTAGAGGAGTGATCATGGCCGCTTGGGAGGTTCTTCAAGGTTTCGGCACAATGATTTACGATTACGTCATCAACCGTTTCCAAGAGCTTTTAACGGGTATTACAGGTATTGGCCAAGCATTAATGCACTTTTTTAATGGAGATTTCGCCGAAGCTTGGGAGGCTGGTCAAAACGCCGCGAACAATTTAATGGGCGTTGGCTCTGCCACCCAGCTTATCCAAGATGCACAAAATTTAGGTAATCAAGCAGGGGCCGCTTTTAATGCTGAGTTTGCAAATCAACAAACCCCTGCGGTGGCAAGAGGAGCAAACAAAACCAAAGAAAAAACAGAAAAAGTACAACCTGCTAAACCTTCTAGCGTTTATGATAGCTTGTTAAAGGACAATAATCCCACAACAGACAAAAACAATAAAAGCACCTCCCTCCCCTCCAATAATTTAGCGGGAGGTGCCAGCGATGGAATTATCGGCGGCGGCGCTAAAGCCACTAACATCACCATTAACCTGGGCAAAATGCAAGACCAAATCGTGATCAACACCATCACCGCAGGAGAAGGTGCCAGCAGTATGCGTCAATTACTAGAAGAGGAATTAAACCGTTTATTAGGCTCGGTGGCGGCCATGCAAACCACATAAAAAGATATGGAACTTTCAATAAAAGAACTCACCGCTCTGGCTCACTTAAGCTATATCGCCTCTCCCTACCCTGATTTTGGAGGGTTTAAAAAAGACGCTTTGAAAAGAAAGGCCCAAAGCTACTACCTCCACGATGTTTATAATGTAGATCAGCAAGCAGCTTTAGGCAAACCATACTTCATGACCTTAGCAGTACAATATGCAAAAGAAACAATATGGTTTCCTAATGAGCCCCTTGTGTCTATTTCTCGAAAAAAAACGATTGTAGAAACGGCAACCGTCGGCGAGAATCGTACGGGAACAGTAAAAGAATACATCTGTGCAGAAGACTACGAAATTGATATTAAAGGAGTAATTATTGGCGATGACGATAGCTATCCAGCAGAAGAAGTAAAAAAGCTGAATGATCTTTTCAACATCAAAGGAACATTAGAAATACATAAAAATCCATTTTTTGAGCTTTTTGGTATACAGCGCCTTATCTTAAAAACCATCAGTTTCGACGAAATGGTAGGCAAGCAAAGCATTCAAAAATATGCGATAAAGGCCGTGAGTGAAGAACCGTTTTTTGCAGAACTAGAGAATAGGAAAAAATAATGTTTGTTTTAACTGGACACTTTGAAATAGGGGACTATAAGTTCGAAGCCATTAATGAGGTAGAGATTACCCGCAACATTGACGAAATCAGCGGAAGCGCGGTGATCAAAATGCCGTCGAAATTTTTTGTCAAGCAAAATGGCGCTTTAAGATATACCGAAGAAGCAATTGCCGCTGGGGATCCCGTAAAAATCACCATAGGATACAAAGACAAATTGGTGAAACAGGAATTTGTGGGCTTTGTAGACAGCATTAAAACGGGGAACATCATACAGATCAATTGCACCGATGGCCTGAGGCCTTTGAAACGCAAGGATTTCAAATGCAATGAGCAAAAAACCACTCTTGCCAAAGTACTTAAAAAGATTGTTGAGGGAACAGGTATCAAACTAGCTGGCAAGCTGCCAGAGGTAAAACTGGAAAAGTTTACCCGCAAGGAGGGCAACGCCATGCAAGCCCTACAATCACTAAAAGAACAAACGGGTTTGAGCATTTTCCTTAATGACGAAGGTAAGCTACACTGCGGATTACAGCAATTATTCAATATTGGGGAATATGCTTCCTACGATCTCAATTACAATATCGTAAAAAACGATTTGCAGATCCGTACTAAAAGCGACAAGAAAATAAAGATCATTTATACAGCCAAAACCAAGGATAACCAGAAAATACGCGTAGAGGCAGGAGATAAGGATGGGGAACTACAGGAAATTACGCAGCAAATGGTTTTGGATGTTGATACGCTAAAACAAATGGCCAACAACCATCTATCAAAACTTCAATATGATGGATATGAAGGCGACTTAACAAGCTTCTTAATTCCTTATGCCGCACCAGCAATGGGGGCTAAAATTATCGACGACAAACGTCCACACCGAAACGGAGTATACCTTATCAAAAAGGTAATTACCACCTTCGGTACAGGTGGAGCCAGACGAAAAGTAAGTATCGGGAACAAATTATCTAATGAAACATGAGCGAGACCATCAGAACAGCCTTAAAGCTGATCACCAAACAAGATACCGACACCAATATCATGAAGGTGCTATCGGTAGATAAAAAAAATGGTACCTGCACTTGTGACGACGGATTCATTACGCATACCGATGTAAGACTTTCGGCAATTATCGATGAAAAAGCGCAAAAACTTTACGTCATCCCCAAGGTAGGCACTACGGTACTGGTAACACCAATTGAAGCCGACTACAACCTACAGTTTGTAGCCATGGCCAGCGAGGTAGAGGAATTTTATTTAGGCATAGATCAGGTGGTATTTGATGTCACCAAAGAAGGTTTTCTGCTCAAAAAAGAAAATGAAACCCTCAGGATGATCATGCTCGACCTCCTATCGGCCATAAAGGCAATGAAATTTACCACCAACGTGGGGCCTACCATTGCCCTGGTAAACGCCGCCCAATTTACGGGCATTGAAAACAGAGTTAAAAACTTTTTAAAAGCAGATTAAATGGCATTAGATAGCAATAGGTTAAAAGCCAAGATCAAAGAAGCATTTGAGGCCGAGCAGAGTGAGCAAAATGACCACAACACTGCTTTAGATAGGATAGCCGACAAATTAGCACAAGCAATTGTAGAAGAGATTAAACAGCTCAGAATAAACTATAGCAATGGCTTATTGGCGCCAAACGGAGCGGTAACAGGAACCATTAATGCGAGCATATCCTAATGGAAGAGTTTTTCAAAAATTATTTAAGCGAATTGGCCCTGGCTGTCATCGGCGCTTTTTTGGGCTGGTTCTTTCAGCGCAAAAAACAACTTGCCGAACTGAGGGGAAGCGAAATTGAAAACGCAGAAAAGGGATTGCAGTATTACCGCCAAATGGTGGATGACCTGGGCAATCGCTTAACCCAGGCCATTGTAGAACTTAACGCCACCAAAATGGTGATTAAGGAACTGGAAGAAAAGATAGAGGCGCTTACAGAAGAGCTGAGGAAATACAAGCAGTTAAACGGGAAATTATAATGCAGATCAAGGCACAACACAATCAATCGGTTTTAGACTTACTGTTGCAGCATACAGGAAGTTTGGCAGGTGCACTCGCCTTTGCCATGGCCAACCAAATGTCTATTACGGACGAACTAGGCATTGGCTCAAGCTATATTTTACCTGATGGGGTAATTACCGACACGGATATTTTAAATTATTACACCAATAACGCCTATAAACCCGCCACAGGCAACGCAGTGATGGTTATTAATACTGATTATGGTATCGGCGAAATGGCAATAGCACAAACATTTATAATAAGATAATGGCTAGAAGTATAGATCAAATTCAAACAGAAATTATTCAAACGAAAGAGCAAAACCAAGCATTGGCAGGGCTCACCAGTACAAGCAAAACTTCCATCTGGCAGCTAATTACTTATGTGGTTGCATACGCCATTTATACTTTGGAGGTATTATTTGATGCCCATAAGGCTGAAACGGATAATGCAATTGCTTTGTTAAAACCCCACACCAAACGTTGGTACAGGCAAAAAGCGCTCGACTTCCAATATGGTTTCGACCTGATAGAAGATAGTGACAAGTATAACAATACCAGTGTAGAAGACGAGATCATTGAGCAAAGCAAAATCATCAAGTATGCAGCCGTAACAGAAGCAACGGACCAAAGCAGGGTAATTATTAAAATTGCAACGGAAACCGCGGGGAAACTGAGTCCTATTGAACCTCAAGAAAAGTTCGCTTTTGACGCTTACATCAACGAGATAAAAGATGCGGGTGTAAGTGTAAACACCATCAACTTTCAGCCAGATAAGCTTTACCTCAACATGAAGGTTTTTTATGATCCTTTGGTGTTAGATGCTCAAGGGAATAGCATCATCAGTGGAGGTAGACCGGTAGAAGACGCCATTTTCAATTACTTGAAGAACTTACCATTTGATGGTCAATTAGTACTGGCACATTTGGTAGATGCGCTTCAAAAAGTAGAAGGGGTACTCATCCCCCATTTAGAGAGTGCAGAAAGCTCCTGGATAGACGGCATCATTAACAATTACGGACCTGCAGTGCCTATTGATGTAAAAGCTACGCCCGCATCTGGATATTTTGAAGTGGTAAACTTTAACAACATCAGCTATGTGGTATAAAATAGACATCAATAAGCTCGTTGTTTTACTCATCCCCACTTTTTTGCGTAAAGCAACCTTTTTAGCTTGGCTACAGTCCTTAGTTACACCTATTATTACTTTGCACCAACAATGGTACCTTAAAAGAGAAGACAACTTAAATCGGCTTCGCCATAATGGGCAGGTATGCTACCTACGAAAGGCGTTGAACGACAATTTTGACCCTTCATTACGCCGCATTACCCTCACCGAAGGGAACAGATATTCCCGCAAATATGTTTACACCAACATTGAGCAGCAAGCACAATATTTAGGCACAAAGTACCTGAGGCAAAGTGCAGATTATGCTGATACGGGTGTAGATTTTAGAGTAGTAGTTCCGCAAGGATTTGATTTAACAAATAATAAATACCAGCTACAAGCCTTAGTTGACTTTTACAAGCTGGCAGGAAAAAGATATATAATTGAAGTAAATGAATAACGTGCTTTTACAACAAACGGGTGGTTTTCCGTTGGAAACCGACACGTTAAATTTTATGCAAAATGCCTATAGCTTCCTACAGCATATGGCCGCTCTTGGAGGCGACAACTACATTCTATCGGGATGCACCGTCATGGGATCTACGGTAAGCAATGGCGTAGTGGTGATTGCGGGCGAAGTTTTAGAATTTAGAGGTGGCCTTATACAATCTACAGTGGTTGTAAGAGAAGACAAAGCCACCAGACCTTTTGAAAATGGACAAGTGAAAGAGGTGTACTTTACTAGGTATGTCACTTTTGGTACTGGCACAGGGGCCATCGCTTGGGACAGCTTAACACGCTTTAAGCCCCTATTGGCCTTTAAAGATTTGCCTACCGAAAAAAGCAATGCCATTGATTTGGACGACGAGAACAAGCTGGCTACCGCAAAAGCAGTAAAACTGTTGAACGACAAGGTAGAAGCCAGATTACCCTCAGGAGCCATCATCATTTGGAGCGGAAGCATTAATGCCATTCCTACTGGATTTGCGCTGTGCGATGGACAAGGCGGTCGCCCCGATTTGAGAGACAAATTCGTATTGGGAGCAGGTTTAGGTTATCCTGTTGGCGCAATAGGTGGCGAGGCTGAACATCAATTAACGACCAACGAATTAGCAAGGTTCAATGTGAATGTAAATATTCCTACAAGAAGAAATTACGGTTCGCAAAGCAGCGGCGGCACCAATGCTTTAGCCAGGGAAGAAAAAGGTGGGGCCGACGCCACTAAATCCTATGGATCAGGCACAATAGGAGGCGACATGCCACACAATAACATGCCGCCATACTACTCATTGGCTTACATTATTAAATTATAATTTATGGCAAAGCAAACATTAAACATCATCAAAAACTGGTTTAAAACTGGTTTAAAGCCAACACAAGCTCAGTTTTGGGATACTTGGGACAGCTTCTGGCATAAAGACGAAACCATCCCAGCAAGTAGTATCGAGAATTTAGATAATCGATTTAACCAAAAAGCAGATCAGGAAGCTTTTCAAGCACACTTGTTAGACACAAATGCCCATGGCATTTCTACAAAAGCAAACACAGCAGATCTGTTGGCAGAAACGCAAGCCAGGGAACAGGCCGATCAGGCTTTAGCACTTCAAATTGCCGAAATGCAAGGCGAAGTCATTATGGTCAACAGATTGGGCGAAGATGTAGATGCCAACGGTGATTTAGACCTTTCGGCCGAAGAATTACCCGAAGCCCCGCGACAGCCAACGGTCTACATAGACGAGATAGCTGGTAGCTGGCAAACCCAATACAATAAATCAACTAAAGTACTAACAGGGCTGTATGGCATCTCACCAGAGGCCACAATCGAAATTATTTTCTAATGAAACAGATCTTACTTTTTATCTTGATGCTATTTGCCTATGTGGCAAATGCACAACAACAAAACCTTACGGTTGATTCCATTGCCATTGGTCGCAAACCTGCCAGTAAAATTAACTTGGACGGCAGCATTACCGCTAAAAACTTTAATGGAAAACGCCCTATCACAGGGAGTGTGGCCACAGGACAAAACCCTAACACCAATGATTTGGTAGCATGGTTAAATACAGTGTTTTATCCCACCCAAAGTCCAATAGTAGGGCTTACGGGTGGTCAACAATTAGAATTGCACAGTGCGGGTAGTTTTAATGCTACCTTAAATTGGACCGCTGGAAGACAGGCTGCTACAGAAACCATTAATACCATTGTAGTAGATGGTGTAAGCAAGGGTTTTGCTCAACCAGGCCCAGGCAATAGCGTGAGTGGTACCCACGACGTTTCGGTGACCTACAACACCAATAAAACAGTAAGCAGTACGGTGACTACCAGCGATGGAAAAACAGCAACAGCTTCCACAGCTTTTACTTTCTTACCTAAAAGATACTGGGGACGTACCGCTTCTACTGCAGCGACAGAAAGTGATTTGTTGGCAAGCGCTGGAGGGAGCAATGCTTTGTCTAACAATAAAGCAGGAACTTTTTCCATCACCGCAAGCGGAAGCAACCGTGTCTTTTACGCCTACCCTTCCAACTTAGGAGATTTATCAAACATCAATATCGGCGGATTGGAAAGTTTGTCATCATTCACCAAAACGGTAATTAGTTTTACCAATGTATCAGGCTACACACAAAATTACAATGTGTACACCTCAAATAACGAAACAGGTGGTAATGTAACGGCCGTTATTCAGTAAAACCATCATACTATGAAAAGAATATTCATTACATTAATTTTGGCTTTATTTACGCTTACCATTAATGCGCAAGTTAAAGTATTAGGCAAAATAGAGCCCAATGGTCCAACCGACACCTACCCTACCCATGTGGACAGCCTGGGTAAAGGAGGTTTTGTAGCCGTCAAAACATGGCAAGAAAGAAACAGCATCCCATTACTCAGAAGAAAAGCGGGCATGATGGTTTCCATAAAGTCTGCTACCGTTGATAGTTTATACAGGCTGGGGGTGGGTTTAACCAACGCTGATTGGCTGCCTTATGTTGCTAGTGTGGATGTTAGTGGCAAGGCTAACTTGGCAGGCGGTAATAGTTTTACTGGGCTTCAAGAATTAAACTACAACGATAGTAGAGCCACTATAACTAGTAACGAGTTTAAGATAGTAGACGAAAATCAAGATGCTATTACATCTGTAAAGGCTGGTAATATAAACGTCTTGAATAGAGGGGCAGCTGGTGAGGATATGACTATAGAACCTCTAGCTATCAACTTTAATAAAGGAGGGAGAAGAACTTATTTGACTTCGCAGGGTGAGTTTTTAAGTGGTGATATTCTAGTTGCTATGCCTACGTCAAACGGTACACTAGCCACTCAGGAATGGGTCAATACTAATGTTGATTTGAGTGGAAAGGCGGATGTAAACCTAACCAATGTTAAAAACATACCTTTTATTGGTCAACTAACCGATAGCTTGTTAGTTATAACATCCAGTGGAGTAGGTAAGGTGCAGGGTTTAGCTACACAAGTAGCGCCAATATTTACAGCTCTAAATGATAAAGCCAATCTTGTGGGTAGCAATACATTTACTGGGACTAATACTATAAATAATACTATTAATATTATTAATCCTAATGCAGAATACACTACGGGTCTGGTAACCGCTTCTAATTTATTTGAGATCGGTGAAGATTTAGGAACTCGTTACGCTACGTTAAACGGTAACGGTCTTTATTTTATGGATGGGGCATTATCTGAGTCAAGTAAGAAAGCTTGGTATACAGGCTTTTGGACTAGGTATTTTAACAACAACCATTACCTGACAGTTCAGTCACCTATGTTGACAAAGGATGCAACAGTTACTTATCCATCAAAATCAGGAACTATAGCAACAATCAATCCTGAGGATATAGGTAAGATGTTTTTAGCTACAGCAAGCGGCGATGGTTCAACTTTTCAATTTAGTTTCCCTCATGGATTGAGTTACTTACCTACAATGGTATTAGTTAATGCTAACTCTGTAGCTGCAAATGGAAGGATATTAGTTGAAGTTGATAGTACAAACGTTCATGTTATTTATGTTACAAATGATTTCGTAGCCACACCCCCTCCTGCTGGAACTAATAATTTGAAATGGACTATAATGGTAAAATAGGTTCATTAAAGTTACTTTTATCTGTTGTAATATTCCTGATGAGAACCGTTTAGCCAGAATACAAGTCTAACTGAAGGTATGATATCTGCTTTAGCAATAATGGTATCGTTCAATAAAGACGTCAAAGCTTGCCGCAAGCTGTCTTATTATCCCATAACTCTTACAATACACAATGAAAAATATATTAATCACCTTTATTCTGATTTTATCAGCGCTCACCGTTAGTGCCCAGGTTAAAGTATTGGGCAAAATTGAACCCAACGGCCCAACCGATACCTACCCTACTCATGTAGATAGCTTGGGCAAAGGGGGTTTAATGGCGGTAGGTTCCTGGCAGGAACGTAACGCCATTCCTTTAGCCCGTAGGAAAGCAGGGATGTTAGTGCGGGTTAAATCTGCTATGGTAGATAGCACCTACACTTTAAATATTGGTTTAACCAATACCAACTGGACACCATTTGTGTCGGGCGGGAGCTCAGATCCAACAAAAGCAAACCTAGCAGGAGGTAATTTCTTTACTGGCGTCCAAAAATTAGACGGAAACGACAGCTATCTTTTAGTACAAGGTACAGAAGCTATCTCATTTGTCTCCACAGGACAAATAGTGTCACAAAACATCGATGATGGGGGGATGTTTTTAGCGCAGCCTGGACTAGTACAAGTATTTTCAGAAGATGGTAGTTATATAGAAATAAACCCAAAAGATAGAACAATAGGTGCTTTTTCATGTGTTCTAGATTTACCATATAAATCAGGCACACTAGCCACAACAAGTGATATACCAAAGATGCTGGTAGTTTCTGCCACATCAACGGGAAGCATTACGTATTCATTTGCTCATGGTTTGAGTTATACACCTACCATGGTGGTTGTTACTGCAAATAGTGATGGGGCCACAGTAAACGGATACAAAAGTGCGCCATTAACGAGTTCCGCTAAAATAAATGGAGCCAATATTGATATAACTATATATGGAACCAGTGTCGCTTTTGGAGAAAATGTTGGTCCTGAAGTCGGTGCTGAACTTAAATGGACAATAATGGTAAAATAGCAAGCCGAGCTGATACAAAACGATATTTAACAAAAAAGCACAAGATTTAGTTCTTGTGCTTTTTTGTTTGTAGAACTTTAAAAATGCTTAATGTAGATCTCCAATACACAAATTGATTTAAATTTTGTGCCAAATCGTTTTGGCGTTCATAAATGGGATAGTAGATATAAAAAAACCTCGCAGGTTTTAAAAACCTGCGAGGTTTAACCCCGTTACGAAAAAAAGTTTCTATCGATCAATAGATCCCATTACTTTTTGTGAAAACGCATTTAATGCTTCTCTCTCCGCCATGCCACCTTTCACACTTTCGTGCACCTCTAAGGCAC
>NZ_JAELTX010000140.1 GCF_016429065.1 Pedobacter sp. ASV17
GGTATCAGCAGTAGAAGAAACAGGTGTAACCTCTACCGTTACTGGATCTTTTAAAATGGTATTGGCCAACTTTTCTATCTCTGGTGGCATTGTTGCCGAGAAGAATAAAGTTTGTCTTTTTTGAGGCAATTTAGCTACTACCTTTTTTACATCGTTAATGAACCCCATGTCCAACATACGGTCGGCCTCATCCAATACAAAAATTTCCAGCTCACTTAGGTTCACATGGCCTTGGCCCATTAAGTCCAATAGTCTTCCTGGAGTAGCTACCAAAACATCCACACCTTTTCTCAACGCATCTACTTGTGGTTGTTGGCCTACACCTCCAAAAATTACGGCATTTTTAACGGGCAAATTTTTGCCATAAACGCTAAAACTCTCTTGTATCTGAATGGCCAACTCTCTGGTAGGTGTTAAAACCAAAGCCTTGATGGCTTTTTTGTTGGTTTTTAAGTGTCTCATGTGCAAAATTTGCAACATAGGAATGGCAAAGGCGGCGGTTTTTCCTGTACCCGTTTGTGCACAACCCAGTAAATCTTTTAGTTTTAAAATACTAGGAATAGCTTTTTGCTGTATAGGAGTTGGATTTTGATATCCTTCGGACTCAACAGCTTTTAATATAGGCTCAATAAGCCTTAATTGTGAAAACAACATTTTTTTAAAGTAAAAAGTAAAAAATAAAAAGTAAAACAACCCAAAAGGAGCTTTACTTACGAAGAAGCTAGAACAATCATTTGTTGAAGGACTAACTTTTGAGTTGCTTTAAATGATTAAAGAAATTCTGCTTCGAGCCACAAAGGTAGGTAAAATTTATTTGATAGGATTTTTTGCGGTTTTTTTAAAACCTCGCAGGTTCAAAAAACTGCGAGGTTTGTGAAGGGTAAGTTGTTGAAGGATCTATTTCATCGGTGTCAGACGCTTCGATCACTTATCCCGATTATTCGGGAAACTCAGCGTGATAGTATTCAAAAGGCAAGCATTTCAATTAGACTTACGAAGTTTGTTTAAACTCTTTACCTATTTAAATTTGGCGAGCGTATTGTCAATCAAATGGTCTATTTCTAAGAAGTTGTTCGCCAGTTTAAGAATATCGTCTTGAAAATTCTCTAAATCAATTTTTATCCAACCTTCCATTAAAGTTAGCGGTCCAAAGTTTACGCTTACATTTTGCCATTGATACTCGAAATCCTTAAAGCTGTGTCTAAAGGTTTCTGCAAATTTTCTACTCTGTATAGCATAACCTTTTAGTTGTCGTAGTTTCAAGGCATGGATGTTATAGTATATTTTTTGCTCCTTTATTGTCGAATCATTTATCCAAATGGAAAAGAATATTCTTGAGGTAGCAGTCAATGGATCTTGGGAGGTGCTTGTCCAAGCTTTTTTATAAAGCTTTAAAAAAACAGAATTTAAAACTACGCCTACCGCAACTTCAATTTGTTTTTTGTCAAGTTGCTTTCTGTTAAGTTGGTCTGCCGCTTTTTGAAATTTGTTTAAGTAATTTTCAATATCCATTTTGCATTGTTGTTGTGATGTTAGGGTTGCTAACGCTTCAACAGGCTCAGCGTGACAGTGTAGGAAAGGCGAGATTAAAAACCTCGCAGGTTTCAAAAACCTGCGAGGTTTATCTAATTCACAATGCGCTAAATCTTTTCAAAGGCCTGTTCCAAATCCTTTATTAAATACTCAGGTTCTTCTAAACCAACGTAAATCCTGATTAAAATATGTCTTGGGTTATTTACATCAAAATCAGCTTTACTGATGCCTGCACAAGCGGGGATAATCAAGCTTTCGTAACCACCCCATGACACTGCCATTAAGATATGTTTTAGGCTGTTGCAAAAGGTTTCTATCTTTTCTAAACTAGGATTTTTAAGGGTAATGCTAAACAGTCCGCCACAAGCTTTCATTTGTTTTTTTGCCAAATCAAGTTGCTTATTGTTTTTGCTAAAAGGATGAAGCACCGTTTCCACTTTTGGATACTGTTCCAAATATTCGATTACCTTATTGGCATTGGCTGTAATCTTTTCTAAGCGAATAGGTAAGGTGCGTAAGCTACGCAGCAATAACCAAGCATTTTGGGGAGCTAAAGAAGCCCCAATGTTCATGTATTCTTTCTCGAATATCTTTTTAATCAATTCCTGTTTGCCTGTAACTACGCCAGCCATCACATCGCTATGACCAGCCAGGTATTTAGTAGCCGATTGTGCTACCAGGTCAATTCCGTACGCAATGGGTTGTTGGTAAAGCGGCGAACAATAGCTATTGTCTATCATGGTGATGATTCCCCTAGCTTTTGCTATGGTGGCAATAGCTTCCAAATCTTGCACGTCAAAACTGAAAGTATTGGGCGATTCTAGATAAATCAATCTGGTTTGTGGCGTGATGGCTGCTTCAATTGCCGAAGTATTGCTTCCGTCTATAAAAGTGGTTTTTACCCCAAATTTAGGAAGGAAGTCGTTAAATAATTTAATGGTCCAACTGTAAGGATTTTCTACGCATACTACTTCATCGCCAGCATTTAGCAAGGCCAAAACAGGAATGGTTACTGCTGCAATGCCACTGCCAAAAACCAAAGCATCTTCAGCACCATCTAAAGCCGCTAGCTTTTTCCTTAAAATATCAATGGTTGGATTAAAGCCCCTTGAGTAAAGATTACCCTGATACTCATCTGCCAAAGCTTTTCTAAAATCATCAACCGTGTTGAATTTGAAATTGCTGGTTTGGATAATGGGTGGGGCAATGGCATTGAAATAGTTTTCCCTTTCTTCGCCAAGCTCATTTAAAATGTATGAAATATCCATTTAAGTTAAAAGTCTAAAGTAAAAAGCTGACTTTCTATCGTTTTAATCTTATAAAGTCGCTTTTCTTCTGTTTAAAAATTTATTGATGAAATAGATCGCTACAAAACCTAGGAAAATGTAAATGCCATTTAATGCTGCCTCCGAGTCATCATTATAAATGCTGATGGCTACAAATAAATAAGCTGCAATGAAAATAATAGGCATTAGAGGATACAACTTCATGGTGTAAATAGTGTTCTTGTCTAGATGTGCGGTTTTTTTACGTAGATAGAAAATAGTAGCGGCCGAGAAAATCATGCCTGCACCATCCATGAAAATGGTATAATTTAAAATTTTGTCGAAGGTTTTGGCATAAAATAGGGTAATGATTGACAGGATGGTGAACACCGTAAGGCTCACTACCATCACATCATTTTTCTTCGTTTTTTTAGTGAAAATTTGAGGCAATGCTTTTTCTTCGCCCATGGCATACATAGCCCTTGGGTTGCTCAAAAGGTTAACGTTTACATAGCCCAACACCGAAAGGAAGATCAGTACCGAAAGAATGGTAAAACCTGTTGGACCAAAAATTTGCCCTGCAAGAATAGCCGCAATACTTTGTGCTGATTTCAGTTGCTCAAAACCAATCACTTTTACATAGGCGTAATTAATGGCCATGTAAAGTGTGATGATAATACCCAAACCAACTAAAATTGAACGGGGAATTACCTTTTTGGCCTCTTTAGCTTCACCACCAAAGTTGATGGTTTGTTGATAGCCTCCAAAACTAAAGGAAACGGCAATTAAACAAATGCCAAGTGCTTTTCCATAATCGCTCCAAGTAGCTGGCAAGCCATTAGCAGTGTTAAAAACAGAGGGTAGTTGCTGTGTTTGGCCACCAAAGAAAATAGCACAGATTAGCGTAATTACCATCACCAGTTTAATCATGGTAAGCACGTTTTGGGTTCTGGAGCTGGTTCTTAGCCCAAGTAGGTTAATGGTGTAAAAAATAATAATGCTCACCAAGCCTATAAGGATACGGTGGTCATTGGTTTGCATCTCCACAGGGAATAGCGCCTTATTCAAATACTCGGCACCAATTAAGGAAACCCCTGCCACTGAAGCGGCGTTACTTACCACAATGATACAGTTAATGGCAAAGGCAATGGAAGGGTGGTAGCACACCGAAAAGATCTTGTAATAACCTCCAGTAACAGGATAACGAGAACCAATTTCGGCATAGGTTAGGGCACCGCAAAGTGCCACAAAACCTCCTATAATCCAAGCTAGAAAAAAGAGTTCGGGGATTTGGGCTTTAGCAGCAACATTTACGGGAGTTCTAAAAATACCCATCCCTATCACTAGGCTCACCACAATCATGGAAAGATCGAAAAGCGAAAGTTGTTTTTTCTCGGGGTTCATTGAATAGTTTAGTTTGTTGGTTTAGGTTTATCAAATTAAAATAACTCGAATAAGAAGCCTCCCTCTTTAATTCTCCTCCGAAGTATCGGAGCAAGCTCTCCAAAGGGAGATGCATGATGTTTAGGCAAATTGGGGTAGGGGGAGGATAATTCTTAATTTTTATTACGTAGTTTGGTTTATCAAGCACAATTTAACAATAAAATGCCGCTCAGCAATTCCGTCATCAAAAAAATACCAAATGGTCAGCGGATTGTTCAAATGTGGAAATCTAGCCAATAAAAACAGTCGAAATTGATTAAATTTGTATGGCTTATTTTATTTTCGAAGCAATCCACAAGTAAAACAACAGTATTATGGCAGAACCTATCTATAACGAAGACAGTATTAAGTCCTTAGATTGGCAAGAGCACATCCGCAGACGTCCCGGTATGTATATCGGTAAGTTGGGTGATGGTTCGGCACAAGATGACGGGATTTATGTATTGTTAAAAGAAATCCTCGATAACTCCATCGACGAATTTATGATGGGTGCTGGGAAAACCATAGATATTAGCCTGCATGAACACAAAGTGATTGTAAGAGATTACGGCCGTGGTATTCCTTTGGGAAAAGTAATCGACTGTGTTTCTAAAATGAATACAGGTGGTAAATACGATAGTAATGCCTTCCAAAAATCAGTAGGGATGAATGGGGTAGGTACCAAGGCGGTAAATGCACTTTCTACCATTTTTGTGGTACAAAGTTACCGTGAAGGTAAAACAAAACGAGTGGAGTTTAGCAAAGGGTTGGTCACGTTGGAGCATCCAGAAATTGATACGACACAGCGTAACGGTACTTCAATTACTTTTTATCCTGATGAAACCATTTTTAGAAACTACCGCTACATTCCCGATTTTGTAGAGACTATGATCTGGAACTACGTTTTCTTGAATACAGGATTGACCATTAATTTCAATAACCAAAAGTATTTCTCGGAAAGAGGTCTGTACGATTTGCTTTCGAGAGAAAACAAGCCCGAAGAAATCCGTTATCCAATTATCCACCTGAAAGGGCATGATATTGAGGTAGCGATGACCCATGGTCAGCAATATGGTGAAGATTACCACTCTTTTGTAAACGGACAGTATACTACACAAGGAGGTACGCACCAAGCGGCATTTAGAGAAGCGGTAGTTAAAACCATCAGAGAATATTACAATAAAGATTATGATGCTTCAGATATTAGAGCATCCATTATTGCTGCGATAGCGATTAGGGTTCAGGAGCCTGTTTTCGAATCACAAACTAAAACTAAATTAGGTTCGGAAAGAATAGCACCAGAAGGGCAAACCGTTCGTACTTTCATCAACGATTTCTTGAAAAAGGAATTGGATGATTACCTGCATAAACATAAAGATGTAGCAGATGCTATTGAAACCCGTATCAAACAATCGGAACGTGAGCGTAAGGATATTGCAGGCATTAAGAAGTTGGCGAATGACAGGGCTAAAAAAGCATCTTTACACAATAAAAAGTTGAGAGATTGCAAAGCGCATTTTAATACTAGTCACGAAAGGAGATATGAAACCACCTTGTTTATTACCGAGGGGGATTCGGCTTCTGGTTCCATCACTAAATCAAGAGACGTAGAAACACAAGCGGTGTTTAGTTTGAAAGGTAAGCCTTTAAATTGCTACGAATTGACCAAAAAGGTGGTTTACGAAAATGAGGAATTTAACCTTTTACAGCACGCTCTGAATATTGAAGATGGTTTGGAAGGTTTGCATTATAACAACATTGTCATTGCTACGGATGCCGATGTGGATGGAATGCACATTCGTTTGTTAATGATGACTTTCTTCCTGCAGTTTTTTCCTGACTTGGTAAAAGCTGGGCACGTCTATATTCTTCAAACGCCACTTTTTAGGGTAAGGAACAAAAAGGAAACGATCTATTGCTATAGCGATGAAGAACGTAGAAATGCTATTGCCAAATTAGGTGGTAAGCCAGAGATTACTCGTTTTAAAGGTTTAGGAGAGATTTCTCCTGATGAATTTGGCTTATTTATTGGAAAAGACATTCGCCTTGACCCTGTAATTCTGAAAGAACAAACTATTAAGAGCTTATTGGAGTATTATATGGGGAAAAATACTCCCGATAGGCAACAACATATCATTAAAAATCTACGTATTGAAAAAGATGAGGTAGATGCTGAAGAAAAAGAGATAGAAGATTTAGAAGTGGCATAACGACGTAATACTAATGTTTTCAGTAAATTATGGCTTTGTCTTGAAGGGCTAAAATGCTTTGCTTTTAAAATGTAAAAGTAGCATTGTTTAGGGCATGATATTTGCCTCTATGTTGCACTTCGGACGATCCGCATTAACGCAACGTATGACTATCAACACTAAAAAAAGTGCTTCTCGCTATGGGCTTATTGTAATTTTATTGCTGGCTCTTTTTATTTCAGCAATCTTTTTTTATACCCGCAACAACCGCATCAATTTACTTTCAGAAAATGTAAATCAACTCAATAGCATTGAAAATGACTATTCGCAGTTAGATACCTGCGTACTGCTTTTATATAAGGCTGATAATAATTGTAGGTTATTTGAAGCCACTGGGAATAACACCTACATGAAATTGTTTTCCAGTGAAATTGGTCGTGTTTCCAAAATTCTAGATACGCTGCAATTCCGTGAAAGCACCACTAGCTATTCTAAAAATGTGAAAGGTTTGGTGAGCCAGAAAAAAGCAAAAATGCAAGTCTATTTGAAGCTTAAGGAGCTTACTGATAGTTTGTTTTTGATCAATGCTAATATTGATACCCTTAAACAGCGAACTTTCACCAGAGGGATGGAAATTACCCAAGGAAGGTTTAAAACAATGGTAGTTATCGACACCATAAAGCCTAAGGTGGAAGTGAAAGAAAAAGGCTTGTTTGGCAGGATTGCAGACGCTTTTTCAAGGAAGAAAGGAAAGGTGGATACCAATGCTGTTTTGGTGAAAAAGGAAATTACTTTAGATACGTCGTTGTCGAGTAAGAACTACAACAAAATGCAGATCAAGAATATCAATACCTACTTTCGAAATTTGTATGCGGCCAACAAAATATTAAAGGATAATGAGATCGGTATTTTACGGATCAATTCACGTATCATTAACGAAATTGTATTTCTTCTTCAAAATTTTAAAACTTCCGAGTTAGCCTTTGTTTCTCAAACTAAAAAGAATATCCAGTATGATCTGGATAACACTTTTAAGAGTATTGACAAAATTTACTTGGTAATCTTCGGATTGTTGCTAGCCTTGGTGGTAATTATCTTGTTTAACCTATGGAAAATTTATCGCAATGAGGGCGAATTGATTGATTATGGTCATAGGATTTCGCAATATGCCCAATCCAAAAGCAGATTTTTGGCCAATATGAGCCATGAAATCCGTACGCCGCTCAATTCCGTTATTGGTTTTTCAGAGCAATTGAGTCAAGACAATCTTTCTTCACAGCAAAAGGAGCAGGTGGAGGCCATTAAGACCTCTTCGGAGTTGCTGCTGGATTTAGTAAACGATATTCTCGATTTTTCAAAATATGAGGTAGGTAAAATCAATTTTGATAAAGTGGCCTTTGCCCCCGCAGATGCCATTAATGAGGTGCTAAATAGCATTGCCATTCAAGCTTCTAGAAAAGGACTTAAACTAGACAAAGAAATATCGTTTAATGCGGGTTTAACCATTATAGGTGATTCGTTGCGGTTGAAGCAGTTAATTATGAACTTGTTGAGTAATGCTATTAAATTTACGGATAAAGGTTCTGTAACGCTTAAGGCAGATATGATCGCGGTATCTAAAAAGATTGTAACTTTGAAAATACAGGTGATTGATACAGGAGTGGGGATTGAAGATAAAGATGCTGCTGTTATTTTCGATGAATTTTCGCAAGTAAATTACTCAACCACTAAAAATACTCAAAAAGGAACTGGATTAGGTTTGGCTATTTGCAAGCGCATTGTGGAGTTGCAGAAAGGTAAAATAGGTTTAACCAGTGTGATGAATAAGGGATCGAACTTTACTTTTGAAATTCCTTATGAGCTTTGTGATGACGTTGCCAGTAAGCAAAAAAGCTTGGCCATTACTGATGTTGATCATTTGGCAGGAAAGAGGATTTTGCTGGTTGACGATAATAAAATGAACGTATTATTGGCTCAAACGGTCATTAAAAAATACAAGGTAATTACGGATACCGCTTATGATGGTTCGGAAGCGTTTGAGCTTTTTGCCAAAAATAATTACGACTTAGTACTCACTGATGTGCAAATGCCGATTATGGGTGGAGTTGAACTTACCCGCATGATTAGAGCAGATAAGGATAACATCAAATCAAAAGTTCCAGTACTTGGTGTAACTGCTAATGTTTTGGAGGAAGACAGAGACAGATATCTTGCAGCGGGAATGAACGATTTGGTACTGAAACCTTATTCGGAAAAGGAACTGATTGCCAAAATTGTGAGTTTTATTGTAGCGTAATTTAATGTTGGGTTTGATGCATTGAGAATAAAAAACACCTCGCCCGTTGGGTATCCCTCCGACATATCGGAGGAAATAATGAGGTTAAACTTATTCTTCTTGCTTAACCTTTACGGTCTCTTCTGGATGCTGCGGCGGTAATTTGTCCACCTCTTTTTCTACCACAATGGTTTTCAAGTGCACGGCATATTTTGAAGGCGTAATTTTGGTGTCAAACTTTTCTGCATAGGCTTGGGTAAACTCGGCACCAAAATACAAGATAATAGCGGTGTAGTAAATCCAAACCAAAATCACAATAATGGAACTGGCTGCTCCAAATGCTGAACCAGGATTACCTTTTTCGATATAAATGCCAATAATGTATTTACCTAAACTGAAAAGTAGGGCGGTAAATAATGCACCAATCAAGGCTGGCTTCCATTTTAAATTCACATCAGGTAATACCTTAAAAATAATAGCGAAAATGGAAGTTACTACTGCTAGGGTTAAAGCATTGGTTACAATAAGCATTAACCAGCCCGATACCTCTTCAATACCGATCTTGGCCGCATAACTATCTAGCTTTCCTCCAATACCCACCACTACACTGTTTACCACTAGTGATACGAGCAATAAAAAGCCTAATGAGGCAATTAAGGAGAAAGACAACAAACGGTTGGTGATAAGTTTTTTCCAGCCTTTTTTAGGAACCGCTTTTACTTTCCAAATCAGGTTGATACTATCTTGTATTTCAATGAAAATAGCCGTGGAACCAATGATCAACGTGGAGATACCAATGACTAAGCCAATGGTACTTCGCCCAGATAGATTGGCATTGTTCACAAAAGTCCTTAACTGATTGGCGGCACTACTGCCAATCAGTTCGCTAATCTCCCCAAATAATTTAGTGTTAGGGTCCATATTGTCACCCAAAAAGATAGATGCGGAGGAAATGACGATAATGATTAAAGGCGTGAGTGAAAAGATGGTGTAGTAAGCCAAGGCGGCACTTAACTTCATCACGCGATCTTCCATAAAACCCTTGCCCGCCGCAATAAATAAGTGGTAGGTGTTTACAAATAGTGACTTTATTTTCCTAGGAATTCTTTTCATACTGTTAAAACGGATATCCGATGCCAATGTTTAAAACAAGATTATCTCTTCTCCAGCCTTTGCTGCCAAAATCTATATCATCTATTACCCAACGTTGTCCTTTAGGTAAAAATGGTTTGCGAATAGGAAAGGCGCCATCTAGGCGGATCACAAATATAGTCGCATCAATCCTTAAACCAACACCTGTACCTACGGCAAGTTCATCCAAAGCATCCTTCAATTTGAAGGCTGAACCTGGCCTTGAATCTCCTTTACGTAGCCAAATGTTTCCAGCATCTACAAAAGCAGCTCCATGAAGAATACTCACAATTTTAAATCTTAATTCCGAGTTGAGCATCATTTTCACATCACCACCTTGATCGGCAAAGCCAGTGTTGTTGTTTTGTACCTGGTAGGTTCCAGGCCCTAACGATCTGGCTCTAAAAGCCCTGATATCGTTGGTACCGCCCGCAAAAAACTGACGGACGAATGGAAGGGAGCTACTACCGCCGTAAGCATAGCCGTAACCTAAATTCAAGCGGTTGGCCCAAATCACTCCTGGATTAATTTTATAATAACTTCTTAAATCGGTTTCTATCCTTACAAATTGGGATAATGTGGTATTGAGTACCGTACGGCCACCCTTTGGATCTTTACTTGCAAAAAGCCCCCAAACATTTCCGCTGGTTTCCAAGCCGCCAAAGAAATATAAGTTATGGCGACGTTTTTCCTGCATCTGGTCGGTGTAGGTAAAGTTATAATTACTACCAATGATGAACTGATTTTCTAAGGTGTACTGTAACCCAGGATTTTGCAAAATAAGGTTTTGATAGGCGAGGGAATTAATATCTTTATTTGAAGTGACCAAGTTGATAGATGCTGGGAAGAAATTGTGCTCCTTAAACTGGTTTTCTTTCCAATTGTAACCGTATTGTGCTTTGAAAGAGTTCAGTTTGTAAACAGTATCTCTACTCAGCAATTGATAGCCCAATGAAATAATGGTTTTTGGGGTAAATGCGTTGGTGCTTCGTGGTTTGTAAAAGGGAACGATAAAGCGGGGTAGGGTGAGTTTTGCTTCTCCAGTAAGGGAGTAGGAATTAACGCCCTTGGCTTGTCCGCTATATTGGGTTTCAAAGCCACCACTGGCGCTCACATCCAATTGTTCGGCTCCCCTGAAAATATTTCGGGTAGTTTGCGTAATTTTTAGCTCCGACCCGATAAAGTTATTGGATTTTTGGGTTCCTGTGACCGAAAAGGTAAGCGAATTTTTCTTTAGTGGGGTGAGATAGATATTCAAGTCAAGCTGGTTGTTTTTGAAACTGTCTATCGGCAAAAATTCTGCCCTTACGTCTTGAAAAGCATTTAAGTTCACCATCCTGTTTAAGGATTGGTTGTGGTCTTTACGGTTGTATCTTTCTCCTTTTTTAAAGAATACCAATCTGTCAAAAACCCTTGGTTTATAGGTGTTACGATTGTCGTAGATATTAAAATCATTGTATTGCAACGGTTTTAATCGCCTTAAAACACTATCTCTTCGCAAGCTGTAGCTCGGGTAAATGTTAATATTCCTAACGGTATAAGGTTTCAGTGCGGCATCTGGCGCAATGGTTTTAATACGTACATTAATGTTCACCAAGTGATTACCAATGGTGCTATCTACCTGTAAGATCAAATGCTCGGGGCTAAAATAGAAATAGCCACTTTCTTTTAGGTCGTTGTCAATTCGGATACGTTCATTTTTGTAGGTGTCCAAATCATAAAAATCGCCACGTTTCAATAATGTTTTGCCCTTGTTTTGGTTGATGTTGTGGGTCAAATCGCCCGTGTCGGGAGGGAAAGTAATTTCATTTATTTTGTAGCGCGTACCCGTTAAAGCAGTGTAAATGGCTTTTCCACGTCTTCTTTTAATCACGGTATCGCCGGTG
>NZ_JAELTX010000141.1 GCF_016429065.1 Pedobacter sp. ASV17
CTTTCGGGATGGAGACCGCGAAGCGGCTACGAAGTAAAATGAAAATCAACGAAGTTAAATCTTTGGACTAATTAATGAGATTCATAGCTGTGCTCTGAATGACAAAAAGCTAATTGCTTCCTTTATAGTAATCAAGTCGTTAGATCTCTCCATTTCGTTGCACTCCAGTCGAGATGACGTTGTAGGAGAGGACTGGGCTAGCTAACACCTAACTACTATCCACTAATCCCGAAGAGGCTGGACTATGCCTAGGTACTATCCACTAGTCACTAACCCCTAACCCCTAACTCCTGGTTCCTAATCCCTAGCCACTAACAACTAGTTACTAATCCCTAATAAAGTTCCTTCATCAACTTATCAAAATTCTCTTTAAGCTCTGCCAATTCAGTTTCTAACTTAGCTACCCTTTCTTCAAGCTGCGAATTTGATTTCACAGGTTCATCATGTGCATAGTCATCCTCGTTAAATTCAACATCACCAGCAAAAAGATGCATATAACGCTGTTCCTTTTGTCCAGGACGCTTTGGCAATTGTTTAACATAGCCTTCACTAGCAAGCTTTTCTAAAGTTTGTTGAACTTCTTCCAAGGTTTCAAATTCGTATAAACGACCAGAATTGGTATTGATTTCGCCAGGTGTTTGTGGTCCACGTAAAAACAACAGGCACATTACCGCCACTTCAGAGGGCAATAGGGGGTAAACAATGGCAAAATTATGCTTGTATTTAATGTTGCGGATAGAACCTCCTGTTGCCGTAGAAGTCAAACCAGCAATTTTTAAGGAATTTAAAGCTGTACCAATCACTTCTTCATCATAGTTAACGACTGGTTTTCTCGACGTTTTTTGGTTGCAGGCCGAAACCAAACCATTCATCGTCATCGGGTAGTAGTCGGGAGTGGTTTTGGCTTTTTCCATTAAAGCACCCAAAACCCTAATTTGTTCGGCATTAAGTACAGGTATTTTTATTTCGTTGTCCATATTCTCGTTAAATGTTAAAGGCGATAGTCCAAATATAGAAATTGGAAGAGTAAATACAACACCAAGTCTGCTTTATGATTTTGTGTCGATAGAGATGAAATAAATATATGTGGTAGTAGTCTTGGTAGCCTATGGCAGATAAAAAATAACGATATACAACGATAAAATCTAAGAACTCAAATGCCCTACGTTCTCGGGAACGATTGCGCAAATATTTGCGTTAAAATCGGGATTTTACTAGCATAAATTATGTAGAATTGTTTCGACCAAATGCTAGTAACGGTACATTATGTCTCTTTACTAGCTCAAAAAAAAGTTGAAAAGCAGTATATAGAGAGATGATTTTATCAAAAGATAATCTGAAATTGATAGCCACTGAGAATGTGGTAGTGCCAAGCCCGCAAATCTTTGATTTACCAGAGAAGGTGTTGCAGTTTGGAACTGGGGTGTTGTTGCGAGGCTTACCAGATTACTTTATTGATAAAGCAAACCGTGAGGGCATTTTCAATGGTCGCATTGCTGTAGTTAAATCAACAGGAGCAAATACTTCAGAGTTTGATCATCAAGATGCCTTATACACTCTTTGTGTACGTGGCATTGAAAACGGAAGTCCTGTTTCAGAAAATATCATTTCATCAGCCATCAGTAGGGTCATTGCGGCCGAAAAAGATTGGCAATTGATTTTAGAAATTGCCAAATCCAAAGATTTACAAATTGTTATTTCTAATACTACCGAAGTAGGAATCCAATATGTGGAAGAAAACATTCAATTAAATCCACCTAACTCATTTCCTGCAAAATTATTGGCGGTACTTTACGAGCGTTATCAAGCTTTCAATGGTCAGCCAGATAAAGGATTGGTGATTGTAGCTACTGAGCTTATTCCAGATAATGGAAAAAAATTGGGCGAAATTGTGCTGAAATTGGCTCATTACAACCAATTGGAAGCAAGTTTTATGGCTTGGTTGGTACAAGCTAACAATTTTTGTAATTCTTTGGTAGACAGAATTGTGCCTGGAAAGCCAGATGCAGAAACCTATGCCGTTTTGCAGGAAGAATTGGGTTACAAAGACACTTTGCTTTCAATGACCGAACCCTATCGTTTATGGGCTATTGAAGGTGGCAAACACGTTACGGAGGTGCTTTCTTTCGCTACGGTAGACCAAGGAGTGATTATTGCCGAAGACATTGAAATATACAGGGAGCTAAAAGTGCGTTTGCTCAATGGTACGCATACCCTGAGCTCGGGCATTGCCTTTTTATTAGGCATTGATACGGTTAAAAACGCCATGAGCCAAGAGCTGATGACGAGCTATATCGAAACCCTAATGGCTAATGAGATAGCGCCAGCAATTCCTTATAAAGTAGATAAAAAACAAACGGATGCCTTTGCCAATAGTGTTAAAGACCGTTTTGCAAACCCCTCTATTGAACATTTATGGACAAGCATTGCATTTCAGTACAGTATGAAGATGAAAATCAGAATACTACCATTGTTACTGAATTACTATAAAATATTTAACCAAGTTCCAATGCATATTGCCCTAGGCTTTGCGGCTTACTTGGCCTTTTCTCGTGTACAGAGAAAGGAGAACAATCTATATTTTGGTTTGGATAATGGTGCGAGTTATCAGTTAAACGATGACTCTGCACCTTATTTATTTGAAAAATACAACCAAAATCAAGAAACCTTTGTAGAAGAGGTTTTGACAGATCAAACTTTCTGGGGGGCAAACCTGAGCCAGTTATCTGGTTTTATTCCCACCGTGAAAGCACAATACCAAGCGATATTAGAAGAGGGGATAGAAGCCGTGTTGACCAAGCAAATGTCGGCGCAGCTTAAAGCGATATAAATGAAACAACAAGTATTAAAAGTACATCCAAAAGACAACGTTTTGGTAGCCCTTACTAATTTAAAGGCTGGCCAAATTGTTGGTTATAGGGGTGCCAATTACCAATTGGTAGATGATGTGGATGCCAAGCATAAATTCTATACACAGGATATGCAAACTGGCGAGGAAGTGTATATGTATGGTACTTTGGTAGGTAAAGTTCAATTTCCAGTAAAACTGGGAACCAGAATGACTACTGATAACCTTAAACATGCCGCTGCACCTTATGAATTCAGGCCGTATCACTATGAGTGGCAGGCACCAGATGTGTCAAAATTTGAAGGCAGGACATTTAACGGCTATCACCGTTCAGATGGTAAAGTGGGCACCGCTAACTACTGGTTGTTTATTCCAACCGTTTTTTGCGAAAACAGAAACTTGGATGTCATTAGAGAAGCTTTGCACAATGAATTGGGTTATGCCGTAACCGCAAAATATAAAAGCTATACCCGCCATTTAGTAGAAGCCTATCAAAATGGGACTTCTATTTCATCGTTAGATGCGCCGCTTTCTTTTGCAGAGGCACAACATGACCGACTTTTCAAAAACATTGACGGCATTAAGTTCTTAAACCATCAAGGTGGCTGTGGAGGCATCAGGCAAGATGCCGCAGTATTGAGCAAGCTTTTAGCGGCCTACGCTGATCATCCCAATGTGGCGGGCGTAACCGTATTGAGCTTGGGATGTCAAAACTTGCAACTCAGTGATTTTGCTGCCGATTTAAAAGAACGCAATCCTAATTTTGATAAGCCACTTTTCATTTTCGAACAACAACAATCGCAAAGCGAAGAAAATATGATTGCCCTAGCCATCAAAAAAACTTTTGAAGGTTTAGTGGAAGCCAATAAAATAGAAAGAAAGCCAGCTCCTTTAAGCAAAATGAATTTAGGGGTGAAATGTGGTGGTAGCGATGGTTTTAGCGGTATTTCTGCTAATCCAGCCGTAGGCTATTGTGCCGATTTGTTAGTGGCTTTGGGCGGTACCGTGTTGTTAGCAGAATTTCCAGAACTATGTGGTGCTGAACAGAACATGATTGACAGGACCATGGAAGAAGCCTCGGCCAGAAAGTTCATGAAACTGATGAGCGCTTATAGCCAAGCTGCTGAAAATGCAGGTTCTGGTTTTCACATGAATCCCTCGCCAGGAAATATTAAAGACGGTTTAATTACCGATGCCATTAAAAGTAATGGTGCAGCCAAAAAAGGTGGAACTTCACCTATTGTGGATGTACTTGATTATACAGAACCTTCTACCAAACCAGGCTTAAACTTGGTTTGTACGCCAGGTAACGATGTAGAAGCTACTACAGGAAAGGCCGCAAGTGGCGCTACCCTGATTTTGTTTACCACAGGCTTGGGAACACCTACAGGTAATCCCGTTTGTCCAGTAATCAAAGTAGCAACCAATAATGCTTTAACCAAGCGTATGGGCGATATTATCGACATCAACACAGGACCAGTGATAGAAGGAGAGAAAACCATCGAAGAAATGGGTGAAGATATTTTGGAGTATTGCATTAAGGCTGCCAGTGGCGAAGTAATTCCCAAAGCGGTATTGCTTAACCAAGATGATTTCATTCCATGGAAAAGAGGGGTATCTTTATAGGCGAAGAGCCAGAAACATTTGTTATCCTGAGCTAGTCGAAGGATAAAACAAACGCCCTTCGCCAAACTAAAAATTGCCAAAATATAGAAAATGAAACAAATACAAGCAGTACACTCAGAAGATTTCAAGAGCTACGACACCGAAAAAATCAGAGAAAGATTTTTGTTGGACGACTTGAAAGCGACAGACAAGGCAAATTTTGTCTATTCGCACTACGATAGGATGATCACTGGATTAATTACACCAGTAAACAGCGTGGTAGATTTAGGTAACTATGATATTTTACGTGCTGAGTATTTCTTAGAAAGAAGAGAATTAGGCGTCATTAACGTAGGTGGCCAAGGAACAATTGTTGCCGACGGAACAAGCTATGATTTAGCTAAAAAAGATTGTCTATACTTAGGTAAAGGTGTTAAGGAAGTGAAGTTTAGCAGCAAAGACAGTAGCAATCCTGCTGTTTTTTATGCCCTTTCAGCTCCTGCTCACACCAGCTATCCTACTGCTTTTGCAAGTCATGCAGATGTTTTCTCTGCTGATTTGGGTGCTTTAGAAACCGCTAATGAGCGTCGTATCTCTCGTTATATCCATAAAGATGGTATCCAAAGCTGTCAATTGGTAATGGGCTTAACTTCCTTATCAACAGGTTCTATCTGGAATACTATCCCGCCGCATACCCACGACAGAAGAATGGAAGTTTACTTCTATTTTGATGTAGAAGCAGATCAAAGGGTCATCCATTTCATGGGACAGCCTCAACAAACGCGTCACATTGTAATGGCTAACCACGAAGCGGTTTTATCACCGTCATGGAGCATTCACTCTGGCGCTGGTACCAAAAACTACAGCTTCATTTGGGGTATGGCAGGTGAGAATTTGGACTATGCAGATATGGACACTTTTGCAGTAGGAGAACTGAGATAAGTAAAAAGTAGAAAGTCAAAAGTTAAAAAGGGCAAAGTGTTACGCTTTAGCAAATAAGAGACTTACGAAGTTTCGAAAACTTCGTAAGTCTGTGAGGTGAAAATCATCTTTGCGTTTGTTGCGTCTTTGCGGTAAAAAAATAGATAACTAATCAAGCGCAGTACACAATCGAACTAATCTTTGTGTGCTTTGCGCCTTTGTGATAAAACATAAAATGGAGCAATCATTTTCATTAAAAGATAAAGTAATCGTTGTAACAGGCGGTACAGGAATATTAGGCCTTTCTTTCATCAACGCCATTGTTGAGGCGGGAGGTACGGTAGGTATTTTAGGCAGAAACGAAAAAGTAGCCAACGAACGTGCCGACGAAATCAATAAAAACGGAGGTAAGGCCATCGCTTTAATTGCTGATGCCATGAACGAAGAACAGCTGATTGCTGCTCGCGAGAAAGTATTGGCTGCTTATGGTAAAATTGATGGTTTGGTAAATGCTGCTGGCGGTAACATGCCTGATGGTGTATTACAGCCAGACGAAAACATTTTCGAAATGAAAATGGATGGCATGAAAACCGTGCTGGATCTAAACCTTTGGGGAACCTTAATTCCTACGCAAGTGTTTGGTAAAGCCATTGCCGAAACAGGAAGAGGAAGTATCGTGAATATCTCTTCGATGAACTCAAAAAGAGCCATTACCAAAGTATTAGGCTACAACATGGGCAAAGCTGCAGTAGATTGCTATACCCAATGGTTTGCAGTGGAATTGGCTAACCGTTACGGAGATAAAATCAGAATGAACGCCTTGGCACCAGGCTTCTTTTTAACAGAGCAAAACCGCAATTTATTAACCACGCCTGATGGTGGATATACGCCAAGAGGTGGTGCGGTAATCAATCAAACACCATTTAAACGTTTTGGTAACCCTGATGAATTAAAAGGAGCTTTGGTTTGGTTGCTAAGCGATGCTTCTCAATTTGTAACAGGTGCCATGATTTGCGTAGACGGCGGCTTCTCTATTTTCGGGGGAGTTTAGTTAGTTGTTTCGTTGATTAGGTTTTTGGTTTTTTAGTTAAAAATCTATTATACCAATAACAATCGAAGTTCAATTATCTAAAGTATTTCTGTAAAAAAATAATAACTGGTTTAAGGATTTGATTTGCATGTCATCTAAACAACAAATCAACCAAACAACCAAACAACCAAAAGTATAAATGAAACAGTTTTTAGACGAGAATTTTTTATTGCAAACGGAAACCGCAAAAACTTTGTATCATCAACATGCAAAGCATATGCCCATTATTGATTATCACAATCACTTAATTCCTGAGCAAATAGCAGAAGATAAACAGTTCGAGAATATTACCCAGGTTTGGTTATATGGCGACCACTATAAATGGCGTGCCATGCGTACTTTCGGGATTGATGAATACTACATCACTGGTGGTGCTTCCGACTGGGAAAAATTTGAAAAGTGGGCAGAAACCGTTCCTTATACTTTAAGAAATCCATTGTACCATTGGACACACTTGGAGCTGCAACGTTATTTTGATGTTTACGATTTGCTTTCGCCAGCAACGGCTAAGAAAATTTGGGACGAATGTAATGCCAAGCTGCAAACCAAGGAATACAGCGTTTTGGGTTTATTGAAAAAAATGAACGTAAAAACCCTGTGTACTACTGATGATCCTTTAGATAACTTAGCTTACCACCAGCAAATTAAAGCCAGTGGTATTGATTTGGTAGTATTGCCAGCTTTCCGACCTGATAAGGCCATGAATGCTGATGATACCGTGGCATTGAACCAGTACATTGATAAATTATCGACTATCGTTGAAAAGCCTATTGCTAACTATCAGGAGTATTTGGCAGCATTAAAGTCTCGTCATGATTTCTTTGTGGAGAATGGCGCTTCAGTATCTGACCACGGTTTAGAGCAAATTTATGCCGAAGACTATACCGAAGAAGAAGTCGCACAAATCTTTCTTAAGATCAGAAATGGCGCAAGCATCACGGCAGAAGAAAACTTGAAGTTCAAATCGGCCATGCTATTTACTTTTGCCATTTGGGATCACGGAAGAGGATGGGTACAACAATATCACTTAGGTGCTATCCGCAATAACAACGATCGTTTACTATCTAGTTTGGGACCCGATACAGGTTTCGATTCCATTGGCGATTTTTCACAAGGCCGTCAACTGGCTAGATTTTTAAATAAGCTCGATGCAAATAACCAATTGGCTAAGACTATTTTGTATAACTTAAACCCTGCTGATAACGAATTAATGGCGACCATGATTGGTAATTATCAAGATGGCACCGTAGCAGGTAAAGTACAATGGGGCTCTGGCTGGTGGTTTTTAGACCAAAAAGATGGCATGATCAAACAAATCAATGCTTTATCAAATATGGGACTGTTGAGCCAGTTTGTGGGCATGCTAACCGACTCACGAAGTTTCCTATCCTTTCCACGTCACGAATATTTCCGTCGTATCTTATGTGATCTGTTCGGTACCGACATGGAAAACGGTGAAATTCCGAATGATATGAAATTGGTTAGCCAATTAGTTGAAAATATTTGTTATAACAACGCAAAAGCCTATTTTAGCTTTTAATTGAAGAAATCATGATCAAATTCATTCGAGAACTCACCGCGATCATGACATTTTACACCGTTAAAAAACAAATTACTAGCTAAATGAAAGTTTTAAGTTTTGGGGAATTACTGTTGCGCATTTGTCCTGATGTGGATGGACAATGGCTGGCAGATAATGAACTACCTTTTTATGTTGGTGGCGCAGAATTGAACGTGGCCACTGCATTGGCGCTTTGGGAAGTCCCATCAGCCTATTTTTCGGCATTGCCAGATAATTTCATGTCCGAGCAAATCCTTAACTACGTAAACAAGTGCAACATCGATTCGTCGAGAATGCAATTGAGTGGCGACCGCTTGGGACTGTACTATCTGCCAAAAGGTAAGGACCTTAAAAACGCAGGTGTCATTTACGATAGGGCACATTCTTCTTTCGCTAGTATCAAACCCAACACTTTAAACTGGGACGAGATTTTTAAGGATGTTTCTTGGTTCCATTTCAGCACCATTTGCCCAGCCTTAAATCAAGATGCGGCAGATATTTGTTTAGAAGCAGTGAAAGCCGCTGATGAACGAGGCATCACCATTTCCATCGACTTAAATTACCGAGCTAAACTTTGGAAATTCGGTAAAGAACCTATTGATATTGTTCCAGCATTGGCAAAATATGCTGATTTGATCATGGGGAATATCTGGGCGGCCGAAAGAATGCTAGGCATTACTTTGCCAGCTGATATTGTAGCCATTGATACCAAAGAAAATTATCTTAAACAGGCAGCAATTACCTCGAAAGAAATCATCAACAAATTTCCAAAGTGCAAGCACGTAGCCAACACCTTTAGATTCGATTACATGCAAGGCATTAGGTATTATACTACGCTGTTTACCAATGGTCAACTGTACGTATCTAAAGAATATCTTTCAGAGAAAATTTTAGACCGCGTGGGTAGTGGCGATTGCTACATGGGTGGTTTAATTTACGGATTTTACAACCAACATGAGCCACAGCAGATTTTAGAATTTGCCACCGCTGCCGCTTACAACAAACTGTACATTCCTAGCGATTGTACCACTGCAACTGTTCAAGACATTCACCAAACCATTGCCCAACATGACTAAGAATAAAGAAACCGCCATACAAGCCATTCAACAACAAGGATTATTGCCATTGTTTTATTATGAAGATGCCCAAATCAGTTTAGAAATTATCAGGGCACTGTATAAAGGAGGCGTACGTGTTTTTGAATATACCAACAGGGGAGAAGCCGCTTTAAGTAACTTTAAGTTCATTAAAGAAGCTTTGAAAACCGAGATGCAGGATTTGTTTTTGGGCATTGGTACCATTAAAACAGCAGCACAGGCACAAGATTTTATCAGCGCAGGTGCCGATTTTATTGTTTGTCCAATTGTAAACCCAGAGGTAGCTCAAGTAACCCACGAAGCAGGCTTGCTTTGGATTCCAGGTTGCATGACACCAACAGAGATCAACTTGGCACAACAAAACCAAGCGGGCATCATCAAATTATTCCCTGCCAACGTATTATGCCCTGATTTCCTTTCCTCTATCAGAGAGCTTTTCCAAGGTCAGTTATTTGTGCCAACGGGCGGCGTAGAAATTGAAGAGAACAACATTGCCAGCTGGTTTAAAGCAGGTGTTTGTGCCGTGGGTATGGGCAGTAAATTGGTGAGTAAATCAATCATCGAAAAACGCGATTACGAAACATTACAATCATTAACCATCAAAACCTTTGAAATTATTAATAAAGTAAGAAACTAAGTACAAAGCACTTTCAATCCCAAAAACATTTCTCTCCCTTTTGGGGAGAGATCCCGTTTATCGGGAGAGAGGGGTGCAACTAACAAACCAAATTATACAATTAACCAAATAACCAAAATGAACCAAACCAAACCAAGTAACTATCGATGGACCATTTGCGGGCTGTTGTTTGTTGCAACGACAATTAATTATTTAGATCGACAAGTGCTTTCTTTAACTTGGAAAGACTATTTCGTGCCTGAATTTCATTGGACAGATAGCGACTATGGGACAATTACAGCACTTTTTTCGCTATTTTATGCGGGATCAATGTTAATTGCTGGGCGTTTTGTCGATTGGATGGATACCAAAAAAGGGTTTCTTTGGGCAATTGGTATTTGGTCGGTAGGTGCTTGTTTACATGCTTTTTGCGGAATTGCGACGGCAGGATTGATCACTAATGAATGGTTTACAGGTTTTGCTGGAGCAAAAGCATCGCTTGAGACCGTTGGTAATACAGCATTAGTTTTATCAACAAGTGTTTCTCTCTTCATTTTCGCACGTTTTGTATTAGCCCTAGGTGAAGCGGGCAATTTCCCTGCGGCAATTAAAGCTACAGCAGAGTACTTTCCTAAGAAAGATAGAGCATTGGCCACTAGTATTTTTAATGCTGGGGCTACGGTAGGTGCATTATTGGCACCAGTATCTATTCCATATATCGCAAAAGCCTATGGATGGGAAATGTCATTTGTAATCATTGGAGCACTGGGCTTTGTTTGGATGTTTTTCTGGATTTTGATATATAAAAAGCCAGAAGCGCACCCTCGTGTAAATGCTGCTGAGTTAGCATATATCCAACAAGATATAGTAGCGCATGAACAAATAACTGAAACAGTAGTTAGCGCTTCACCAGTTAAAAAATTATCTTTTAAAGACTGCTTGAAGTTTAAGCAAACTTGGGCATTCACTTTTGGTAAATTCATGACTGATGGTGTTTGGTGGTTCTATTTATTCTGGTCGCCTGCTTATCTAGCTGATATTTATAAAATGAGCAGTACTGAAAGTGCATTTCCGTTATTTGTTTTATATGTGATTACCTTATTGTCAATTATTGGCGGTTGGTTGCCATCTTATTTTGTAACAAAGAAGCAAATGAACCCATATAACGGACGAATGAAGGCCATGTTGATTTTTGCATTCTTTCCATTATTAGCTTTATTAGCTCAACCCCTAGGACAGTATAGTTACTGGTTGCCTGTAATCATTATAGGTATTGCAGGGGCTGCACACCAAGCTTGGTCGGCTAACATTTTTTCTACGGTAAGTGATATGTTCCCAAAACAAGCTATCGCCACGGTAACTGGTATTGGAGGAATGGCAGGAGGACTTGGATCATTCTTTATTAATAAAGGCTCTGGGGTACTTTTTACTTATGCAGGAGAAACACAAATGAAATTCATGGGATTTGTTGGAAAAGAAGCTGGTTATTTTATTGTATTCTCTTTTTGTGCAGTAGCTTATCTAATTGGCTGGGTAGTGATGAAATCCCTAGTGCCTAAAATGAAAATTATTCAACTTTAAATAGATATATCCTCTCCTTAACCACGAGGGGATATATTATTGAAACTAAAATCTAGTAAATCTATAAACTAAGTAATTAATAAGAACAACCATGTCCCTAAACCTAGAAAATCTGTTTCCCACCGAAGCAGATGTTCCTGCCGAGTACGCACTCGAAGGACCCTTAGACCAGCGTAGCTATCTCTCCAACGGAGATATGTTAACTTGGTCGGGAGATGTGCACACCGTACTATCTCCAATTTGTATCAAAACCGCAAAAGGCTTGGAACGAAAGCTTATCGGTACTTATCC
>NZ_JAELTX010000142.1 GCF_016429065.1 Pedobacter sp. ASV17
GCTTAATACTGCGCCAAAGCCGTTAGATAAATATTTTTTCGCGTTAGCGTGGTAAGGGCTGCTTTCTAAACCTGGGTAATTTACCTTGGTCACTGCTGGATGGCTTTCTAGCCATTTTGCCAATGCCAATGCATTTTCAACGTGGCGTTGAACCCTTAACGAAAGTGTTTCTAAACCTTGCAATAACAAGAACGAGTTGAAAGGTGATTGTGATGGGCCAAAATCTCTTAGTCCTTCTACACGAGCTCTAATGATAAATTGGATATTGCCAAATGGACCATTTTGTCCAAAAACGTCGTTGAAAACTAGGCCGTGATAACCTTCAGATGGTTCGGTAAATTGAGTGAATTTGCCATTGCCCCAGTTGTAGTTACCGCCGTCAACAATTACCCCACTAATGCTGGTACCATGTCCGCCAATCCATTTAGTAGCCGATTCAACTACTACGTTAGCGCCGTGCTCCAAAGGTTTGAACAAGTAACCCGCTGCACCAAAAGTATTGTCTACAATTAAAGGTAGGTCGTGCTTTTTTGCTATGGCAGCAATCTGATCAAAATCAATGATGCTGAATGATGGGTTACCAATGGTTTCTACATAAATAGCTTTGGTGTTTTCATCAATTTTAGCTTCAAAATCTGATACATTATCCGCATCGGCAAATTTTACGGTAATGCCCAAACGTTTAAAAGCTACTTTAAATTGGTTGTATGAACCGCCGTATAAGTGGTTAGATGAAATAAAATTATCGCCAGCTTGTAAAATGTTGTTTAGGGCGATGAATTGTGCTGCTTGTCCAGAAGCTACTGCAAGTGCTGCTACACCACCTTCTAATGCAGCGATGCGTTTTTCAAAAACATCGGTAGTGGGGTTCATGATACGGGTGTAAATGTTCCCGAATTCTTTTAAGGCAAAAAGATTGGCGCCATGCTCCGAGTTTTTAAAACCATAAGAAGTGGTTTGATATAAAGGTACTGCTCTTGAGCCTGTTGCTGGGTCTATTTCTTGTCCTGCGTGGATTTGTAGTGTTTCAAATTTATGTTGTGACATGTTGTTTTACGATTTTGAATGATGAATAACGCTTGTTCGCAGTGGCCGACCGTTTGGTCTTGCTGCATATAGTGATGTTGCGTACCCTAATTTCTTAGGGCCTTCCGAATTGTTAGAGAATTACAAAATGGAAGATTTTAAGATTTAGCACATGCCATAGCACATACAAATCGATGGCATATTGCAATAATTGCCAATAATCGTATTACAAATAATGTTTTTGCCGACCTGCTCGGATACTAAGTTACTTACTGGGATAGAATTAATTAGTTTCATCTTATTAATTTATATCTCCAAAATGCACCATGCATTTTGGTCAGGAATTGGCACCTTCTCTTTTTGAGGGTTGCCAGTGGGTCATTGAGCCAGTCTCTCGCCACTTCTTTATAAATCAATAACCTAACAGGTGATTGACTTTTACTTGGTGCTCCAAATAATGTTTCAAATGTAGTGTGTTTTTTCTTTTTATGCAAAATAAAATTTTGAAAAATATTTATAATTCTGATTTTCAGTGTTTTATTTGATGGGTGTTTTTGTTCGTTTTTTATTTTGGCAGTTGTTTGACACTAGAAAACTTGAATGTGATATAAAGTATAGTAACTTTGTGGACTTACTATATATTTCTGAATTTTGAATACTGAATTTCTAAATAGCATTATACAACGTCAAAATCAACAGCAGGTAGTGCCTTCTAATCAGACGATTGCCAACTGGGCGCAATCGTTGTTGAATTTGATTTTTCCTGAAAGGGGAGCGTCTACTAATTATAACCAAGAGGTGCTGAAAGGTGTTTTCTTCGAATTAAAGGAAGAACTACAGCTTATCTTAAAATCTACAAAAGCTTGTAATAAGAATCAGTACAAGGAAATATCAGATGCTTTTTTTGATGTATTGCCAGAAGTATATAGAAAGTTGAACACCGATTTAATTTCTATTGTGGAGGGCGACCCAGCGGCTAAAAGCGAGTTTGAGATCATTAGGTGTTATCCTGGTTTTTTTGCCATTGCCATGTATCGCTTTGCACACGAGCTACATTTGTTGGATGTACCACATATCCCACGAATTATTACGGAATATGCGCATACTACTACAGGAATAGATATTCATCCTGCAGCACAAATTGGTGAGTATTTGTACATTGACCACGGTACAGGATTGGTGATTGGTGAAACTACTGTGATTGGGAATCACGTGAAGTTATATCAGGGTGTAACTTTGGGAGCATTGAGTGTAGATAAAACAAAAGCCAATTCTAAAAGGCATCCCACCATTGGAAACCATGTCATTATTTACTCGGGAGCAACTATTTTGGGCGGTGAAACCATTATTGGCGACCATAGCGTGATTGGTGGTAATGTTTGGCTAACGAGAAGTGTTCCAGAGGGTTCAACAGTGTATCATCAGGCGGAAATTAAAATTAAGGAAAGTAACAAGGGTTAGTATACAACAGCTAGCTGCTGATAGCATAAAATTAAAGAAATGAAGACCATTATAGATTGCATTGGAAATACGCCCTTGGCAGAAATCAGGTACTTGAATACCAATCCAAATGTTAAAATTTATGCAAAGTTAGAAGGGAATAATCCTGGTGGGAGTGTGAAAGATAGGGCTGCGCTAAATATGATTCGTAGTGCAATGGAAAGAGGAGAGGTGGATAAAAATACCAAGCTGATAGAGGCTACCAGTGGTAACACGGGCATTGCTTTGGCAATGATTGCTTCTATTTATGGTATCGATATCGAATTGGTGATGCCAGCCAGCTCTACCCGAGAACGTACCTTAACCATGGAAGCTTTTGGTGCAAAAGTGACCTTATTGGAATCGATAGAAGTTTGTAGGGACTATGCTGAAGAGAAAGGAACTCAACCAGGTTATTTTTTATTGAACCAGTTTGCTAATCCCGACAATTACTTGGCCCATTATAAGACTACTGGCCCAGAGATTTGGAATGATACAGAAGGGAAAATCACCCATTTTGTAAGCAGTATGGGAACTACTGGCAGTATTATGGGGAACTCGAGATATTTGAAAGAAAAGAACCCTGATATTCAAATTGTAGGTTGCCAGCCTACGGAGGAATCATCTATTCCAGGGATTCGTAGGTGGCCTATCGAATATTTGCCCAAGATATACGAGCCTAAACGAGTGGATAGGATTATGGATGTTTCGCAGCACGATGCGACCCTTGCAGCTAGAGCTTTAGCGCGTAAAGAAGGAATATTTGCTGGAATGAGTAGCGGCGGAGCTTTGCATTGTGCACTACAATTGGCAGAAGAATTAGAAAGCGGTTTGATCGTTTTCATCACCTGTGATAGGGGAGATCGGTATTTGAGTAGTGATTTGTTTGGGTAGTTGTTAACTATTTCTTGAGACTTACGAAGTTTTAGAAACTTCGTAAGTCTTGTATCGTGCGCTTCGTCATTTCGAACGTAGAGAGAAATCTAGCAAATTATTTAGAGCATATTGTTAGATTTAAATCGTTAATTTTCATTCTACTTCGTGAGATTGCTTTTCCCAAAAGTCGAGTTAGTTTGTGCTTCGCAATGACGAATATTGGGCTCTTGAGACTTACGAAGTTTTAGAAACTTCGTAAGTCTGGTCTAATGCGTTTCGTCATTTCGAACGTAGAGAGAAATCTAGCGAACTGTTTACTGTATATCGTTGGATTTAAATTCGTTAAGTTTCATTCTACTTCGTGAGATTGCTTTTCCCAAAAGTCGAAACAAGTTGTACCTCACAATGACAAGTAGTTAGATTTCTCCTCGTTCCTCGTCGAAATGACGGGGTCGTGAAGGTTCCTGCTATTTTAAACTTCTCACTTTCTACTTTAAACTTTTTACTTCTCACTTCCTACTTTAAGCTAATGCTTGTTCCAAATCAGCAATTAAATCATCAATATGTTCCAGTCCAACAGAAATACGGATTAAATTCTGTGGCGTTTTGGTGGTTGGACCTTCTACAGAGGCGCGGTGTTCGATTAAGCTCTCTACACCACCTAAGCTAGTGGCCTGAGTAAAAATCTTCACGCTGTTCACTACTTTTCGGGCATTTTCTGCATCACCTTTGGTTAAAATAGAAAGCATGCCGCCAAAGCCTCGCATTTGCTTTTTCACAATTTCATGTTGAGGGTGTGAGGGTAAACCTGGATAAAAAACGGCTTCTACTTTTGGGTGCTGATTTAGATAGTTGGCCAGTTTTTCTGCATTCTCACAGTGCCCTTTGATACGATAAGCCAAGGTTTTGATACTTCTTAGCAATAGGAAGCAATCAAAAGGCGAAGGTACGGCACCACCCGTTTCCTGTATATTTTTAACTTTCTCCCAAAATTCATTTTTAGCAGCAAACGTAAGCGAGCCACCTAAAACATCACTATGTCCACCGATATATTTAGTGGTCGAGTGCATCACGATATCTGCCCCCAAAGCAATGGGATTTTGTAAAATAGGAGAGGCAAAAGTACTGTCAACCACAAAAATTAGCTCATGCTGTTTAGCAATGTTGCTTAATGCTTCAATGTCAGATACTTTCAATAAAGGGTTAGAAGGTGTTTCTGCCCATATCAAAACCGTATTGGATTTTACAAAGCTTTCAACTTTGGCTATTTCTGTTAAATCAACAAAGTCAAAACTTAAAGTATCTGCAAAAATGGTTAATAATTGCTTTTTAAAGCCCCAATACATATCGTCGGGAGCAATAATATGGCTGCCTGGTTTCAACGCTTGAAAAACAGCCATGCCAGCAGTGTTTCCCGAAGAAAAAGCACAAGTGTCGGCACCGCCTTCCAGTTCACTAATCACTTTCTCCAAAGCAGATCGGTTTGGATTGCTCACTCTACTATACATATGACCACCAGGATAGCCACCGTCTTCACCTCTGTAATAGGTGGTGGAAAGATGAATGGGGGTAGTTACATCGCCAGTGTTTGATTTTACGAGGTCAGATGCGTGTATAGCAGTGGTTTCAGCTTTCATAAAAAAGGAAGGTTTATAAGTTATTAAACAAATGTAGCTGAAATGTTTTAGATAGTTTATTTTTGGCAGGATTTATGTTTAATGCTTCACGAAAATTATACATAGACGAAGACGGGGTGAAAAAACCAGCCATCGCTCTGTTAAAATGGAAAATAAAAAATAAACAGATGAAAAAATTAATTTTAGCTATCGCTTTGTGCTTAACATCGTTGGTGGTGTTAGAAAGCTGCTCTCCAAAAACGACTACAGGTGCTCCTGCGGTACGTAGAGGCAATGTAACAGGTAACTGGACGTTGAACAACATTACCTTCGAGGGAATTCCTGATGTGGCCGTTAGGTCATTTTTGGGAGAAACTTCTTACAAATGTTTTGTAGGTAGTTCATGGAGATTAACCAACAGTGGTAATGGAAGTTACGCTTTGCCAGCCAGTGCTAGCTGTGGTGCCAAAACTCAAAACATCTTCTGGTCGGTAAGTACTGCCGATGAAACTTTCCAATTCAAAAAAATATATGAAGGAGAGAAAGCTAAGAATGTTACCGAAGGATATCGCTTGGTTTTAACCAGTGCTGACGATAACACCATGACGGTAAAATCACCAATTGAATACAGCGGTAAAACTGCTTACGTAGTGATGAACTTCGTAAAAGCAATCAAGTAATTAGGAGCTTAAACAAGGATAAAGAGCTGCAGAACAGAAATGTCTGCAGCTTTTTTATTGCCGTATAAATACTCATGTGGCTTAACGTATTTCTGCGCTAAAACAAAAATCCGTAAACATTTCCAAGCTTTAATCGTTCAGTTTTATATCCATTAACAGGAGATGAAATGAGCAAGAACAACGAGTATAATGACCCCAAAACACTGTTTCCCAAACCTCCGTTTAATACGCCAAAGCAAGAGCATCCAGGAACGGAAGACCAAATGAAACCCAAAGCAGACCATGGCGAAGACAGTTACGTGGGGTATGGTCGTTTTAAAGATAAAAAAGTCATCATCACTGGTGGCGATTCAGGGATAGGTAGGGCAGTAGCCATTGCTTTTGCACGTGAGGGGGCGGATGTGTTGATCAGTTATTTGGCCGATGTTGAAGATGAAGATGCGGAAACGACAGCAAAATATATAAGGGATGCGGGTAGGACGGCCATTTTAATGAAAGGTGATATTACCAAAGAAGCACAATGTAAAGCTATTGTAGCCAAAGCCGTGAAAGAATTTGGCCATATTGATGTGCTTGTTAATAATGCGGCGTTTCACATCAGCAGAAAAACTATTGAAGATATATCCGATGAAGAGTGGAGTTTTACCTTCGACACCAATGTAAAGGCTATCTTTTATCTCTGCAAGGCCACCATACCACATATGCCCAAAGGCAGTAGCATCATTAATACAACTTCGGTAACAGCTTTTGAACCTTCTGAAGATTTGTTGCCCTATTCGGCTACTAAAAGCGCCATCATTAATTTTACTTCTAATTTAAGTCAGATTTTGTTGAAGCAAGGGAAAGGCATTAGGGTAAATGCCGTGGCTCCGGGACCAGTTTGGACGCCCTTAATTCCAGCAACTAAATTTAATGTAAAAACTTTTGGAAAAAACACGGCTATGGAACGTCCAGGGCAACCTGTAGAAATAGCCCCAGCTTTTCTGTTTTTGGCTTCTGCAGATGCAAGTTTTGTTTCTGGAGCAGTATTGCCTGTCACGGGAGGAAGACTAACAATTTAGGTTGTCGTAATCAAAATTTAAAAATAAAAGCCAATTAATTTACGGTTGTTAAAACACTATGTATCACAAAATTGTTTATGATTTTGCCACTTAAACTTTGAGGTTTTAAAATAGGTATTTATACGTTGTTTTCGAGTACAAATTTCCTTGGGTAGATAAATATGTTATCGGATATTAGACCCTGCAAATCATCATTTAATGAGGTGGTTATTCTTTGATTTTTAATTAGTTAGTTATGGTTAATGTAATTCAATCTAATGTTTCAAAAGAGAAAACGCTCAACAAAGAAGATTTAAGAAGTAAATCTTTGATTGAAAGTATACAGCTAGTGTATGATGCAGAAAGGCAATGGTTAACCGTATTGCCTATTTTACAATTGGCTGTAGGCAATGAAGATTTATTGGAGTTGTTAGGCAAATTCCAGAAAGTAGGTAAAGATCATCTACATAGACTAGAAAGCTGTTTTGAAGCTTTGGGAGTAGAAATTTTATCTACCGATAATAAGGATATGGAAGTATTGATTGACGAATGCTATGATATTATTGATGTGACACCACGGTTGAGTTTTATCCGTGATGCGGGATTAATTGTAGGGATGCAGCAAGCGCAACAATATCAAGTAACAGCCTACACCTCTCTGTTAGCACAAGCTTTGGAACTTGACGAACAGAAAGTAATTAACCTTTTAAAAATTATTATTCATCATAAACAACAAGAAGAAGAGCAACTTGCCATGGCTGATACTGGCACGATGCTCGATGAAATTACCTAAATATGGCTTACCTACCTGGCGCTAATACTGAAAAACGCAAACTGTTGATTTTTGAAGATGAGGATAGTATGCAAACTATCCTGTCTGCTGCACTTTTACCTGAAAAATATGAGCTCACTTTCGTTTCAACCGAAACATTGAGCAAACCACAATTTTTAAATCCAGACTTGGTATTATTGGATCATGTATTGGCACCTATGCCCGAACATGAAAGCCTATGTCAAAAAATCAAGTCATTTTATCCATCTATACCGCTCATCGTGATCTCCGCATATCCTTTACATAAATTTGGCGATTGCCAAAAACACATCGATTTATTCATCGCCAAGCCTTTTGATTTGAGCTATTTTTTAGACGGTGTGGAAAGTTGTTTTGTTGCCGATTAGTGGCGCGCAAACAACAGATTTTTATCCTATATTAGTTTTAAGACTATTCCAACAGGCGGTTTATGGAGAAAAGTAAAGATTTAGAGCTCGCAGGTCAGGAACTAGACCAGATCCTGATCGATGATTTTGAGATAGATTCCCTAGTGTTTTCTAAAATGGCGGATGCAATTCCAGACATGTTATGTGTGACTGATATCCAGCAAATGCGGAAAATTTACTCAAATGCCCATGTACATCATTTGTTTAAAATGAGCAAGAAGGAGATTAATGATATGGGGCTTCGTTTTTTTGAAAAAACAATACATCCTGCTGACCAGTATAATTATTTTAAAGAGATTGATAGTTTGAAATTGGTTAAGGACGAGCATATTAGCGAGTTTAAATATCGAATTATTGATTTTGAAGGGAAAGTACGCTGGCTAGCCACCAAACGAAAGGTGTTAAAGCGTGATGGACAGGGTACGCCATTGCAGGTGATTGGTATCTCGCAAGATATTACGCAACAAATTGAACTTAGTGAAGAACGCCAAAGACTGATTGATGAAAGGGCACAACTAAAGGTTTTACAGCAGCAGCAGTTGTTCGAAGCCATCATCAACGCACAGGAAGAGGAGCGGAGAAATATTGCTGAAAACTTGCACAATGAGATAGGGCAACTGTTATTTGCGGCACAATTAAAATTAAGCTCTTCGGAAACTGAAAGCAGGACTTTGCTGAACGCGGCCATTAAAAAGGTACGGGAAATCTCTTTTGAGCTTACCCCTGTATTGCTTAATGATATGGGCTTGGAGGCTGCCATCAAAGATATGCTTGAGAGAAAGCTTGACACGCAGCAAATTTCTTTTAATTTTAGTTTTAGTGTGAAAACAACACGCATTGATAAGAATGTTGAGGTGATTATTTACCGTATTTTGCAAGAATTAATAAATAATACAATAAAACATGCCAAGGCTAATCATGTAAATGTACTTGTGATGCAAAAAGGAGACGAATTATATATTAGCCAAACGGATAATGGAACAGGGCTCGATAAAGCGATATTGAGTGATGCCAAAAAAGGCTTTGGTCTAAAAAGTATCATGAACAGGTTACATATCCTAAATGGTGTTTTTGAAGTTTTCTCAAGTCCAGAAAGTGGTACAAAAGTATTAATGAATATTCCGTTAAATGGCGCAAAGTAATCTCAAAAAAATAAACATTCTTTTAGCAGACGATCATCACTTAGTGAGAGATGGTATTAAATCGTTGCTTTTAAAATATAACGATTTTAACGTAATAGGGGAAGGTGGCAATGGCATAGAAGCGATGGAAATCCTTAACGTTGCAGAAGAACCCGTTGATTTAGTATTGGCGGATATTAACATGCCAGAAATGAATGGCTTGGAGCTTTGTAAGCAAATCAATGAGCTTTACCCCAAAACCAAAGTAATCATGCTGTCGATGCTGGATCACGAGAAATATGTTTCGCAAGCTTTACAAGCGGGAGCTAAGGGTTATTTATTGAAAAGTGTGAACGAAGAGGAATTGATTTTTTCCATCAAACAGGTGATGTATAACTCTTTTTATGTTTGTGCGGAACTTGCTTACAAATTGCTTAGCAAAAGCTTAATGGGGGTACGAATTGGCTCTTCGCAAAATCAACAAGTTAAAATTGATTTTTCGAGCAGGGAGATTGAAATTTTGGAACTCATTGCAGATGGTTATACTAACTTAGAAATTGCGGAAAAGCTGTTTACCAGTAAGCGTACGGTTGAAGGGCATCGTTTGCAAATGATCAGTAAAACAGGAGTGCGTAATACGGCCGCTCTGATTAAATATTGTTTAATTCACGGCATCCTGAAAGCTAATTTACCCGATTAAGGTGGTGTAGTCTTTTCCAGGATTTTCTCTCCAATGAGTTCGATGGTTTCTGGAGGTAAGTTGCCCCAAAGCTGCTCCCATTTTCCATAAATCTCATTTCTAAGTTGGGTGATTTCCGTTTCACCGATATAGCAAGAGTAGTAGGGAACACCATCGGTGGTTTCTAGTTCAATGACTTTGATATGCTTTTCTTCGCCATCTATATTGGCAATAATGTAAAAATCAACGTGTGGAGAATTCATCGTAAGGTTCTTTTAGTGGATAACAATTCGTTAGTACTTTTGGTTTTTAGGCGTGGCTAATTGGTTTTTGTCAAACCCTATCTTAAAAAAATTGTTATTCATTAAAACAAATTCCACTATGAGGATAACAGTCAGCAGAAAACCAGTAAAGGTTTATCCAGATCCCAAAAGAGTAATTGCTAGATTTTTCTACAACGGCGACGAAAGAGCCAGAGAAGTAGTGGCTAAAGTCACCAGTCTTAGCGAGAAGCAAATTTTCGATATTGTGTCGCCCCTGTTACAAGAATTTTCAAAACGACATAGGAACATCACCAAAGTATTTTTGAAGCACTGCAAAAAAATACAATGGTTGATTGAGGAAATGGGCATGGACTACAAAAACATGGACGAGTTTACCAAATACCTCATCGGTTCTTACTTTACCCACGAATACTCTATCGAATCGGCAGCGTTTTTTAATCCTTCTATTGTAGAAGATCCCGATCAAGCCAATTTGGTAGAAGGCGAAAAACGGGTGATTATTAGTTTTAGGGCAGTGGGAGAGGGACATATTTCTTCGGTAGTATTTAGGAGAGCACTTATTGATAGCCACAATAACATTCACGTGTTGCCTGCAGGAATTTATATAGATGAGGCGGAAGTGGTGAAGAATGCCATTTACAATAAACGTCTTTTTCTTAAAAAGGCTGCTGACGCTAGCATTTCAATGAATGTGATCACTGATTTAAATGCGCATTTGGGAGAGAAATTTGATTATCCTCAACTTCGTAAATTGGTGTTAGATGCCAAGGAGCAACAAAAGGATGATGCAGATAAATTAGAATACGACCGCATTTTATGGCTATCGGACACTTATCATGAGATCTGTTTTTCTAAGGATACTGATATTTCCGATCGTGTAATTTTTCCAATTTCGGAATTTGAGCGCAAAGGTATTGAAGACGCCCGTTTTGTACGTTTTACCAAAGATGATGGAAGTGTGATTTATTACGGTACCTATACTGCCTTTGATGGGGCTTTTATTATTCCTAAACTAATGCAAACTACTGATTTTTATGATTTTAAAGTGAGTCCGTTGCATGGAAAAGGGGCGCAGAATAAAAATTTAGCGCTGTTTCCTAAAAAGATCAATGGCAAATATGCCATGATGTCGAGGATAGATGGTTGGAATAATTATTTAATGTACTCGGACAGAATTACTGTTTGGGACCAGCCGATTAAGCTGCAAGCTCCTTTATATCCTTGGGAGTTTATACAGATTGGTAATTGTGGCTCCCCTATAGAAACAGCGGCTGGTTGGTTAATCATTACCCATGGCGTAGGCCCAATGCGTAGGTATTGTTTAGGAGCAAGTTTGTTAGATCTGCATGATCCTTCTATTGAAATTGGTCGTTTGCATGAGCCTCTGCTAGTGCCTAATCCCGATGAAAGGGAAGGGTATGTGCCTAACGTTTTATATTCATGTGGTTCCATTATCCATAATGGGGAGTTGATTATTCCTTATGGTCTGTCTGATTATTGTTCTTCTTTCGCTACCGTGAATTTAGAGCGCTTGTTGGAACGTATTTTGGAACATAATAACGGTAGTGCAGTTTAACAC
>NZ_JAELTX010000143.1 GCF_016429065.1 Pedobacter sp. ASV17
CCCTTACAGAAGAAAAACAAATCTAGAAATGACGCTGGCAAGTTTCTGGTAGATTGGATGAACGGCACGCCTGATTATATTTTTTATTTAGAAGAAAGGGAAACAAAATTCTTTAACACCAATGCCGATTTCCTGCTGATGTACATGGCCGCTTTGACGAAATTCTCCTTAGCGCATCCAACGGAAAAAGAACTGCAACAGCAAGCCATAGGTGCTATGCAATTGGTATTGCCTTATTTATACCAGCAAAGTGATAAAAAAACTTGGCCAAAGGAGCTGTGGCAGTTATATGACGCCTCTGAAAACGGCAAACTGAAGGAATATCTTTATCCGTAAATCTTCCGTCTAAGCAATATACTCCGTCATCTCAACCTAGGCGTTATCCCGAGCATTCGGGAGAGAGATCTTGGGACTTCATAAGACCTCGAAGAGGTCAAATTTCTATAAAAAAACTGACCAATAATGATGCGACTCTGTAGGAGTCGTATGCGCTTAGGCACCTTTGAGTTATAAAGATTGAAATCCTTCGGATTTTTGTTCGTATCCGCTATAGTTCCTATGTCGTCATCTTGAGTGTGCCAGTCTTGAGTCCTCGTGAGAAAGTCTGAACTTTACAAGACTTACGAAGTTTTAAAAACTTCGCAAGTCTAATATTACCCCATCAATAACCAAACCTTGGTAAGGCCAGCTTATATTTTACCACCAAAATTCTAAGGGTAACGATGAATACAATCACCGCAATTTTAGCAATATCCGCTGCTAGGCCGAAATAGAGCAAACCAAAATATAAAGCACCACCTGCAATACAGGCTGTGGCATAAATTTCTTTTCTAAAAATGAGCGGAATGGTATTTAACAATGTATCTCTGATAATCCCACCAAAACAACCTGTAATAGTTCCCAAGGCAACGCACATTCCTGGCTCCAACCCAAAAACTATTCCTTTTTGAACACCTACCAAAGTAAACAAGCCCAAGCCCAGTGAGTCGAATAAAAACAACGTAACCTTAAATTTCTTGATATGGTGTTTGAAAAACAAAGTCAGAATAGAAGTCACCAAAATGAGCAGACAGTAGTTCACGTCTCGCATCCAAGCTACAGGCGTATCACCCAACAACAAATCTCTAACCGTACCACCACCAATAGAAGTTACGAAAGCGATAATGAGCACTCCGAAAGGATCCAAACGCTTTTGTACGGCCGCAAAAGTGCCCGATATGGCAAAAGAGATGGTACCTAATACCTCTATGACGTCGGTGGTGTCGATATTCATAACTATGCTTCGCCGTTACGTTTCCTAAAAAACCATTCTGCACTCAACAAAAGTAAGATTAGGGCAAAAATCCATTTAAGATTAATCATTTCCTCATATCTCCTATCTTCATAGGTAATGGTTTTTACCTGTCCGCTTTTCTCCAGTTCATTTGCAATATCCAATAAATTGGTAGGCATATACATTTTACCCTGTGTTTGTTGGGCCATGGTATTTAACAGCTGATGGTTGGCCGTAGTTTGTTGGTACTCGCTAATCATTGCATTCACGAAAAATGCACCATTAGCGGTATATTTTTTATCGCCCAAACTGGTAGAGGCAATATAAGTATAATTGCCTTGAGGTAAATTTCCTGCGTCTAACTGATAACCGCTACCCATTTTAGAGAAAGTATAGTTGTAAACCTTTCCTTCAGTATTTTTCAGTTGAACCTTTACTTCGGAATTGTTTACGGGTTCAAAAGCATCGTTATACAAGGTAGCGTTAAGCACTACGCTCTCATTTTCTTCGAAAGTACTCTTGCTGGTGTAAACCTTGAACTTTCTCTTATCATCCTTTACAGATAAATATTGAACGGTTTTAGAAATCAGCTCTGCTACCAAGGGATAGCTATTTTCATTTTTAGCTTCCTCTAATTTCCATTTCCAAAGTCCTTCGCCAATTAAAAAGCCTAGTTTCTTACCATTATCATCGACAAAAAACAACATTGGGCTTTGCGTATTTACCTTGCCTATGCGTTGGTTCAATACCGCAGCGTAATTCCCCTTAATCATCATATTTGAAAAAGGAATTTGCAAAGGGTCGTAGGTCTCAAGTTGCTTTAACGCTTCGGTATTGAGGTTGTAGCTGGTAAAATTCTCTTGATAATAAGGGAATACCTCTTGCAGACTTCCTGTAGCTCTGGCAAAATTTACCTGCTGTTGGATTTGGTTGAAAGCCGAAAGGTTGCTTTGTGCCCCTACAATATACCATGTCGCTATTTTTTGCTCACGCAACTTGCCTATTAACGAACTTGCCGAATAGTTTAATGCTGGCAGTTGATAAAGGATTACCAAGCTGTATTTGGACAAGTCCACTTTTTCCAGTTCCTCCGCCAAAGCAAGGGTCACTTCATAATGTTGATTAAGCTCAATGGCTTGTTTTAAAGTAGCCAAATCTGGATGTGCCGAAGCTGATGCCAACAGAATTTTCTGTCTACCATCCATTACCTCTACAAAGATAGTTTGGCTATTGTTCTTCGTAGTAATTTCATTTTTAACCGCACCAAGATTAATGGTATAGCGATGAACGCCAACCTTATTGGCTTTTAGTTTAATTTGTACATCCTTTACAAAACTAGCGCTATTAATGTCAATCGCCTGTTCTGCTACTTGCTTACCGTTTTCCAATACAGATAGTTTGGTATTTTCGCCCCTGCTTTCAAAAGCCTGTACCTGCACATCTAAAGTAAACTCGTTATCCAGATAAACGATATTGTTGTAGTTCACATTTGCCACCAACACATCCCTTTTGGGAATAGTATCGCCAAGGGCAATGGTATAAACTGGTGCTTTAATCTTATTGAGTTCATATAACGGATTACCTCCTCTATTGAAAATACCGTCGCTGGCAATGATGATGGCACCTACATTTCGGTTTAAAAGTTCATCATTTAAACGATTAACCAATGCTGTTCCATTAGTCACTTGATGGGTACCCGTGAATTCAAATCCCGATTTTACGCTATCGCCAAAAGTATAAGTTTTCACTTCATACTTTTCCCCAAGCTTGACAGCCAAAGCCTTTAAATCCTCTTCGTATTTTTTGGCATTAAAACCATTAGGTTGTATCGCTTTAACCGATATGGAATTATCATTTGCAATAACAATGACTGGTTTCTCGGGCGTATGGCTAACCCTGCGTACCAAAGGTGCAAATAGCAAAAAGGCAAGAATGGCTACCGCCAAAGTTCTCACCAAGGCTAAGATATTACGTGTTTTTTTACCTAGGTTTTTGTTCGTGCCATATAAAATCCATGCATATAGGATGCCTAGGCCAACACAGCCGATAAAAATAAGAAAGGTTGAAAAAGACAGGAAATTTGCCATATGCTTAACCGTAAAGATGCTATATTAAGTCAAAAGTTAAAAGGGAAAAGTGAAAAAGAGCTAGGAGTAAGGAACAAGGAGCTAGGAGCAACTAGTAAAGAACAAGGAGTAAAGAGCAAGGAGCAAAGATTGAAGAAGAAGAGTTTAACGGAAGTTCCAAACAACAAAAAAACCAAACAACCAGCCACCCAAAAAACTAAACAACTAAAATTGTAAATTGCATACAAATCAACAGACGCAAATGAAAATATTAATTGCTTTTACTTTAGTTATCCTCATGAGTTTTTCTACCTCTGCACAAAAAGGCTTTAAGCAAGAACAACTGAAATTTGAACGGGTTAAGGCCGCTTACGACTTAAAGTGGGCTTCTTTAGAAAAGGATTTAAAACAGGCTGGCTTCGATAAAGGCTACCAATTGTACGTTGCCGCTTATAAAAGCGAGGGCAAGGTAGAATTATGGTTAAAAGGAAAAAACAAACCGACCTTTAGCTTATTTAAAACCTACGCTTTTTGTGCCCGCTCGGGAATGTTGGGACCGAAGATAATGGAAGGCGACTTACAAACGCCCGAGGGTTATTATTACATCAATGTATTTAACCCGATGAGTAATTTTCATTTATCGTTAGGTGTAGATTATCCAAACGAGGTTGATAAAGTAAGAACGGGAAAAGACCGAAAAACTGGGGGAGATATTTACATTCACGGAGATTGCGTTACCGTAGGCTGTATTCCTTTAACAGATGATAAAATTAAGGAAGTGTATTTATTGGCGATGGAAGCTAAAGACCAAGGACAAGCTCAAATCCCTGTCAATATCTTTCCGTTTAGAATGACTAAGGCAAACTTAGAAAAATACGGACCAAAATACCCTCAAAATTTAGCGCTATGGAAGACGCTTCAAGCAGGTTATCTGTATTTTGAGCAACACAAAACGTTGCCTATGGTGAGTCAAGTTGGTGGAAATTATGTGGTAAAATAAAAGTCCCGCATGTGCGGGACTTTATCTTTATTCTTTGCTCTTTATTCCTTAATCTTATAGCATTCCGCCACAAACAGAAAGTGTTTGTCCTGTAACGTAAGCACTCATATCTGATGCTAAGAACACGCAAACATTAGCAATGTCTATCGTTTCGCCAGCACGTTTCATTGGAATATCTTTTTCCCAACCAGCAACCACTGCAGGGTCTAGTACTTCAGTCATTTCAGTTTTGATAAAACCTGGAGCAACTACGTTAGCACGGATATTACGTGAACCTAATTCTTTAGCTACTGATTTGGTAAAGCCAATGATTCCCGCTTTAGAAGCAGCATAGTTAGCCTGTCCAGCATTACCTTGCACGCCTACCACCGAGCTCATGTTAATGAAAACACCTTTACGGTTTTTCATCATCACTTTAGAAGCTGCTTTGGTTACGTTAAATACCGATTTTAGGTTAACGTTCATTACATCATCCCAATTTTCTTCACTCATACGCATCAACAAGCCGTCTTTAGTAATACCAGCGTTGTTTACCACGATGTCAATAGTTCCAAAATCAGCTAGAATATCATTGATTAATTGCTCTGCTTCATCAAATTTAGAAGCATCAGAACGGTATCCTTTTACTTTGGTACCAAAGCCTTGTAATTCTTGCTCCAAAGCTTGTCCTTTTTCTACCGATGACAAGTAGGTAAAAGCAACATTAGCACCTTGCTTAGCAAATTCTTCGGCAATTTTTCTACCTATTCCTTTTGATGCACCTGTTACCAGTGCTGTTTTTCCTTCTAGTAATTTCATTTATGAAATGTTGTAAAGTTGAAATGTTTTGTTTTCGTTTGTGTCAGTCTGAGCTTGTCGAAGACCATTCGCACAAAGTTATTATTTCTTTTTAAGGTTGGATAATCTTTTTATTTCCTCCCAATTTTCCTCAAACAATGCTTCTTTTTTCTTCCTACTCCACCCTTTAAGTTGCTTTTCAAATTCTATCGCATGTTCAATGAAGTCAAATCGCTGATAGTACTTTAACACCAATGGTCTTCTTGAATACGTATAAGCTGTTCGAGTATTGCCGCTATTATGTTGCTCTAGTCTAATTTCCAAATCATTGGTTACGCCTACATAATAGCTACCGTCTGAGCATTCCAACACATAAACAAAATAGTTATGAATGTTTGCCATATCGCGATTATTAATCCTTTAACAAGCACAGCCCCTTTTGTCAGTCTGAGCCTATCGAAGACCTTGCTATTTATCCTTCGACAAGCTCAGGATGACAGCGTTTGAGGAATTGTGACATATCAGCGCCAGCTTGTTCAAGATGTTTTCTTCATCAATTTAACCTTTTTAAAGATTAATGGCAAACAAGCACAACCCTTTTGTCAGTCTGAGCTTGTCGAAGACCTTGCTGCTTATCCTTCGACAAGCTCAGGATGACAGCATTTGAGGGCTCAGGGATAACTTTGAGAGATGACAACGTAAGTAGTCTCTTCAAACCCAATTGCCAATTAAACTGCTGGTTCCTGTTGGCTTAGACAATGGAAGCTACCCAAGCCCCAAATAATATCTGTAGAATCAATCCCAATCACCTCACGGTCTGGAAATGCTTTTTGTATAATCTCTAAAGCAATTTTATCGTTCACATCTCTAAAAGTTGGCACCACTACCGCAGCATTTGCTATGTAGAAATTGGCGTATGAGGCAGGCAATCTCGTATCTTCATAAATCACTGGCGAAGGCATTGGCAGTTCAATGATGTTCAGCTTTCTACCATCTAGCAAGGTCATTTCCTTTAAGCGCTCCAAATTCTCTTTCAGCAGCAAGAAGTTTTCATCCAAAGGATTGCTTTCTACAACCGTTAGTACGGTATCTTCATTTACAAAACGAGTGATGTCGTCAATATGACCATCCGTATCATCGCCCACAATACCGTCGCCTACCCATAAAATCTGCGATGCACCATAGAATTCCATCAGATAGGTTTCTATTTGCTCTTTGGTTAAATGAGGGTTTCTATTCTCGTTCAACAAGCAAGCTTCGCTCGTTAAAATAGTTCCTGCACCATTAAACTCTACCGAGCCACCTTCCATCACAATATCAGGCGTAAATAACGGCAAGTTGAAATGCTTAGCAATTTTGGTCGGCACTACATCATCCAAGTCGTAGGGAGGATATTTATCTCCCCAAGCATTATAGCCCCAATCTACCACCGCTTTCTCATTTCCCTTTAACACAAAAGCAGGACCATGGTCACGGCACCAAGCATCGTTGGTTTCGTTAAAATAAAATTCTATTTGATTCAAATCAGCCCTTACCTTTTCTAATTGCGAAACAGCAAAAGTTTTCATTTCCTCATCCTTTACATTAATCCGTACTTTTTCGCCTTTGGCAACTGCCTTTATAAACAAGCAATAGGGTTCGTAAATGGTTTCTATTTTCCCAGGCCACGAAGCTTCCTTATGCGGCCAGCTTAACCAAGTTGCCTCGTGCTTAGCCCACTCCGCAGGAAATGCGTAGCCTTTTGCCTTCGGTGTTTCAGAAAGTTGGAAAGTAGGAAAGTCAGAAAGCCCAGAAGTATGAGATTTTGAAAGACTAGCAGTATTAGATTTATGATGTGCTTTATCAGACATTAGCTTAATGATTTTATAAGACCATTTATCATTACTAGAACTTCTTCACAAGCTGAATAAAGTTCTGCAAAACGGTCTTCTAATATATATTTTCTTCTTTTAGCGAGATGCAAACAACCAACAACTTCAATATCAGACCTTAATGCGTAACGTAGAAATCTTATAAATTCAGCATTACTTTGTCCTGTACTTCCTTCGGCAATATTTAGCGAAATTGAGTCTGCAGCTCTTTTTATTTGCGAGTTTAGGATATAAATTTCTTCTCTAGGAAATGTTTTAGTCAGCTGATTAATTTCGTCAGCTAAGTCCAAAGCTTTTTGCCAGACTTTTAGTTTTTCAAATTTAAATGACATAGGCTGTATTTTAGATGAATTGAAGATACAACTTTGTCTTGAAAAACTCTTTCGGACTTCCCGACTATAATCTTTCCAACTATAGTCTTCCCGACTAACAACTAATCTTCGTCGATAAATCTCTTCGTAATCGGCTGATAAGAATCAATTCTTCTATCTCTTAAGAAAGGCCAGTGTTTGCGGATATAATCACTTTGTGTAAGGTCAATATCCACCACTTCTGTTTCCTCTTTATCATGTGAAGCTAGGTATAACAACTTGCCCTGAGCATTGGTTGCAAAACTACCGCCCCAAAATTTCATGCGGCCTTCTTGTTCAAAACCTACACGGTTTACGCTAATTACTGGTAAGCCATTAGCTACCGAGTGCGAGCGTTGGATCGTTTGCCAAGCATTGTATTGGTCTTGGTTCGTCTCTTCGTCTTGTGTAGTGTCCCAGCCAATAGCCGTTGGATAAAACATAATTTCGGCACCCATTAAAGCGGTAATACGCGAGGCTTCAGGATACCATTGGTCCCAACAAATTAAGATACCAATTTTAGCAAACTTGGTTTGAAAAACCTTGTAGCCCAAATCGCCAGGAGTAAAATAAAATTTCTCGTAATAAGCGGGGTCATCAGGAATGTGCATTTTACGGTATTTACCCAAATAGCTACCATCCGCATCCAAAACTGCAGTAGTATTGTGATACAAACCTTGAGCCCTTTTCTCGAACAACGAAGCGATAATCACCACGCCCAATTCTTTAGCTACTACTTGCAAAGCATCGGTAGAAGGACCTGGAATGGCTTCCGCTAAATCAAAATTATCGTAGTCTTCTACATCGCAAAAATACAGTGACGTAAAAAGCTCTTGCAAACACACAATTTGGGCGCCCTGTGCAGCAGCTTCCCTTACTTTTACAATCGCTTTATCTAAATTTTCTTGCTTATCCGCGGTACAGCTCATCTGCACCATGCCTACTTTTACTTTGCTCATATTCTTAGATTTGAGTATCGGGATATGAGATTTGAGACATAATGTCCAACCTTACACCCTAAACCTTATACCTTAAACCATTTTCAAGCCGCAAAGTTAGGCAAAAACGTCGATATTTTTTAGAAAAGCACAGCCTGTACAAAGCACTCCCGAAAGTCGGGCTTTACGCTACAATCTTTTTGACATCAGCACTGCTCAAACCTCATAGGTTTTAAAAACCTATGAGGTTTTTCCCCTCTCCCTCTTACAAAAAGTATTTCCGCTGCAATCCCGTTTATGTCACAAGCATTCCTACATCAACCCAAACTATTTTATATTTTTATGGAGAGTTAAAGAGCAGTGTAACATTTTTAACTAATCAAGCTCTTTAAAATAAAAAACCTCTAAAATGAAGAAGACAATCTTATTAGCATCCTTACTATTAGTTGGCTCAGTTGCCTTTGCCCAAAATTTCAAAATCACTGGTACCGTTCAAGGCCTGGAAAATAATACCTGGTTATACCTCGAATCAAGTTCTCCCGAAGATGGACTAAAAGACTCCACACAAGTAAACAACGGCATATTCGTATTTAAAGGAGCGCTGAAAAAACCAGCAACACAAGTCATATTACGTACGAAGAAATATACAAATTACGTCTTTTTTTGGGCAGAAAATAAGGACATCACCATGTCTCTTAATGATGGTGAGTTCAAAAAAGGAACGATTACAGGTTCTGTTACTCAAACTGAAAATGAAGAAATCCAGAAATTAATTAAGCCCATTGATATTAAAGATGATAGTTTGAGAACCGCTTTAAGGAAGAGCGAAGAACCGTCCATCAAAAACGAGCTTCGAAAACAAATAGCCGAAATAAAAAACGAAACTTATAATGTCTATTTAGATTATGCCAAAGCACACCCTAGCTCAATCGTTGTAGCCAATGCAACCGATGTTTACTCAACCACCTGGGGCAAAGAAAAGACACAGCGAATTTATCAATTGTTTTCTCCAAGCATAAAAGCTACTGATTACGGGAAAAACATCAGTAGCTTTTTGGCGTTAAGTCAAGAAATAAAGATAGGCGGCAAATATGTAGATTTTGAGCAGACGAATGCCGTAGGTAAAAAAGTTAAGCTTTCGGACATCAAGGGAAAGTATATTCTTCTTGAATTTTGGGGCTCTTGGTGTGGACCTTGCAGGCAAGACAACCCAGAGTTAGTAAAAACTTATAACGCCTACAAATCCAAAGGTTTCGAGATTTTAGGCGTAGCTGCTGATAGTGATAAAGCGCAATGGCTAAAAGCAATTAAAGACGATGGTTTGCCTTGGGAAAACGTTACAGACCTAAAAGGCAACAAAAACGATGTAGTTTTTATGTACGGGATTAGTGCTTATCCAACCAATTATCTGATAGATGAAAATGGGATTATCATTGCGAAAGATTTGAGAGGAAAAAAACTTTCGGATAAGTTGGCAGAGTTGTTGCCTTAACAAAAAGTATCCTTTTAAGACTGGCTTTTAGCTACAGTCTTTTGTCTAAGCAACGTATTTACACATCATGCTCTGAATGAAAACAAAGAAAGTTGATTGCAACACGCTACTTTAAGAAACTTTTTGACGGCACACTAAATACATTAAAAGACTTACGAAGTTTTAAAAACTTCGTAAGTCTATGGGACTAATTAGTTTTAGCCACAATATTTTTCATAATCTGCTCTGCGTGCACCCTTGAGTTTTCAATAAACCACTTGTGGGTATCCATACCGCCACAAACTACGCCTGCCAAATATAAACCCGAAAGGTTGGTTTCCATCGTTTCAGCATTGTGGATTGGCGTTTGGTTTTCATCTAAGGTAACCCCTAGCTTTTCCAGTAACTTAAAATTAGGTTGATAGCCCGTCATTGCAGCCACAAAATCATTCTCAACTTCTATGTCGCCTTCTGGTGTGGAGATGATGACAGCCTGTTCCTTTATCTCTTTTAAATTGCTCTCGAAATAAGCTTTAATAGAACCTTCCTTAATGCGATTTTCGATATCTGGGCGTACCCAATATTTCACGTTCGGTCCCATATCATTACCACGAATCACCATGGTTACTTCAGCTCCCTTACGGTAAGTTTCCAAAGCTACATCTACAGATGAATTATTGGCTCCCACCACTAATACTTTACTAAAAGCATAATAGTGAGGGTCTTTGTAATAATGCACTACTTTAGGCAAACGTTCTCCTGGGATATCCATTAGCACTGGCACATCATAAAATCCAGTGGCAATAATAACATTGTCGGCAGCATAAGCTCCTTTAGAAGTATCTATTTGAAATGTGCCATCTTCTTTCTTGCAGCTCAACACCTCTTCAAACAACCTCACATTCAGCTGGAACTTTTCCGTTACACGCCTATAGTACTCCAAAGCTTCATTTCGGTTTGGTTTGGGGCTAATGCTTACGAAAGGCACTCCTCCTATTTCCAAACGTTCAGAAGTAGAAAAGAAAGTCATAAACACGGGATAATTGTACAAACTGTTCACCAAAGTACCCTTGTCGATAATGACATAGCTTTTCCCTGCCTTTTGCGCTTCAATTCCACAGGCCAAACCTATGGGTCCAGCACCGATAATTAGGACCTCGAAGTGTTGTTTTTCTGATGTTGCCAAGTGATGATTCTTTAAAATTAAACTTGATTACAGTGGACTTCTTTTTATTACCATTACCAAAAAACCTCGTAGGTTTCAGGAATACCCCGTTTTAAAACCTACGAGGCTTAACCTCTAGCAATGAAGGAATAGCTTAAGCTTTCGCCAGCTTGCTTGGGCAAACAAAATCGGTTCTTTTCAACGACGTGTTTTTAATCGCACCGTAACCGCCTGCTACATCTATCACCTTATCAATACCACGAGCTTTTAGGATAGAAGCCGCAATCATGGAACGATAACCGCCCGCACAATGGATATAGTAAGTTTTATTGTCGTCTATTTCGTGCGTCCATTCGTTAATATAATCCAAAGGACGAGGATGTGTAAACTCCAAATGCTCTGATTCATACTCTCCTGGCTTACGCACATCTAATGCTAAAATAGCTTGGTCTTCTTGGTAAGCCTGCTCAAATTCTGATGCAGAGATAGAAGTCACTTTGTCGGTTTGTTTTCCTGCATTTTTCCATGCTTGAATACCGCCTTCCAAATATCCAATGGTATTGTCGTAACC
>NZ_JAELTX010000144.1 GCF_016429065.1 Pedobacter sp. ASV17
GTTCTATTTTGCGCCATTGCCGATGAGGCAACAAAAAGCAAAATGAACAAACTTTGTAGAAGTTTTTTCATAAACTTTTTAAAAATTTAGGTTAGTTAATAATTAATTAAGAGCTAAATATAGATACATTCAAACTGTAACACAAATTTTATTTAACATTTTTTAACAAAAATCTAATAAAAAACAGGTCTACAGCCCAAAAACGTAACACCCTAAGGCAGAGAATTGTACTTGTTAACAACTTTTACCAAACCTTCATCGCTTTTTAAATCTATTTTCTCTGAAGAAAAAAAGCTTTGCATGGCTTCTTTCTTCCCGAAGTTATTTATAAAGAAAGATTTATCTTTTTTCAACGGAATCATCTTGTCTTCGAAAAAAACATAATAGGCTACATTGTCTCCAATCTTCTTAACCGTAGTAGCAGAATTATACTCTCTGGTCTCCGTTATTTTTTTATAAATCTTCTTTAACAGAATTATCTTTCCTTCGGCCAAAACTTGATAATAGGAATTCTCTCTAAAATTACCCACAGCAGGAAAACCAGATCTAAAAATTGTAGGAACACCACCATTTAAAGTAAACTCATGTACTGGTTTAGTAAACAACATCACCGCATCGTCCTTTCCTTGAAAATAAGGCACATCTTCTAAAACATTATATTTTAACATGATGTCGTTAAACTTTGTACCGTCCTGAATTTTTGCCGACCCTTTAATCCAGTTCTCATTAAGCAGTTCGGTTCCTTCTACATCAATTTTTTTAACAATACGGGCGGGAGTGCCATCAATGTGACTTGAAAACTGAGCATGCAAAGAAATACAAACAAAACTCAGCACTACAAACAATATTATTTTTTTCATAATGATTTATTTTTTTTATTAAAAATAAAAAAAGGGATTTACATCCCATTCTTTTTTAAAAGATTATATTCCTTAATAGTGTATTCTATGTCCCTTTAAAATCCTTATGCAGAATCCCTATGAGGTCCTATCAATTTTCTTAAAACCTTGAACACCTTAATTTACTTCTAAATAATAAAGGAGGCGATATGCCTCCTTTATTATTTATTGTACTATCTCCAAAGTGGATTTTGAACAATATTAGGATTAGCTTTCGTAACATCATCTGGATAAGGGAAACTCCACTCTCTAGCCGTAGTAGGTAAATTACAATTACTAGCTGGAGAAATTGAACTATTACCGCAGGTTAATGGACTTCTGGTAATTACACGTGTAGTACGTTTAAGATCAAAGAAACGATGTCCTTCTCCCACCAATTCGCGTCTTCTTTCATCTGCAATAGCAGTAATCAAAGTCGCTCCCGTTAGAGACTGGTTTACATAACCAGTAATTCTAGCCGTCCTTAACGTATTTAAATCAGCCATTGCCAACCCGTCTTGAGCAGGTGTTGATTTGGCATAAGCCTCAGCTCTGATCAAATAAAGCTCTCCCGTTTTCATGGCAATAAAATTAGCATTTGCATTGGAAGTAGTCGTTTTTCCTTTGTATTTCGTTAATGCCATAGAGGTTGGATTTTGCGCATTTGCTTGAGTAGAGAAATAAGCGGCGTATCTAACATCATTATTCCTTATCAAACCGCTTGTTCCTGTGGTATTCACTACCTCCGTCGCAACCCTGTAATAGCTGTTCGCCTGGCTAGCAAAATAAACCAAGTTGGTAGGGCCGCCTTGTCCAGGATCAAACTGTACGTTCCAAATGATCTCTCCAGCGCTTGTTTCATTATACATCCCACTAAATGCAGATTGGCTAGTAGCCAGATTTGGCGCCAAGGCTAAGCCTTTTGTAGCCGCTGTAATGGCAGCAGGATACAGACCTGCGTACAGGTTAACCCTAGCAGTTAATAAATGTACAGCTGCCAAGCTCAATTTTGGACGCGTCAACGCACTGGTCGGATTGATCACTGCATCAATATCTCCCAAAAGCGTTTCAGCCTGTGCTAAATCAGCAAATATGTTATCATAAAACTCTTTATTGTTCATTCTGGCAGGCTTTTCTTCAGCTGAAACCACAAACTTCTTACTATAATATACAGCAAGTGTAGTAGTGCTGTTACGATCGTAATTATCCGCAAAATACCTGAACAAATCGAAATGTGCCAAGGCTCTCAACGCTAATGCCTGACCTTTTATACGGTTCGCCCTCTTCACATTCGCAGCCGTGGTGAACTTATCTATGTCTCTTAACACAATATTGGCCGTAGAAATAGGTTTGTACATTTGCGTATAAATTAACATGATCTGATCTGTATTTTTTTGATAAGACCAATCTGACATAAACTTAGAGTTCGCCAATGATTGTCTTGATTCATACAAATCCTCTCCCAAAATATCTGGCATTAATGCCGCACCACCTCCTGTACCGCTTGCTGATCCGTAATAGTTAGCCGCACGTAGATTGGCATAGGCACCACTTAAAACCTGCTCAACCTGATCAATTGATGATGGGTTAGTTAAAGCATCAAGGGTAAATTCGGGTGTAAGATTAATATAATCATCTTGTTTACATCCAGACACAGCTATTGTACTCAGCAAAACTACTGCTGACATACGCTTAAATATGTTGTTTCTCATTACTTAAAATTTAAAAACCAATTGTTAAACCAATTGAACCTTGTACTAACGAAGGATATTGTCCCTGTAAAATAGTTCCTGTTGCTTCTGGATCAAATCCTCTGAATTTTGTTGACGTCCAAAGATTTTGCCCTTGAACAAAAATTTTCGCAGACCTAATCCCTATTCTTGTAAGTGCAGATTTAGGAATACTGTAACCAAGCGTTACATTACGCAATCTCCAGAAACTGGCGTTATCTATAAATCTACTTGTTTCTGTTTGAAAGGTATTATTCCCACTTAAATCAGAACTTGGCACATCTGTTTTGGTATTTGTAGGTGTCCATTCATTTAACAAGGAAACGTGCAAGTTGTCGAAATAGTAGTCAGGATTCGTAATGTTTGTTAAATCTGAGTTATACATTTCACGTCCTGAGAAGAAATTTAACTGCGCACTAAGATCAAAACCTTTGTAGGTCACTCTTGTAGAAAAACCACCCATCCAAGGTGCGTCAGAGGTTCCAAACCTAACTTTATCAGCAGAATCGAACAAATCTGTCACAGTACCATCTAGCTTGCGGTATAACGCATGACCATTTGCTGGGTCAACACCTACGTAAGGAACCATAAACAAAGTATTAATAGGAGAACCAACAGTCAAAATACTTACACCATCGCCACCAAGTGTGTTGTTAGCGGGCAGTTCTAGAATTTCATTTTTATTATAAGTGATATTGGCACCTACTGACCAGTTAACACCAGTAGCCGAACGAAAGACATCGCCATTTAAAGACAACTCAACACCTCTATTTCTTAAAGAACCAAAATTACTAGGGATTTGAAAAAATCCGCCAGCCGCAGGGTCAACAGGCACATCAAAGAAAAGATCTTTAGTTTTTCTGTTATATACCTCAATAGTACCATTAATTCTGTTTTTCAAAAACCCAAAATCTACACCGATATTTCCTGAAACGTTGGTTTCCCAAGTTAAAAATGGGTTCCCTGCTACGTTTGGACTAAACCCACCAACGCCCGCATAGGTGGCTGCAGCAAATTGGTCCAAAGGATAATTGTTTAAAGCATTGTTACCAGTAGAACCATAACTCGCTCTTAATTTCAAATTAGAGATGAACGTTACTTTTTTTGCAAAATCCTCTTCACTAATAGCCCAAGCTACACCTACAGACCCAAAATTAGCCCACCTATTTCCTGTTCCAAACTTTGACGAACCATCTCTTCTTATCGATAAGTTAACAAAATATTTACTGTCATACCCGTAGTTTGCAAGTGCAAAAACAGACATCAAACCATTTTGTCCACCAGTACCACCTACCAGTGGAATATAATTAGCAGCAGTTGCAGAACCAGGAGTAATGCCGGCTTCATTCTTAAAACCATTGGTAAAGCCATAACCAGTAAAGTTAAATGACCTAGCATCATTCTTTACTGTTTCAAAAAACAAACCTCCACCTACTTGGTGTTTCCCAAATCCATTGCTATAGTTTAATGAAGTTGTTCCTGTGTAACGGAAGTTTCTTGACATTCCTCTAGTAAGAGATCCATTTTTAGCAAAGGCAACAGTTGTTAAAGGACTAGTGAACTCGTCTCTTTCATTCTGCGTATAATCTACACCCCAGTTTGTTCTAAGATACAGGCCATCTACAGATGGAATGCTGTATTCAAGATAAGAAGTGGCAAGCCCCTTTATTTGACGCCCTGTATTTTTATTTAACAAAAGCTCCATCAGCGCATTTGGCTGACCAGATGATAGCCTACCATTAGGAACACCACCAGAGGTAAGCCCTTGGTTAAAACTTCCATCAGGATTATAGGCTGTTTCCCAAGGATTACTCCATCTAATTGCATTTAAAGGAGAACTTACAAAAGAATCGCCCTCCGAAGTATTAGAACGCTTAGAAAAACCTCCTTGAACACTCAACCCAAACTTGAAGTTTTTCACAACGTTATCAACGCTAGCTCTTGCGGTGTATCTTTTTAATCCAGTAGTTTGTACAATACCTTCTTGATCAAGGTATGAAAGAGAAGCATAAAACTTAGTGTTTTCGGTACCTCCATTTGCACTAATCTGGTGCTGTTGTGTATGCCCCGTTTGAAACAACGCGTCTTTCCAACTAAAATTTACCGCACGTTTTTCGTCAGCCTCTTGAGGAGTCCAACCATAAGGGTTATCTCTAATATCTACCTCATAGTCAATCTTCTGCTTACTGTTCATCACAATCAATCTATCTTCGGGCATTTTACTGCGTCCCACTTGTACATCATAATTGATTTGCACTTGGCCCGCTTTACCTTTTTTAGTAGTGATTACAATTACACCGTTAGCACCTCTTGAGCCGTATAAACTGGTTGAAACCGCATCCTTCAAAACCTCTATACTCTCAAAGTCACCTTGGTTCATGGTTTGAAAATCGGCTGCTGAAATCTCCATACCGTCCATGATAAATAGAGGGGTGTTTGATCCACTGATGGAGCCATTACCTCTAATTCGCACTACAGCATTTTGACCTGGTTGACCACCATTAGCAATAACAGATACACCAGCTGCTGCACCCTGTAAGGCTTGATCAAAAGAACCGAATGTTTGTTTAGCAACATCGCTTGCAGAAACCGTTGCTGATGCACCGGCATAAGTTTTACGAGAGATATTACCGTAACCCGTAATTACCACATCACTAAGCGTATTTGCAGATGGTTCTAGTTTTACACTAATTGCTCCCGAACCAATAGGAACATCTACACTCGAAAAGCCTAGATAAGAAATAACTAAGGTCTTTGCCGTAGCAGGGACACTTAGAGAGAATTTTCCGTCTGCACCTGTTGTAGTGCCTATATTAGGCATTTCTTTAACCTTTACAGATGCACCAGGAATTGGCAGGTTATCTTCAGCTGAGGTAACTGTACCTGTAATTGTTCTATTTTGAGCCATCGCAGAAGTTGCGACGAACAACAGAATGAACAAACTTCGTAGAAGTTGTTTCATAAAATTTAAGAATTTAGGTTTAGTTAATTGTTAATTAACCTAAAGATATAGACTGCCTTGCTGCCTCACAAGTTTTATTTAACATTTTTTAACATTTATGTTAAGCAATTATCCAGAAAAGAGACTCAATAAGACATGCAACACACTAATAAATAAGCAACTAACGCCATAGGTTGTTAAGAATATTTTTGCGCTTAAAAATTCATCTCTTTTAACATTCAATAAACATAAAAATAGCTCCATGTCAACAGCTTTTACTTTTTTTAAAAAAATACAGAAACAAAAAGGCCCAGATATAAAAATATCTGGGCCTTCAATCAAATAAGCTTTTATCTTATCTCATTATTAAAGTATTGTAATCAGCTTCTCTGTTTGGAACAACTAACGTCCAACCGTTACCATATGATGGAGTAATCGTAACACCAAGAGCATCAACAAAGTTTCCTCCATTTGCTAGCTTTTTTCTAACAATAGGATCTCCCCATCTTTTCTTATCAAACATGTCAAAACCTTCACCCCACAATTCGATGCCTCTATAAGTTTTGATTTCTTGAAGCAAAGCGGCACCTGTAGCGGTAGCATTGTAACTAGCATCTCTACCACTTGTTTTAGTTAAAGCATTTAACAATGCCTGAACGTCAGCTTCTGGCTTTCCTTGGAAATATTTAGCCTCCGCTTCAATCAAAATCATTTCTGATGATCTAAAATGGTTGATGTTACCAACACCAACGCCATCAGAAGCCACAAATTTGAAAGACATATACGGATATGCTCTCGAATCTGAAGGTAACGAAGGATACAAACCTCGAGCATAGCTCAACATAGCAGCCGAACCTTCCCCTGTAGTGGCATTAAAGGCATAACTTAAAGGATCTAAGAACATCGACTTACGGATATCTGTAGAAGGAATTTTCGCATACAAATCTTTACTCATAAACTTAGGTGTATTCCTCACCGCACCTGCTGTTGAGTTATAGCCTATATAGGCGAAATACGAGTAATAATGTATCGTTTCATCAACTGCATTATAAGTTCCCCAGATCCACTCGCCATTAGACGCATTAAAACCTGCCTTATATTGCGCGTTGCTCATCAAAGGGAAGTTTTGTCTTGCTTTAGCGGCATAAGATTCAGCACTAGGGTAATCTTGTCTGTTTAAAGCAGCTCTTGCGAAAGTTGCATAAGCCACATTAACATCCGGAAGATAAAACTGTGAAGCTGCTCTAGTTTTTCCAGAAGAAGTAAATAAACCTATCGCGGTAGTTAAATCACTATAGATTAAATCATACGTTTGCTTCAACGTAGACAAAGGAATATCGCCTGTTGTTTCATCAACTCTCAAAACTACTGCTGGCGTATTACCATTTTGCGAATCAGCCCATCTCTTTCCATAAAGTTGTGCCAACATGGTATAGCTGTATGCTCTGAAAGTAAGCGCTTGAGCTTTGAGAAATTGTTTATCTGCCTCTGGCCCAGCAGCCTTATCCACATTCAAAATAACTGAATTGGCATTAGCGATAATTGAATAGTAGTAAAACCATGGATAAACCACATAAGTACTATTCGGGTTAGATACATATTCTAAGTTAATTACCGAAGACCAAGTTGGCAAGTTAACTCCAAAATCTGCTCCAGCATAATTGCCATAAAGCATTTTAATAGTTCCTTCTCCATTCATCCCTTGGATTGAAAGCTTTTGCTGGGTCATTAACCTAGCGATACCGTTAATGGCATAAGCCACGTTCTCTGTAGTTTCAAATACTGTACCAGGAGAAACCGATGCTGTAGGAAACCTATCAAGGTATTCCTTTTTACAAGATGCAACTAACGTTAGTACAGTAATTGCAATCAAATATCTATTTATAAATTTCATATAATATCTTAAAAATTATAGACCAACGTTAATTCCGATAGAAAAAGTTCTTGAAGGTACAAATTCGCTATTGCTAATCCCGTTAAATCCTTGTTCTGGGCTTGTTCCTTTCAAGTTGGTAAAAGTAGCAAGGTTGTCGATAAGAAAGTTCACACTAATTCTATTTACATCAAGTTTGTTCGTAATGTTTTTTGGCAATACATAACCGAGTGCAATGTTCTTGATTACCAGATTAGAGTTATCTCTTAAGAATCTAGTACTCGCTGCGTTGTTATATTGGCTATTTGTAAAGTTTATTTGAGGAGTTGCGTCTTTGTTGATCCTATCAGGGGAAGTAGCTGTCATACCCGCTGGCGCTTCCTTCCAAGAGTTCAAGATGTCTTTATGAAATGCGCTCGGATTGGCAGTTGCGCTCATTAAAGAGATGTACGAATTATCGATACCTTTTCCGCCAATTGAATAAGTTAAGATCGCTGACAAAGAGAATGCTTTATAATCGAATTTGGTGCTGAAGTTACCAAAAACTTTAGGGATGGCACTTCCACTGAAATCACGCTTGGCATAACCTGCATTTCTAGTATAGTTAACTCCATTGATATTTACTAAAAATGGATAGTGTGCACCAGATGTATTGGTTGGGCTAAATTGAGCATCATCTGCATAATATAGCGCCTGTCCAGTCATCATGTCAACACCAGCATATTGATACAAGAAGAAATCGTAAATAGATTTGCCTTCCATATACTTAAAGCTTCCATTAAGAATTCCATTTGCTCTATTTTCTGCTGGCAATTCAACAATCCTGCTCTTTAAGAAGTTGGCATTAACACCTACATTCCATTTGAAATCTTGATTTTTCATTACATCTACGTCTGCCGAGATCTCGATACCGTTGTTTCTAACTTTACCGATATTTTTGGTGATGATAGATACTGCAGAAGTAGTACTTGTTGCACCAGCTGAAAGTGGTTGGTTTACATCAAATACCAATCCATCAGAGCCTTTGTCAAAATATTCAACAGTTAAGTTTAAACGGTTGAAAAAACGACCTTCAATGGCTACAGAGTTTGCTCGCAAACCTTCCCATTGTAATACAGAACTACCATTTTGACTTTTATATAAAGCCGCTATGTTAGCATTTTGACTAATAGCGTAAAGAGGCATATATCCAAATAAGCCAACACTAGCAATATTACCAACACGACCTACTGAAGCTCTAACTTTTAAATCATTGATATAATTAGAAGTAGAAGCCATGAAGTCTTCTTTAGAAGCCAACCAAGTACCACCAATTGACCAGAAATTACCCCATCTTGTATCAGGATGTAATCTCGAAGTCCCGTCTCTTCTAAATGAGCCTTCTAAAAAGTATTTTTCTTTATAGTTATAGCGAACCCTGCTTAAAAAACTTTCTTGTGCTTCATCATATCTTGAGTCTGTTAAGCTAGTGATTTGGCTAAAGTTAACCATATCTACTTGTCCAGCAAATGTTTGTTTGGTTTTATAACCATACAAGTAGTTATATCTATTGAAATAGTTTTCGTGACCAACTAAAACATCAACATTATGATCTTTGATGCTTTTAACATAAGTTAATTGCTGTTGTACCGTAGATTGATTATACCTGTAGATGGTTCTCGAAGCCCTTCCACCGCTACCTCTACCATCACCGATAATTGCATTATCATAGGTTCTGTTTTCGGTATTTCTCAGCAAATTACTTGCAGTTAAATTAAATTTAAAATCTTTCAAGAAGCTAAGCTCTACATATCCTTGTGAGTTTAATGAATTTTGATAGGTTCTATCCATATTCAATTCATTTTCCCAAATTAGGTGTCTACCTACGTTTGTTTGCCTACTGTCGTCACCATTATCATAAATCTTATTGCCTCCGGCATCAAGTATATAATTACCAGTAGCTAAGTCATGCTTATAAATGGGATAAATTGGAGCCATATTTCTCGCATAATTCCAAGGGTTTGTATAACCCGAACCCGAACCATTGGTGTAGTCTCCAACCTGATAACCGCCATTTAATGAGAAACCTGTTTTGATCCATTTTCTTGGACTAGTACTACCACTTACTCTACCTGAAATTCTCTGTAGTTGGGAAGTGATCACATAGCCTTCTTCATTTAAATAACCTACAGAATAGTATAAGTTAGATTTTTCAGTTGAACTTTGTCCACTTAAGTTATAGTCTTGTCTATGACCTCTTCTTGTTACTGCGCCAAACCAATCTAAATCTTCCCCATAAGTTCCTTTAATTTGAGCATTTGGTAATAATTTACCATTTACATCAAATAAAGCGTTATCTGGCAAATTATAGATATTTGTTTTTAAAATGGAAGGAACTAAGTTTGCAGTTGCATTGATTCCTGCTTGTGTTTTTGATAGTGGAGAACTACCTGTCATCAACTGGTTTCTATAACCTTCCCACATTACTTCCATAAATTCATTAGGAGTTACCTTATCGTACTCTGGAATACCTCTGGTATACAAACCTTGATTTACGGTAACGGTCATAGAAGCACCAGCCCCTTTACCTTTTTTAGTAGTAATTACGATAACGCCGTTTGAACCTCTACTTCCATACAAGGTAGCAGAAGTAGCATCCTTCAATACAGTGATCGATTCAACATCATTTGGATTAATATCATTGATACTTCCACTATAAATAGCATTGTCCAAAACAATTAACGGCGATTGATTACCATTAACTGAGGTAAAGCCTCTGATTCTAATGGTAGGTCCGCTACCAGGTTCACCATATGAGTTACTGATTTGTAAACCCGTACCCATACCTTCTAATGCCGATAACACGTTAGTAACTGGTCTTTTCTCAATATCTTTAGCACTAACGGACATCACTGAACCCGTTATCGCTTCTTTCTTTTGAGTACCGTAACCAACCACAACCACTTGATTTAGATCCCTAGAGTCGGCTTCTAAAGCAGCATTGATGACATTACCTGTTCCTAAAGCAATGGTCTGTGTGGTAAAACCTAGAGAACTGATCTCCAACGATGCTGCATTGGCAGGAACATTTAACGAAAATTTTCCGTTTGATCCTGTTGAAACACCAATAGTCGTTCCCTTTACTTTTACACTTACTCCTGGTAAAGGCAAACCGTCTTGTTTAGACGTAACCGTACCAGTAATTGTTCTGTTTTGCGCAATTGCCGAGGTGGCAATAAACAGCAAAATGAACAAACTTCGTAGAAGTTTTTTCATGAAATTTAAAAATTAGTTTGGTTAATAAATTAATTAAGGCGCTAAATATACGGTATATCATTGACCCATTGAAACCAAAAACCGCTATTTTTACATCAAAAACGCAGTTTTAAGATTAGACAACTGATTTTCAGCTCAATCAGCTTTGAAAAAACTTAGTTACACAAAAAAAGAGAGCTTTTTTACAAAAAAGCAAAAAACCCAAAGAAAAACACCCTGAATTTTTGAATATTCATAAAAAACAGACAGTATTTTGTTCATGTTTATATTTTTCAAAACAAAAAACCAAAAAACATCCAACTACCTGTATACAAACACGATAAAACAGGCATTATCTTTCTAAAATCAGCAAAAACTCAACTTTTTCCCACTAAATATTGCGCTTCATTTTAGACGAATAAAAACGCTATCTTATCACGTTTAAACAAAAACATCCGCCAGCCCTTCCAAATAAAAAACCTCTGGATTATTCATCCAGAGGTCTCATTTTTTCACCCTTTTCTATGTTAAATTCCTAAAAACACGCTGTTAAAAAACAGTTGTTTACCCGACTCCCAGAAAGAGCGGAACAAGAGCGGCGCAGCAATGTAAACCACCGAGCCTTTTCCTATATCCTCTGAGGCAAGCAGCATCCCCGAAGAGAGTTTATCCTTCACTTTTGTACCTACCACACCTGCCATATAACTATCTGGTTTGAGCAAGCCAATATTATAGCCATTTTCCAAAGGCTGGTAAACATTGGCATCTGTTTTTAAAGTGTAGTAATATTTAGATGCACCAAA
>NZ_JAELTX010000145.1 GCF_016429065.1 Pedobacter sp. ASV17
CCCCCCCCCCCCCCCCCCCCCCCCCCCCCCCCCCCCTTTTCAATTCTCCGGCCCCCCCCGCTCTCTACACACCGGCTCAGTCGTCGGCAGCGTCAGATGTGTATAAGAGACAGCTATGAGCTCATGAAAAAAGCCCCGTCCCGCAAGTGCGGGACGGGGCTTTTTTTTATGGTTGAGTATTCCAATTAGTAACCGAAAATTTCTTCCAAAGTCAACGTTTTAACGTTGCCAAATTTGGCCATATCTTCTTGTTTAACTTTCTTGTCGGAAGCTACAATTAGATAAGTATAAGGCTTGTTCGCTATTTTTTGTTGGTGGAAAGCATTGATGGTTTCAAAAGTGATTGGTTTAATCTCTTTGTACCTGTCAATTCTTGAATCGTAGGTGTAACCTAATTTTTTATCAGCAAAATAACGGCCGAAAATCGCGTCTTTCAAGATCCTGTCCGATTCGTAGCTACTCAATAAATTAGCTTTGGCACCGTCAAATGTTTTCTCGCTTTTTGGCAATACATTTAATAACTCGTTCATGCCCGCTACGGCTTCATTCATTTTATCAGCTTGGCTACCTACGTAAGCAATCATGCTGTATTCTTTGTCGGCTCTATCTGGAGAGATATAGCTTGCATAAGTTGAATAAGCCAGAGCTTTAGACTCTCTGATGGTTTGGAAAACTACCGAACCCATACCGCCACCAAAATAGTTGTTAAATACTTCGATGGTTGCACCGTCGTTTTTATTGTATAAACCAGTGTTTCTTAACCAACGGATTTCGGATTGAACCATGTCATAGTTGGCAAAGTAAACTTTGTTTGAATCTTGAACGGTGTAGGTATAAACTTTAGCTGGAGCAGCTGGTGTGAACTCTTTTGGCAAAGCATGTGCTTTTTGGATATCAACAGTAAATGCTGGTAAATCTTTAGGACCATAGTAAGTTACTACGTGCTCATAGTTATTTAAGTTCTTTAATAAATAAATCAAATCTTCCGCTTTGATGTTTTTCACCTCATCATTGGTTAAAACATTGTTATAAGGATTTAACTTGCCGTATTGTGCATATGAAGTAAGACCACTCATGATGGCACCTTTGTTCAATTTAGCGTTTTCTCTTGATTTAAGGATACTGTTTTTCAACTCGCCCAAAGCCTTTTCGTTTGCTTTTACGTTGGCAAAAATATGCTCAACCAAAGCTACTGCTTTATCAAAGTTCTCTTGTAAGCCACTCACATAAATGGTAGTTGTTTCGGCACCCACATTTAAGCTATAAGAACAAGCAATATTATAAAACTCTTTGCTCAGTTCTTCTGCAGTGTATTTATCTGTACCCAGATAAGGCAAATAGGTAGCCGCATATTGTAATAACTTGTAGTTATTGCTACCCATATTGAAACGATAGGTCATTCTGAAGATAGAATTCTCTGTGTTTTTGATCGACAATACTTCAGCGATACCTGATTTGCCAAAGTTGATGTCTTTTTGATAATCTAAAAACTTAGGTGCAATCGGTTTAGATGGGCTAGCCAATAAATCTTTCACAAAAGGAGAGGTTAAGCCAGCATTGGCGTTAATTGGCGTAATAGCAGGTTTGTCAACTTTAATGGTGTTTTTGTCTTCACCTTTGTGTTTGTAACCAATTACATAATTGTCTTTAAAGAAAGTGTTGGCAAATGCTACTACTTGTGCTTTGGTAATTTTAGCAATATCATTGTTTTCGCTTAGGTCTCTATCCCAGCCCGTACCTCTGTTCAAGATAAATACGGTCGAAAGATTTTCTGCTCTGTTGCCATTGCTGTCAAAAGCTTGCAAGAAGCTTAGTTTTCTATTGGCAACAATTGCTTTTAACAATTCTTCATCAAACTTTCCTTCTTTCAATTGTTGGATTTGCTCCAATAATAATTTAGCCACGTCATCTAAACTTTGACCTTGTTTAGGCTGTGCCGATAAGTTGAACACGCCGTAATCTTTCATCTGCTGATAAGTAGCGTTGGCTCTCAATACTTTTTGTTGTTTGTTCAAGTTAATATCGAACAAACCAGCTTTTCCATTAGTTAAAATGCTACGGATTAAAGAAAGCATTAGGCTCTCTTTGCTGTTCTCGGCATAACCACGGTAGTAAATTTCCAATACTTCTGCACTTGGGCCATAAACATCAACTTTTTGGATTTTGGTCAATGGTTTTTCTGGCGCAGGGTTGTAAAGCGATAATGGTTTAGGTACCATGTAGCTAAACGCTTTATCTACTTTTTTGATCATCTCATCAGGATTCAAATCTCCTGCTAAAATGAGGGCCATATTGTTAGGCACATAGTATTTGTTGTAGTAGTTTCTGATTTCGATTAACGAAGGATTTTTAAGGTGCTCAATTGTACCAATGGTTGTTTGTTGACCGTAATTGTGCGTAGGGAACAATTTGTCCATCATTTCCTCATCCAATTTCCAGCCATCGTTATCTAAACCTCTGTTTTTCTCTTCGTAAACGGCTTCTAGCTCTGTGTGGAAAATACGGAAGATAGGTTTGCGGAAACGCTCAGCTTGGATGGCCAAAAACTTATCTACTGCATTTGAAGGGAAATCTTCGTTGTAAACCGTTTCTTCGTACCAAGTATGTGCATTGGTTGAATTACCGCCAATTCCTTGCATCATTTTATCGTATTCGTTAGCAATAGAGAAGTTAGAAGCTTCGCCAGATACTTTGTCGATTTCTTTGTAAATTTCTTTGCGTTGTGCAGGGTCGGTTGTTTTGTTGTACTTTTCGTAAAGGGCGTCAATTTTATCTAACAATGGTTTTTCTTTAGCCCAGTTAGCGGTTCCAAATTTGTCGGTTCCTTTAAATAAAAGGTGTTCCAAGTAGTGGGCCAAACCCGTTGCGTTTTTTGGGTCGGTGTTACTGCCTGCTCTAATGCTCATGCGGTATTCAATCTTAGGCTCCTTGTAGTTTGGAGAAAGAATAACCGTTAAGCCATTTTTTAGGGTGTAAAAGCGAGTTTTAGAGGGGTCGTTGGTTACATATTTGTAGGTGTAACCTCCTGCTGTGGCCGTTTTCCACTGATAGGTAGCGTTTTGGGCCACTAAGTTTGAACCTGCGAAGAGTAGGCAAACAGCTAGTAGTATTTTTTTCATATTGAAATAAGTTATCATTCAAATATACAAAGACAATTATATTAATGAGATGTTGCACCACAAAAAATAGAAGTATCTGAAATAGTTGTATTTGATAATGGAAAAGGGCCAAGGGCTATTGCTATATTTTCTGTATTTTTGGCAGGCAAGCCCAAAATAATAAACACATGAAAACAAAACCTTCTATATTGGTCGTTAACGACGATGGTATTACCGCTACAGGGATCAAAGCCTTGATTGAGGTAATGAGTGAAATTGGAAATGTTACCGTAGTAGCACCCGATGGACCTCAATCTGGAATGGGCCACGCCATTACCATTGGTAAGCCGTTACGTTTTGATAAGGTAGATTTATATCCGCCTATTGAGATGTATAAATGTTCTGGTACTCCTGTAGATTGTGTGAAGCTAGCCGTAAACAAGGTTTTTAAGGGTAAAAAGCCCGACTTATGTGTTTCGGGAATTAACCACGGATTAAACAACTCCATTAATGTGATTTACTCAGGTACCATGTCTGCAGCAGTGGAAGGCGCTATTGAGAAAATACCTTCTATTGGCTTTTCTTTAGACGATTTTGCACAGGACGCTGATTTTTCGCATTGCAAAAAATACATTAAGCAAATCACCGAACAGGTGTTGGCCAATGGATTGCCGGAAGGCACGCTGTTAAATGTTAATTTTCCCAAAGGGGATGCAATTAAGGGCATTAAAATTTGTAGGCAAGCTAATGCGAAATGGGCAGAGGATTTTGAAGAACGTGAAGATCCTTACCGCAGACCATACTATTGGTTAACTGGGGTGTTTGAAAATTACGATAAGGGCGAAGATACCGATGTTTGGGCCTTGGATCATGGTTACGCTTCGGTGGTGCCTGTTCAGTTTGACTTAACGGCACATCATGCCATCCAAATTTTAAATACCTGGGATTTTAACGGCGGTGATGCTAAACCTAAAAACTCACGCAGTGCCGATGGTGTAAACTTAGGTTAGGATGGCGAAAATATTTTCTTCCATTAAAAATCATGTGTTGGTTGGGCTGGGCATTGGTTTGATCAGTCCAGGAATATTGGCCAGTATTGCTTGGTATTTAATGCACCATACCACCGCCTTAAAAAAGGCAGATTTGTTGCTCATTGGTTGTGTAGCGGTAAACTTGCTATGGATGAACTATTTCTTTAAAATCAACAAGGAAAATGCAGGCAGGGGTGTAGTAAGCGCCACTTTTATATGTGCCTTTGTATTTTTCTTTTATAAAATTATGCAAGAAGTTTAATTGGGTTAACTGTTGTAGATGGGGTTAATTGTTTAATCGTTAACTAGGCTCTAACTCCTAGCCCCTAATTACTAACTCCTAATAAAAAATGAAATACTATTTAATAGCGGGTGAAGCTTCGGGCGATTTGCATGGAGCGAATTTAATGAAGGCTTTAAAGGTCGAGGATCCCCAAGCGGAGTTTAGGTATTTTGGTGGCGATAAAATGCAGGCCGAAGGGGGAGAGTTGGTAAAGCACTACGCGGATATGGCTTTTATGGGCTTTACCGAAGTGCTGTTGAACCTGCGTTCCATTTTAAAAAACATGAAAGCCTGTAAGGCTGATGTATTGGCTTATCAACCAGATGTACTGGTGCTAATTGATTTCCCTGGCTTTAACCTTAAAATTGCCGAGTTTGCCAAGCAACATGGCATTAAGGTTTGCTACTATATTTCGCCAAAGGTTTGGGCATGGAATCAAAAGCGAGTGCTCAAAATCAAACGTATTGTTGATCATATGTTCTGCATTTTGCCGTTCGAAGTGGCTTTCTACAAAGAATGGGGTATGAAGGTAGATTATGTAGGCAATCCTTTGTTGGATGAGATTTCGCAATTTGTGCCGAATGCTCATTTTAAAACGGAACATCAACTTAGTGAGCAACCTATTATTGCCTTTTTGCCGGGTAGTCGAAAGCAGGAAATAGAAAGATTGTTGCCTGTAATGCTTAGCGTGGTAGATCAATTTAAAGATTACCAGTTTGTAATTGCTGGGGCACCGACTTTTAACGCCGATTATTATCAGCAGTTTATGGGTAATAGGAAAATAGCTTTGGTATTTAATCAAACTTATCAGTTGTTGCATCACGCCCATGCCGCGGTAGTGGCTTCGGGTACGGCTACACTGGAAACTGCCTTGTTTAATGTGCCACAAGTAGTGGTGTATAGAGGTGGTACTATTTCTATTGCTATTGCGAGGTTGTTGGTTAAAATCCGTTTCATTTCGTTAGTGAATTTAATTGTGGATAGAAAGATCGTAACGGAGCTTATTCAAGAGGATTGCAACCCTCAAAAAGTGACCGAGGAACTCGCACAGATCATTGAAGGGAAAGGTAGGGAGGAAATGTTAGAAGGCTATGCTCATTTACACCAGTTGATGGGAGAAGTAGGGGCATCTGAAAAGGTCGCCAAACTCATGATTGGTTATTTAAAATAGCTTTAATATACCTACTTCTAGGTATTGCGATACTTGGAAGCTAGCAATACATTTGAGAAAATTTAGGTTAAGTCAATAGGATTTTGTTTGTCTAATCTCCGCTTAACTATGTTATTGTGTTGGGGAGGGCTGGATAGTCTTCCCTTTTTTCATTTTATACTTGCATAATAATTTTAAATATTTACTTTTGCCACCGTATCTGGGGGATTAGCTCATTTGGCTAGAGCGCTTGCCTGGCAGGCAAGAGGTGGCCGGTTCGAATCCGGCATTCTCCACTAAACGAAACATCATAGCATTGGTGTTTCGTTTTTTTATGCGTTTAACATTTTGATGGTGAGTTTGTTGTTTTGTTTGTTTTTGATCCAGGATTAGCAGTAGGTTTTTGTCCTTATTTGTTCAGAAATGGATGATTTTTACAATATCAACGAGAATTAACAAAAATATAGTTCACCAGTATTGGCCTATGCATATGGACAAATACAGTTTTTTAGAAGTAGCCGCTTTTATTGGGATTTTTCTTGTGGTTTTTCTTGCGTTGTTTTTATTGACTGTAAAAACTAAGTATAAACTTGCAAATTGGCTGCTTGCTTTTTTTCTTTTTACAAGTGCCGTAGATGCTTGTAAATTTTTGATGCGTGATTTTCCGGTTAATTTCATTAACCTCGAGGCTTTTCGTTGGAGCATTAATTATTTGGTTCCGGCATCGTTTTATCTCTACGTATTGTCCGTTTGTTTTTCCAAATTTCGATTAAAGCGGAAACATTTATGGCACACCATCCCTTTTGTTGCTTTCAATTTGTATATGATGTATGGGATATACTTTGAAGATAGGGCCATGAAAGTGAATTTCATCAATGCGATGAATCAAACGGCTATCATGCAATTTTTTTATTTTCTCTTCGAATTTCTATTTCAAGTCTATTTTATTGCTTCCTTTTTGGTGATTAGAAAGTCTAAAACCGTCTACCTTGAGAATTATACCAATCCAAATATTTCAACCCTAAATGCACTTTCCAAAATAACCATTCTGTATTATGTCCTGCATTTTTTAGTACTGATAAGATGGTTGGTTACTTTTATCTTTGGCTTTGGAGAACTCAGACAATGGATTGTTACCCTAGATGGGTTTGCTTTTTTCTTTTGTACTTGTTGGTATCTATTTGTTGCGCTCAACAAACCAGAATTTTTCAGAGGAGTTAATGCTCAGTTAAAACCTATTGGAGATCTAGTCCCGAAACAAAAATCTTCTCCTGCAATTGACGAGGAAAAAAATAAACAAATAGAATCTTTAAAAGATTTTATGGTTAAAAATGAACCTTATTTAGATTCTTCATTAACGATTCAGGATTTGGCTGAACAATTAAAAATGCCCGTGAAAGATTTGTCAGCGTTGATTAATCTGTATATGGACAAACATTTTTTTGATTTTATTAATGAATATCGAATAGAAAAAGCCAAAGAAATACTAAAAGATCCATTGCAAAAGGAGCTTACCATATTAGAAATTCTCTATCAAATTGGTTTCAATTCTAAATCTTCATTTAGTACGTCCTTTAAAAAATATACTGGAACTACACCAACAGATTTTAGAAAAGGTTCATTTTAGTCGTTCCTTTTTCTGAAAAATGCGTTCGACTTTTTTTAATCGGTCGTCTGTCAGCACTTTTTATAGCACATTTGCGGAAAGTTTTCTAAAATATAATGTCAATGAAGCACCGTTTTTTCCCATTATTAATAGCCATTTTATTTACAAAATTTCTTTCTGCCCAAGAATTAAATCATTTCAAAAAATCGATTGAACAAAAAACAGAAATCAATCAGATTGATTCGCTAATGACAAAATCTTACGAAAGAGATTTGTTCAATGGAAATGTCCTTGTTGCTAAAAAAGGTAAAATCATCTATCAAAAATCATTTGGTTTTACTGACGAAACGAAACAAACTAAATTAAATAACAAGTCGATATTTAACATTGGTTCTATTGCAAAAGAGTTTAATGCTGTGGGTATTATGATTTTGGTGGAACGCGGACTTCTTAATCTTGATGATCCCATTTCTAAATTTAATTTGGGACTGCCAAAATGGTCAGAAAAAGTGACTACAAGACATTTGATTAATTATGCAAGCGGCATTCCTAGAATCGAAAACAAACTTATAATCCCGAAAAATGATGAAGAAGCATGGAAAATCTTGAGAAGCAATGATACCTTACTGTTTGAACCTGGAACGGGTTACAGATATGACAATGGTAATGTCTTTTTGCAAAGAAGAATCATTGAAAAGGTAACTGGGATGACGTACCAACAATTTGTTGCTGAAAATATAGTTAAACCATTGAAAATGACCGATGCTGTATTTGATCCAAAATTTGGTTATAAAAATAGGACGTCTTGTTATGATATGGACCATGTAAAATGTCCAGAACTGGAATTTATCAGTGGATGGCTTTGGGTGGACATTAATGATCTGTATAAATGGATAGATGCTATGAACGCTAATCGTTTAATATCCAAAGCATCTTTTCAAACTTTGTTGAATAATCCATATGCTAAAGAAGAAGGTGGATCTCTCGGCAGATTCTATGAAAAAGAGGAGTTACAAAGACACAACGGTGTCTCGTATAAATTTGAATCCATTTTTTTAAACGATTTTAAAAATAATGTGACGATAATTCTAGTATCCAATAATTTAAATAGAGTTTGGGATTTGGGACATACTATTCACAACCTAATGTTGGGAAAAGCTTACGAAATTCCTAAAAAGTCAATTTATCAGGCGATAAGAAAAGAAGCGTTCAATAATTTAAATAAAGCCATAGAAACTTATAACTCGCTAAAGAAAAATTCTAAAGAAGAATATAGCTTTGAAAACCCAAGTGAGCTGAATAAGTTAGGATATGAACTATTGAGGGCTGGTAAAAATAATGAGTCAATAGCGCTATTCAAATTTGCAACTAATGAGTTTCCTAAAAATGCTAATTTATTTGATAGTTTAGGCGAAGCTTATTTTACCAGCAAGCAATACGATTTAGCATTGGACAGCTATAAGAAAGCAATAAGTCTTGACGAAACTAATGAGAATGCGAAAAAAATGGCAGATAAAATCGAGAAAATAATAGATAAGTAATTATTGTTCCTTAGAATGGGAGGAAATTAAAAAATCAAAATAATATTTTACCCCCTGCCATAAGGCTGTCACTAACTAAATTTAAATTTGTTTCATGAGTATTGATTAAATCATAAAAAATGGCTAGAACGACAGCATGCTTAATAATGAAATAGAAACATATTGCCCTCAAAGCCCAACAGATTGGAGACTGTGGTTGGAAAAAAATCATCAATCCAAACCATCTGTTTGGCTTATTTTTTATACCAAAAAGTCTAATGTTCCTTCATTAAGTTGGAGTGAAGCGGTTGATGAAGCACTTTGTTTCGGTTGGATTGACAGCACCAAGAAAAAGATTGACGATTTTTCGTTTATGCAATTTTTTAGCAAGCGTAAACCCAAAAGCAACTGGTCAAAAATCAATAAGCAAAAAGTTCAGCAGCTCATTGAGAGCAATAGAATGGCAAAAGCAGGTTACGAAAGTATTGAGGCTGCAAAGCAAAATGGATACTGGACAATTTTAGATGAGGTAGAAGAACTGATCATCCCAAACGACTTAGAAATTGCATTCAAAAAACACAAAGGCTCAAAGGACTATTTTCTAAGTTTGAGTAAATCGATAAGAAAAATGATCATAGGTTGGGTTGTCGTTGCCAAACGAGAAGAAACCCGAAAAAAGCGTATTGACGAAATTGTAGAAAGTGCTGGACAGCATCTTAAACCAAAACATTTGCGATAGAAAGGGCAAATACGGGTTGATTGCCAAAACCCGATGTCAATTTCCTTTATTAAAATGCCAATTTCCATAATGGCCGATGCCGTATCTTTAATTTTATGGAAAGTATTGGTCGGATAAATATGGCAGTGGAGAATGAATAAAGCATTAAGCCTTCTATTCCTCATCATGCTGCTTGTAGTTTACCTGGCTTTGGCTAAGCCCATAAGCTCCAATACGGCCATTACATTTGGCCCTCTCAGCCCGCATATTATACAAATTGGTGCCGGCCAACTGGTGCTGGTAACCGGGAGTACCTATCGTTTTACCGTAGACACGCCCGAAGACAAAGGCTTGGTGAGCACTCGGGCCACTGTCGATGAAATCCTAACGGAAATTATATCTGCCGATGGTTCCGCACAGCAATATCAAATTAAGGACAGTAGCAATACACTCAAAAGTACAGGAACCCTTAGCGAAGGAGATTGGCTATTGGTTACCGCACAAGATGGAAAGACGGTAAAGAAATACACCCTTACCTTCAAAAAAATGGCGCTTGGCGGCAAGCTGACTTTGCTCCAAAACCAGCTTACCCAAAACATCAATACCAACCTTACGCTAAGCTATACGGCTGGACAAAGAAGCCCCCATGCCAATGTGCAATTATTTTTGCCTTTGGGTATTGAGCCTACGCTAAGCAATACCAGTGTAAATATCATTGGAAGAGGCTTTGCGAAACTGAACGATTTAGGTACGCAGTCCATTGGTAGGGCAGGGTCTAACTATTCTTATGCTAAGGTTGGGAATGTGGCCATCACCAAATCGGCCAATGGAGCCAGTATCATTACCTTTAAAAACTTGGATTTTAGGCCAGCCAATGGCGCCGATTTAGTATTGAAAATAAATAATGTTCGTCTAAAAGGCAATGGTAATCTAACATTTAAAGCCGTTTATACCAGTTCATTGCCAGAGGTTTTAAGCAGCGCAGGTACTGGAAACGAAACCACTACCTTAAAAATAACACAAACCCTCTCCAATTTCGAACATGTGGTTAACCGTAGCCTCGCTTATCAGGAAACCCCAAATACCTATACTTCAGTAAGCTTTAAGTGGCCCTTGCTCAGCTATGCTAAAGCGGTTCAATTGCAACAATCATTGAATGAGGGCAAAACGTGGTCTTCGGTGTCCGCCATTATTGATAGGAAAAATGGTACGGCCAAAATCTCCAATCTTAAACCTCATTTATTGTATAGCTTTAGGCTTTGGGTAAAAGATGGTGGGCAAAAAGGTTATTCCAATCAGGTTCAGTTTTACAGTGGTAAATTGGACATCAAGAAGTTCGGTGTAAATGCGGATGATCAAATAGACGATACCCAAAAAATTAACGAAGCCATTGCCTACCTGAACAAAATTGGCGGCGGCACCTTGTATTTTGGAAAGGGCGTCTACTTGGTTAAAACGGTACAGCTAAAAAGCAATGTTTATTTGTATGTAGACAAAGAAGCTACCATTAAAGCCATTAAAGGAGCTGATGCACCTGAGCAAACCTGGTTTAGCGATAAGCTATATCGTTCGGGACTATCGCCCACAGCCATTGGTCCTTATGCCGATCCTGAAAATTACCTCACTAAGCGAGATGTAGGCCATCACTATTTTAGGAATACCATGTTTTTTGGTGAACGTTTGGACAATATCAAAATTATTGGAAACGGTAGGATTACCGGCGACGGCAATTTGGTGACCAGCGACAATGTGATGAACAATGCGGCAGGCAACAGAGCGGATAAAATGTTTACGTTAAAACTTTGTACCCATATCGAAATTGGAGGCATTGCTAAAGCCAACAACTTGTGGTACGATCCTGAAAAAGACGAACCTTACTACGTCGCTAAAGATGGTAACAAAGATTTCGATACCGAAAATATGCTTAACATAGATCGGGCTGGACACTTTGTGCTATTGGCTACAGGTAGCGACTCGATCAATGTGCATCATACCTATT
>NZ_JAELTX010000146.1 GCF_016429065.1 Pedobacter sp. ASV17
GGATTTATAGCAGGTACTTATACTTTACGTTGGACAAGCAGTAATGGTAGCTGTACCAATAGCACTTCCGATATGACGATTACCGTAAAATCTTGCGACATCGCCATTGCAAAAGCAACAAGCACACCAGTATTGCAATCAGACGGCAGCTATAACGTAACGTTAACCTTTAACGTACTTAATAACGGTGAACAAGCGCTTTCAAATGTTCAGGTTGAAGATGATCTGACATTGACTTTCCCTAGTCCTAAAACGTATACCATTACAAGTATTACCACTGGGCCAGGAACATTAACGGTAAATAGTTCCTTCAACGGAAATAGCAATAAAAATCTGCTAAATGCTGCCGCTTCAACTTTAGCTGCAGGAAGTCAACAGACCATCACGCTAGTACTCAATGTTAAACTCATCTAACCTTAGCAGCAATGATTAATTTTAATAAAAACCGAATTTCGCAGTTTGCTAAAGGAACGATAGTTACATTATTATTTTCTTTTTTAGCATTCTCGCAAGCATTCTCACAGAACACCTATAAAGGGAACAACTCTGCCACGGCAAGAGGTACCGCACTTGGAAAAACCGTAAGCGATTATTCTAATAATGGTATTACCGTAACCAAAACAGACGATAGCCCAACAGCTATCAATTTCCCGATGATCGGTATTGGAAAAACGGCTTCTACGCCAACTTTCCAAACTGATGGCAGTTACAATGTGAATTATGTCATTACCATCAAAAACTTTGGACAATTGCCTTTGCAAGCCGTTCAGGTAACAGATGCATTATCTACCGCTTTCCCTTCTCCAATGACCTTTTCGATAAGGTCGGCGATCACCGTTTCTGGAGGAACAGGATTAACCTTAAATGCATCTTATAACGGAAGCACCAACACCAATCTTTTGGTTGCAGCTTCAAGTACCCTAGCAGTAGGACAAACCCGAACCATTACCATTCCACTTAATATAGTACCAAATGGCAGTTTTGGTTTGCGAAACAATACGGCTAGCGCAACAGCTACCACAGCAGATGGAACCGCAGTTTCAGACAATTCAAATAATAGTACTGATCCAGATGGCAATGGCAATGGAACACCTTTTGATGATTCTACACCAACACCAATTACGCTTACTGCGCCTGACATTGAAGTGGTAAGCAAAACCGTAAGTAATGCAACCCCCAATACGGGTTCAAATGTCACCTTCACCATTACGGTAAGAAACAACGGAGGCCCTGCCGCAAATGTGATCGTTAATGACTTACTACCTGCAGGCTATCAATATGTTTCCTCTACTCCTTCCGTTGGCACATATAATTCAACTACGGGCGATTGGTCGGTAGGAAACCTTACCAATGCTACCAATGTAACTTTACAAGTAGTGGCTAAAGTTTTAGGAGACAAGCTCGCTTCTGAATATAGAAATACGGCTTCAACCAATCATACTGGTGATTCGAATACGAGTAACGACAGTAAGTTTGTAAATGTAACCCCAATACCAACAGCCGACCTAGCGGTAACTAATACCGACGGTAAAACCACTTATACCCCTGGTACTACCAATACTTATACTTTTACCATAACCAATAATGGCGCTAGTAATGCACCAGGTTCAACCATTACCAATACCCTACCTACTGGTGTAACGGGTACTTGGACTGCGGTATATACAGGTGGTGCCACAGGTACGGCATCAGGTAGCGGAAGCATCAGTGAAACGGCTGATATCCCTAGCGGTGGCACTATTACCTATACTTATGTGGTAAGCGTACCATCATCATACACGGGCAACTTTACAAACGTTGGTTCTGCAGCAGTGGCTACTGGTATTACCGATCCAACTCCTGCAAATAATTTTGCATCGGATACGGATACGCCTAACAGGATTGCAGACCTAGTAGTGACCAACACTGATGGCAAGACCACTTACACTCCAGGCACGACCAACACCTACACTTTTGTAGTGACCAATGATGGACCGAGTGATGCACCTGGTTCGACCATTACCAATACCTTGCCTACAGGCGTAACGGGTACTTGGACTGCCGTATATGCAGGTGGCGCAACAGGAACAGCCTCAGGTAGTGGAAGCATTAGCCAAACGGCAAGTATCCCTAGTGGAGGCTCTATCACTTACACCTACGTGGTAAGTGTGCCTTCATCATATACGGGCAATTTTGTGAACACCGGTTCTGCAACAATAGGTGCAGGTATTACTGACCCTACCCCTGCCAACAACTCAGCAACGGATACGGATACCCCTGATCGTATTGCTGACCTAACGGTAACCAATACCGATGGTAAGACCACCTATACACCTGGTACCACCAATACCTACACTTTTGTAGTGACCAATGATGGGCCAAGTGATGCACCAGGTTCAACCATTACCAATACCTTGCCTGCTGGCGTAACAGGTACTTGGACTGCAGTTTACGCAGGTGGCGCAACAGGTACAGCCTCAGGCAGCGGAAGCATAAGCCAAACGGCAAGTATCCCTAGTGGAGGCTCTATCACTTACACCTATGTGGTAAGTGTGCCTTCATCATATACGGGCAATTTTGTGAACACGGGTTCTGCGGCAGTTGGTGCAGGCATTACCGATCCAACACCAGCTAACAATTCGGCAACGGATACAGATACCCCTGTTCGAAGTGCAGACCTACAGGTGACCAATACCGATGGTAAAACCACTTATATCCCAGGTACTACCAACACTTATACTTTTGTAGTAACCAACGCTGGACCAAGTGATGCACCAGGTTCAACCATTACCAATACCTTGCCTACCGGGCTAACAGGAACTTGGACTGCGGTATATACAGGTGGTGCTACAGGCACGGCCTCAGGTACTGGCAGCATTAGCCAAACGGCTGATATTCCTAGCGGAGGTACCATCACCTATACTTATGTGGTAACAGTACCATCATCATACACAGGCAATGTGGTAAACACCGGTTCTGCGGCAACTGCTACAGGCATCACCGATCCAACCCCTGCCAACAATACGGCAACGGATACCGATACGCCTAATAGAAGTGCAGACCTAGCGGTAACCAATACCGACGGAAAAACCACTTATACCCCTGGTACTACCAATACTTACACCTTTGTAGTCACCAATGGCGGACCAAGTGATGCACCTGGTTCGACCATCACCAATACCCTACCTACTGGTGTAACGGGTACTTGGACTGCGGTATATACAGGTGGTGCCACAGGCACAGCCTCAGGTAGCGGAAGCATCAGTGAAACGGCTGATATCCCTAGCGGTGGCACTATCACCTATACTTATGTAGTCAATGTACCATCATCGTTCACAGGCAACTTTGTGAACACGGCTTCTGCGGCTACAGCTGCAGGAATTACCGATCCAACCCCTGCCAATAACTCGGCAGTGGATACCGATACGCCTAACCGTATTGCCGATCTTGTGGTCACCAATACCGATGGTAAAACCACTTATACCCCTGGTACTACCAATACCTATACTTTTGTAGTGACCAATGATGGACCAAGTGATGCACCTGGTTCAACCATCACCAACACCTTGCCTACTGGCGTAACGGGTACTTGGACGGCTGTATTTGCAGGCGGTGCAACAGGTACGGCATCAGGCAGTGGAAGCATTAGCCAAACGGCAAGTATCCCTAGTGGAGGCTCTATCACTTACACCTACGTGGTAAGTGTGCCTTCATCATATACGGGCAATTTTGTGAACACGGGTTCTGCGGCAGTTGGTACTGGTATTACTGACCCTACCCCTGCCAACAACTCGGCAACAGATACGGATACCCAAAACAGAATTGCGGATCTGGTAGTGACCAACACTGATGGCAAGACTACTTATACCCCAGGTACCACCAATACCTACACTTTTGTAGTGACCAATGACGGACCAAGTGATGCACCGGGTTCAACCATTACCAATACCTTGCCTACTGGCGTAACCGGTACTTGGACTGCAGTATATGCAGGTGGTGCAACAGGTACGGCATCAGGCAGTGGAAGCATTGCTGAAACTGCAAGTATCCCAAGTGGTGGCTCTATTACTTACACTTATGTAGTAAATGTACCATCATCGTTTACAGGTAACTTTGTGAATACAGGTTCTGCAACGACTGCAACTGGCATTACGGACCCAACTCCTGCCAACAATACGGCAGCAGATACCGATACCCAAAACAGCATTGCTGATTTAGCAGTGACCTATACCGACGGTAAGACTACCTATACCCCAGGTACTTCTAACACTTATACTTTTACAGTAACCAACAATGGACCTAGTAATGCACCTGGTTCAAAAATTACCAATACCTTACCTACCGGCTTAACCGGAGGAACATGGACCGCTGTTTACACAGGCACTACAGGCCCAGCAAATGGTACTGGCGATATTGACCAGACCATAGATTTGCCAAGCGGTGCTTCGGTTACCTATACCTATGTGATTGATGTACCGTCTAACTTTACGGGCAACTTTGTAAGCACAGGTACAGCGGCAACTGCCACAGGTATTACCGATCCAACCCCTGCAAATAACGCTGCAACGGATACGGATACCCCTAATAGAATTGCCGACCTAGCGGTAACCAATACTGATGGCAAAGCTACCTACACCCCTGGTACTACCAATACTTATACTTTTGTAGTAACTAACAACGGACCAAGTGATGCGCCAGGTTCAACCATTACCAATACCCTACCTACTGGCGTAACTGGTACTTGGACTGCGGTATATTCGGGTGGTGCTACAGGTACGGCATCAGGTAGCGGAAGCATTGCAGAAACCGCAAGTATCCCTAGTGGTGCTTCGGTAACCTATACCTATGTGGTAAGCGTGCCATCATCGTTTACGGGCAACTTTGTAAACACAGGCTCTGCAACAACTGCTACTGGTATTACCGATCCAACGCCTGCCAATAACTCGGCAACGGATACTGATACCCCTAACCGAATTGCAGATCTAGCCGTAACCAATACTGATGGTAAAACCACCTATACGCCTGGTACTACCAATACCTACACCTTTGTAGTGACCAATGATGGACCAAGTGATGCACCTGGTTCAACCATTACCAATACCTTGCCTACTGGTGTAACCGGTACTTGGACTGCGGTATATGCAGGTGGTGCAACAGGTACGGCATCGGGTAGCGGAAGCATCAGCCAAACCGCTGATATCCCAAGTGGCGGCTCTATCACTTACACTTATGTGGTTAACGTACCTGCTAATTTTACGGGCAACTTCGTAAACACGGCTACTGCTGCAACAGCTACTGGTATTACCGATCCAACCCCTGCCAACAACACGGCAACGGATACCGATACCCAAGCAAGCGTAGTAGATTTAGTAGTTACCAATACCGACGGCAAAACTACCTACACCCCAGGCACTACCAATACTTATACCTTTGTGGTAACCAATAGCGGACCAAGTAATGCACCAGGTTCAAGCATTACCAATACCCTACCTACTGGCGTAACTGGTAGCTGGACTGCGGTATATGCAGGTGGTGCAACAGGTGCGGCATCGGGCAGTGGAAGCATTGCTGAAACCGCAAGTATTCCAAGCGGTGGTACCATCACTTATACCTATGTGGTAAATGTACCTGCAGGTTTTACAGGTGATTTTGTAAATACCGGTATCGCTACACCAGCTACAGGTATTACCGATTCAAATACAGCCAACAACACGGCAGCAGATACCGATACCCAAAATAGTGTGGCAGATTTAGCAGTGACGTATACTGATGGCAAAACCACTTATACTCCTGGTACTTCTAATACCTATACGTTTACAGTAACCAATAATGGACCTAGTAATGCACCAGGTTCAAAAATCACCAATACCCTACCTACCGGCTTAACCGGAGGAACTTGGACCGCTGTTTATACAGGCACTACAGGCCCAGCAAATGGTACTGGTGATATTAACCAAACCTTAGATTTGCCAAGTGGCGCTTCGGTAACCTACACTTACGTGATTGATGTACCGTCTAACTTTACGGGCAACTTTACCAGCACGGGTTCTGCAGCAACGGCCACGGGCATTACCGATCCAACCCCTGCAAATAACGCTGCAACGGATACGGATGCTCCTAACAGAATTGCAGATCTTATCGTAACCAATACCGATGGCAAAACCACTTATACCCCAGGCACTACCAACACCTATACTTTTGTAGTGACCAATGGCGGACCAAGTGATGCACCAGGTTCAACCATTACCAATACCTTGCCTACTGGTGTAACCGGTACTTGGACTGCGGTATATGCGGGTGGTGCTACAGGTACAGCATCGGGCAGTGGAAGCATTGCCGAAACTGCAAGCATCCCAAGCGGTGGTTCTATTACCTACACCTATGTGGTAAATGTACCGTCTAACTTTACGGGTAACTTTGTGAACACGGGTTCCGCAACAACGGCTACTGGCATTACCGATCCAACTCCTGCCAACAACACGGCAACGGATACCGATACGCCTAATAGGATTGCAGACCTAGTAGTAACCAATACCGATGGCAAAACTACTTATACCCCTGGTACAACCAATACCTATACCTTTGTAGTCACCAACGTTGGACCAAGTGATGCACCAGGTTCAACCATCACCAATACCCTGCCTGCTGGCGTAACAGGTACTTGGACTGCTGTATATACGGGCGGTGCTACAGGTACAGCAAATGGAACAGGTAGCATCAACCAAACGGCAAATATCCCAAGCGGTGGCTCTATCACTTATACTTATGTGGTGAGTATTCCAGCAGGATTTACAGGCGATTTCGTAAATACAGGTACGGCAACAACGGCTGCTGGTATTACAGATCCAACACCTGCCAATAACACGGCAACGGATACCGATACCCAAGCAAGCGTGGTAGATTTAGCAGTTACCAATACCGACGGTAAAACTACCTACACTCCAGGTACCACCAATACCTATACCTTTACAGTAACCAACAACGGACCTAGTAATGCACCAGGTTCGAGCATTACAAATACCCTACCTACTGGTTTAACCGGTACATGGACAGCAGTTTATGCAGGTGGTGCAACAGGTACGGCAAATGGAACAGGTAGCATTAACCAAAACGTTGATATTCCTAGCGGTGGTTCGGTAACTTATACCTACGTGGTAAACGTACCGTCTAACTTTAAAGGAGATGTGGTAAATACAGGTACTGCTACACCAGCAACAGGTATTACCGATTCGAACACCGCCAACAATACCGCGGTGGATACGGATACTCAAAATAGCATTGCAGACCTTATCGTCACCAATACCGATGGCAAAGCTACTTACACACCAGGTACTACCAATACTTATACTTTTGTAGTGACCAACGGCGGACCAAGTGATGCACCAGGTTCAGTAATTACCAATACCCTACCTACAGGCGTAACTGGTACTTGGACAGCGGTATATGCAGGTGGTGCAACAGGTACAGCCAACGGAACGGGCAGCATTAACCAAACGGTTGACATCCCTAATGGAGGTTCTATCACCTATACCTATGTAGTGAACGTGCCATCATCGTTCACAGGTAACTTTGTGAACACCGGTGCTGCAGCAACCGCTACAGGCATCACTGATCCAACCCCTGCAAATAACACGGCAACGGATACCGATACCCCTAACAGGATTGCCGACCTCATCGTAACCAATACCGATGGCAAGACCACTTATACCCCAGGTACTACCAATACTTACACTTTTGTAGTCACCAACGGCGGACCAAGTGATGCACCAGGTTCAACCATTATCAATAATTTACCTGCGGGTGTTACGGGTACTTGGACAGCAGTTTACGCGGGCGGTGCAACAGGTACAGCCAACGGAACGGGCAGCATTAACCAAACAGCCAACATCCCAAGTGGTGGTTCGGTAACCTACACCTTTGTAGTGAACGTACCATCATCATTCACGGGTAACTTTGTGAATACGGGTTCAGCTACAACGGCTGCTGGTATTACTGATCCAACTCCTGCCAACAATACGGCAACGGATACCGATACACAAGCTAGTATTGCAGACCTTGCAGTAACCAAAACGGCAAGCTCGTTAAGCCCACTGGTTGACGGTCAAATTACCTTCACTATCGAAGCGAAGAACTTTGGTCCAAGTCAAGCCAATGGCGTAACGGTAACCGACTTATTAAACAGTGGCTACACTTTTGTAAGTGCTAATACTAGCAAAGGAGCCTACACTGCTAACAACGGCGTTTGGAACATTGGTCAAATGGTACCAAACAGTACCGAAACCTTAACCATTATAGCCACGGTAAATGCTAACCAAAGCAGCTACCAAAATCAAGCGGTTATTGCTGGATTAGAAACAGACCCAGTAACCACCAACAATACTTCAACGGTAACACCAGTTCCTACCAAGATTATTGATTTGGCCATTACGCAAACCATCAGTACCACTACCCCAAGCAATAATGGTTTGGTAACAATGACCCTTACCGCTAGAAACCTAGGTCCAAGTAATGCTACTGGCGTACAAGTAGCCGATTTGATCAAAGCTGGATTTAATTTGGTAAGCAATACCCCAAGCAAGGGGACCTATAATGCTACTACCGGTATTTGGTTAATTGGCAACTTAAATGCGGGCGAAACCCAAACCTTAGTGTTTACCGCAAGGGTAAATACCACTGGTGCAACGGCCGACTACGTGAATACTGCGGTAATTAGCGGAACAGAAACCGAAACTACCTTAGTGAACAACACCGCTACGGTTACAGTGGTTAAACCGCCAATGGCCAATAACGATAGTGGTACCACTATACCAAACACGCCAGTAGTGATTGATATTTTGGCTAACGATGTACCGGGCGGTGCGCCATTACGCAACCAAACGGTAACCATTACCACGCAACCATTGCATGGTACGGTAACCATAGATCCGGTAACGGGTAAGGTAACTTATACCCCAGCATTAAATTACTTCGGACCTGATGAGTTCTACTACACCGTAACTGATGCCAATGGTGCCGTAACCAATATTGCTAAAGTAACCATCGATATTAAGGATAATCCGAAAATTGGGGTGGCCAAACAATTGGTTTCATCTACCAAAGCGGTAAATGGTTCTTACAATATCACTTACAGGTTAACCGTAGGCAATTATGGGGTTGCTCCACTCAACCAAGTGAGCATTAAAGATGATCTTAGAAATACTTTCTTAGGGCACACCATTAGGGTAACCAACATCAAATCGTTGGGTGCACTTCAAGTCAATACGGCTTTCAACGGTTCTACCGATATCGAAACCCTTGCTGCAAACAACAGCTTGGCAGTAGGTCAAAAAGAACAGATCGAATTCACGGTAAATGTGACCTTAAACAATGGCGGATCAAAATTCTTGAACATTGCCACTGCAGAAGGTACTTCGGTAACAGGCCTTAAAACCACCGACGTTTCTACCAATGGTTTAATCCCTGACCCTAATAACGATGGTAATGTAAGCCCATCTGAACCTACCCCTGTAGATCTGCAAAGACCTAAGGAGTTTATTCCAGGAGGCTTCTCACCAAATGGTGATGGTACCAATGACAAGTTCGTGATAGAGAATACCGGTTTCAAACGTCTGTCATTAGAAGTATTTAACAGATGGGGAAATCGTGTTTACAGAAGTAATGACTACAAAAATGATTGGGATGGCAGATGTACCGAAGGTATTTCGATAGGACAAGACCTTCCAGAAGGTACCTACTTCTACATTGTCATCCTTGATGGAAAAGAAAAATATGTTGGTCACATTACTTTAAAACGATAAGCAATGAAAAAGTATATCATTATAACCTTTATAGCCTCTTTATTCGTTGGACAAGTAAATGCCCAACAAGAGGCCATGTATTCGCAATACATGTTCAATACCTTGGCCATTAACCCAGCATATGCGGGCAGTAGGAACGTTGCCTCTGCCACCGCATTGTACCGTAGCCAATGGGTAGGTATTGATGGCGCTCCCGAAACGCTCACTTTTACCATAGATGCACCTTTACATAACAAAAGAGTTGGTTTAGGTTTGCAGGTATTCAGCGATAAAATCGGGATCACCCAAAACTCTGGTGCCCTAGCCAGCTATGCCTATAGGCTACGCATGGAAAAAGGTACGCTAGCCTTTGGTCTACAAGCAGGCTATAGTCAATATCGTGCAGGCTTAAGCTCGGTTCCACTGAACAGTTTCAGTGGGCCCGATGCGGCCTTTGCCAACGACATTAACAAAGGCTTGCTTAATTTGGGTGCTGGGATCTACTATAACAGTGATCGATTTTATATAGGTTTATCTACTCCCCAACTGCTAAACAACCAGTTGAATAATTTTACGGTAACCAACGACAATGTTTTTAGAGGACAGGCCCTACACGTATTTTTGGCTTCGGGCTATGTGTTTCCATTAAGTACCGATTTTGACTTAAAACCTTCGTTCTTGATTAAGGGCGTAAGAGGTGCCCCAATAGAAGCTGATTTAAACGCCAACTTATGGATCAAACAGGTTTTCTCTATCGGCTTTCAGTACAGAACCAGTGCCGACATTGCAGCCATGGTAGAAGTACAGGCCAGCCCACAATTTAGAATAGGCTACTCTTATGATCGCAGTACCACCAAATTGGTACAGTTCAACTCAGGCAGTCATGAAATTATGTTGCGTTATGAGTTTGGATTTGAGAGAGGCAGAACCATTTCCCCAAGGTATTTTTAAAAGACGGTAAAATGAACAGATATCTAAATAGATTAATCATATTGATTGGGCTTACGCTATGCTCCCTATATAGCTTTGCCCAGAACAAGCAGGTTGCTGAATCTTTAAAAAGAGCAGAAAAGGAATACGTTTCCCTAAGATATGCCTATGCCATTCCTTTGTTGGAAAAGGTACTGAAAACAGAGCCCAACCAAGCCAGAGCCATTGAGCTTTTGGCCGATTCTTATCGAAGAACAAAAGACTATGCCCAGGCAGGTGCTTGGTATGCCAAATTGGTACAACAACCCACCATTAAACCAGAGTGGGCCTTACGCTATGCCGAAGTGCTGGCTAATAACCAAGCATACGTACAGTCAGAAAACTGGTACAAAAAATACTTGGAATTAGTAAGCAACGACGGTCGTGCGATGGCTTTTAGCAAGGCCTATCCAAGTGTGAACACTTTCATGAAAAACAAGAAAAGATGGAACATCGGATTTGCCAATATCAACACC
>NZ_JAELTX010000147.1 GCF_016429065.1 Pedobacter sp. ASV17
GTCCTATTGTTTGGATGTTGCCGCCCATGATTTATCGAGTGATTAATCCGAATTTGGAAGGACTGCAAACGGAAGATGCTTACATGATGTTGATTCAAAAAGTAATGCCAGGCGGATTGATTGGTTTGGTACTGGCTGGAATGGTTTCTGCTACTTCAAGTAAGGCAAATACGACCATTAACATGGCCGCAACGGTGTTTGCACAGGATATTTATAAAAACTTGCTCAATCCATCTGCTGGCGAGAAAAATGTGATATGGGTGGCCAGATTCTTTACCTTGCTTTTTGGCGTGCTGACCATTGTAGTGGCCATGTGGATTCCAAGCGCTGGCGGAATTGTAGAAGTGGTATTGAGTACAGCTTCCATTGCAGGTGGGGCACTTTTTGCACCTATCATATGGACACTTTTTTCGAAGAGACAAACAGGTTTTTCGGTAGTGACCGCTACCGTTGCTTCGTTGATCATCAACCTCTTTTTTAAAATCATAGCACCAGATCTAATCGATATAAAGCTCAGCAGAACCATGGAAACCGTGTTGGGAATGGGTATCCCGATGCTTATTCTGCTGGTTTTTGAAATCATCTATCAATCAAAAGGATTGGTAGCCAGCCAAGCCATAGCAATGAAAAATGCGCAAGCACTCTCCAAACAAATAGCATCCTTCGACCAAGAAGAGCATCAAGCAAGTCAAAAACAGAATATCTTTGGCGTACGTGTCATCGCTATTGCTATGGGCGTAGTAGGCGCAGGTATTATCTATTTAGGTTTGGTTGCTCCAAGTTTTTCAACTACTATTGCTTTGGTAGGCGCATTTATTTTAATTGCCGCGTTAACCATCGGAGGGCTTACCTTAAAAAACAATAAAACATGAAGATATTGATACGACTGCTATGGGCTACCTTTTTGGGAATTGGCACGGTGGCACAAGCACAGGTAACATTGCCTACGGTTTTCTCAGACCATATGGTGCTTCAACAAAAAAGCAATGCAAAAATATGGGGTATCGCCGTTGGTAAAAAAGAAGTAAAAGTTCAAACATCATGGGACCATAAAAGTTATGTTGCCAAACCCGATGAAAAAGGGAATTGGTCGGTAGCTGTTTCTACCCCTCATGCAGGCGGACCTTATGAAATTAGCGTGAGCCAGCAAAACAAAATCGTGCTTCAAGATATCTTGATAGGGGAAGTTTGGATCTGTTCTGGACAATCGAACATGGATATGCCCATAAAAGGCTACGATGCGTTGCCCATCACCAATTCTCTGGATTTGTTGATGGAATCGCCTGATCCCATGCTTCGTTTGTTTAAAATGACCCGTAAACATGCGGCCACTCCACAAACCAATGCAGAAGGTCGTTGGCAGGCCGCCGATGCAGAATCAGTGGCTCCATTTAGTGCCGCAGGCTATCAGTTTGCCAATTATTTACGCAAGCATTTAGGAGTGCCCGTAGGCATCATGCAAGTTACTTGGGGCGGCTCGGCTATTGAGGCATGGATAGATAAAGATTTGGTGACCGAGGTTTTAAAAGACCGATTAGCCACCAACCAATCCATTACCAAAGCCGTTCATCAAACCCCAGGCAATTTATACAATGGGATGATTGCGCCTTTAATTGGTTACGGTATTGCAGGAGTAATTTGGTATCAGGGCGAACAAAACCGCCATAACTACGATGATTATTTAGCCCTTCAATATGCCATGGTAAAATCGTGGCGTGACCAATGGAAAATAGGCGATTGGGCATTCTATTTGGCTCAGCTTGCGCCAATGAGATACCCAGCACAGCAAGAATATAAAGTGCCTTTATTGCGAGAAGCCCAGTTGAAACTGCCTGATACTTTAAGTAATTCGGGAGTGGCCATTTTGATTGATGCTGGCGAAGAAAGAAATATCCATCCTCCTGATAAAACAATAGTGGCTAAGCGATTGGCTTATTTGGCATTATCCAAAACCTATCAAAAGAAGGGTTTTCCAGCGACCAGTCCTACCTACAAAAAGATGACGGTGAAAAACGACACGGTTACGGTGAATTTTAACCAAGTTCCGTTGGGTTTAACCACTTATGGAAAACCGATGACACAATTTGAAGTAGCAGGGGCAGATCAGGTTTTTTATCCTGCAACAGCCACACTGCACAATACTTTTGTGAAGGTGTATAGCGATAAAGTGAAAAATCCAGTGGCGGTAAGGTATGCCTTTAAAGATTGGTGTGTAGGCGAACTTTATAGTGTAGAAGGCTTGCCTGTTTCTTCGTTTAGAACGGATCATTGGAAGAAAAATTAATAGGTATTAGATTGCTTAGAAAATAAAAATCCCGTACATACGGGATTTTTTTATATCAAGCGTGCAATATCCATCTTACGTCAAAGGCATCAGTGATTTCGATGAGCTTTTCATCATCATTGCCAGCAAAAGGAACCTTTTTGTTCAGTTGTAATTTTTCAATAAGCGCTTTTCTAACCGTTGTATTTTGGCATTGCATAAAAATCGCGATGTGATTCCCCAGTATTCTCCCTTCATTGTGCACCAAATCCGATCCATGGATGTTGATGCTCTCGGAAACAAGCGATCCATTAATGACTGGCATCTTTTCATAGCCCTGTAGCCCTTCAAAAAAATCAAATTGAAGGGCTCCACCAAAGCAGGTTTGGTAAAAGGTGAGTGCTTCCTTGCAATTACCAGAAAAGGTAAGGAAGACAGCACTCACAAATGGGTTTTGGTTAGATGCGGCCATAGCAAAGGATTTAAGCGTCTGGAATCTCGGGCTCTACCAGTTTCATCAATTTTTCTAAGGATTCTTGCCAGCCTAAATAGCACATCTCAGCAGGGATCATTTCTGGGATTCCTTCTTGTACCACTTTTAGTTCCGTGCCGCAGATCACTTTGTTCAGCCATATGGTGGTGGTCATTTCACCAGGTAAATTAGGGTCATCAAAAGTGTCGGTGTATTTGATGAATTCATTGGGCTTGATTTCAAGATAGGTTCCGCCGAAAGAGTGGCTACTGCCAGTGCTGAAGTTGATAAACGTCATTTTAAACTGACCACCTTCTTTAAAATCCATTTGCTGTACGGTGCATATAAAACCGTAGGGTGGTAGCCAGGTAGCATGTGCTAATGGGTCTGCAAAAGCCTTGAATACTTTTTCAGGACTTGCTTTAATTACCCTGTGCAGGGAAACTGAATTACTTTTCATGTGGTTTAGGATTTAAGTTTACGATGATACACATATGAAACCATTAGGATGGCCAATACTACCAATGGCATGATCATATACGCTATGTTTTTATCTACACAGGCATGGCTGATGAAGGCAAAAATCAAACTAAAGGTAAGTCCTGCATAAGCCCATTCTTTTAACCTGCTTGGTGTTTTAGGAAACACAATGGCCAAACAGCCCAGAACTTTACAAATGATCAAAGCGTAAGCAAAGTAATCAGGGTAGCCTAGTGGTTTAGTCCCTGCGGTTACGTAGTCGGGCATAAACAGGACAGTGCTCAATGGCATTACGCCTTCCCAAAGTACAATGATGATGGTGGCTATCCAAAAGATAATTTTATTTGTTTTCATGGTTATTTCGATTCAACGTATTTGATAAAATTGTTTAAAATGGCTTGCCATCCCGCTTTCTGAAATTCAGGATCATTTTGCGTTTCGGGATCGAAAGAGGTAGCTAAATGAGTTTTGCCATCTTTTTCAGTAAACAAGGTGGTCGCTTGTCTGCCATCGCCCATGGTGTAGGTAATTTCCTGATGTGGGATCACACTGTCGTAAATGCCTTCAAAGTCAAAACCAAAGCTGCCGTCTTTAGCTTCCATTCTGTTTTTAAACTTGCCGCCAACCCTTAAATCATTTTCACTGCTTGGCGTGTGCCAAGTAGCTGGATCGGCAGTGTTCCATTGCATAATGTCGCTTGGTGTATTCCAAGCCTCCCATACTTTTGCTACGGGAGCATTCACTGTTGCTTCTACCGTAATTTTTGATAATTGTGTCATTCTCTTTTTTTAGATTGATTTGATAATTCAAAGATAGGGTAGTGGTAAAAAATATAGCTGTGGCGAAAACGACAAATAAGGGGTCAATTGTGACAAAATAATTTTTACCTTGTAGCTCAATAAGCAATATTGATATGCAGATTTCTGTTTTTGTGCCTGAATATGGGGTAATTGAAGCGGTAACCCCACCGTTTAGAACCTTTCATACCGCCAATGAGTTTTTAACCGCTTTTGGCAAAAAGCCTATTTTCAATGTGGAATATGTAGGCCTAAACGAATATGTACCTGCCAATAATGGCGAATACATGGTTAAAACCAACCGTTTGCTCAAAGACGTTACCGAAACAGACTTGCTGATTATACCACCCACTTTTGGCGATATGTCCAAAGGCATTAAAGCCAATGCCGAAGCCATTCCCTATTTTAAAAAATTGCATGATCAGGGGGCAAGCTTGGCCAGTTTGTGTATCGGTGCTTTCCTTTTAGCGGAAACAGGTTTGCTTGATGGCAAAAAATGTTCTACCCATTGGGCCTATATCAATGAATTTAAAGAAAGATACCCCAGCATAGGGGTAGAGGATGGAGCGATCATTACCGAGCATGATAATATTTACAGCAGTGGCGGTGCCAGTAGCTTGTGGAATTTGATTTTATACTTGGTCGAAAAATTTTCGGATAGGGAAGTAGCCGTGATGGTTTCCAAATACTTTGCTTTGGATATCGGCAGGGATAGCCAATCTCAGTTTGCCATCTTCAAAGGTCAAAGGAACCATGGCGACGAGGATATTAAAAAGGTACAGGACTACATCGAAAAAAATTATAGCGATAAAATATCCATAGAAATTTTAGCCAAGTTGATCAACTCAGGTCGTAGAACTTTTGAAAGAAGGTTTAAGGATGCCACCAACAATACACCATTAGAATATATACAAAGGGTAAGAATAGAAGCCGCCAAAACCTTTTTTGAAGCCTCGAGAAAGAACATCACCGAAATTATGTTTGATGTAGGGTATACCGATACCAAATCATTTAGGGATATTTTTAAAAAGCTTACAGGGCTTACGCCAATTGAGTATCGGAATAAGTTTGCAAGGTTGTCTAATGAGGTTTAAATCTGATGGCTGTATTGGAAATGCCGCCAGTAAATTTTAAACTCTGATTTGAAATATTTCGTAGACAGGTGCGAGAGTTAAGATTTTTTAATAGGGTTGATACATTTTAGCCCTTTAATTTTTTCGAAGTCTTCCAAATTACGGGTATAAACTCCAAGCTTGTATGCCATAGCTGTAGCGGCAATTAGGCTGTCGCCCAATTTTAAATTAAATTCTTTCCGAATCTCAATAGCTTGATCAAAAATATTTCGGTCAGGCATGATAACGGATGCATAGTCAAAAACATCTTTGAAATACTTTTCTTCCTCTTTTTTTAAACGATGATATCCAAGTACTTCAACCCGAGATATTTCCGATAAGACACAGGATTCACTCACAATTAATTCTCTTAAATATTCATATTCATTTGAATAGGAATAAATGAGGATATTGCTATCTATAAGAAAATTCATTTCTATGAAAAAGGTAATTCACGATCCGAACGTTCTTTACTCTGCCATTCAGCTGCATCGCCAAAAGATGAGGATTCTTTTGCTTTAAAAGCAAGGATACGGCTCTTGATATCACTTTTTGCAGTTTTGTTAGAGACTACATTTTTCTTTTCAATGATAACATTAAGCTTTTTAGCTAGTGCAATAATCTTCGCAAGACTTTTTTCGTCATTTGATTTTAAAATCAGTTCCATAATGTCTTTATATATACAAAAATACTAAAAAATAAATATTGAATATACTCAAATTGAAGCTCCTTTTTATGTTGTACAATAGATTTGGTTGTTTGCTCTTTGCTTTCTTCTTGTAAGTTTGAATTTACACATCCAATGCCTAAAGAAGATAATAAGACGTATATAAGAATCTTTTTTATGGATTGTTACTCAGATTACGGATGCTTATTCAGTTTTACTAATTACGTAATTACCTGTTTTTTCCTCTTTTTTTACTACATAACCCTCTTTTAAGGTTAAAATCCAACCATCTCCTTCCACCTTATTAGGAGATATTTTGGTAGGGTTGGTAATTGATACCTTATTCCAATTAGGACTCATTAATGCTCCCGATTCAACTTCCAAAATACCCCATACGTCAGAAACCCTCATGTTGGGATATACGGTGCCCTTGTCTTCTATGGGAATGATGCTTCTTGGGTCAAAGGAAATGTTCATTTTTTTAAGGTGTATTTCAAAATGGGGTTGTTCTATGAATTTGGCCTTATATTGGGAAATCTGTTCTTTAATCCTTTCTTCTCGGAGGAGTTCTTCTTTAAAAATAAGTTGGCCATTATATTCATCAGCGTTTTTTAAGGCAGTTTCTTTGAGGTCTGGTGGTAAAGTAATGTCCAATTGTTTGATAAATAAATTGGTAAGATTGGCATCTGGTGCTATTTTTTTATTCCAATGTTTATTTTTTCTGTAAAGCAGATAACCATATACAGGCGTGGTATAATAAGCAAAAGATCGTACATAGGTAGGATTTTTGAAAAACGTGTCAATTTGGTCCCTAAAATGTTCTGCGGTTTCTTCTCTATTTCTTCCGCTGACGATAAGGCCTGTAAATTCTGCAAGACCCTCGTTGAGTTCTAATTGGTTTTCTAAAGTCTCGGAATTAGGGAAAAGAGAATTTCGGTATTTGCGGAAAAGAATAGCGTTAGTCAAGTGCCTTTGCTGGTCTTTGTATGATATGGAGAGCACAGCTCTTTTTAGTGCTTCGAGTTCTAATCGGAGATAGATCCTGCCATCTTTTTGATCTAGATGATTGCTCTCTTTATTAAATTGCTGGAAACCCAGTTTAGGTTGTAGCGTATGAAATAACTCATGGGCCAATAGATTGATCCTATCATATTTATTGTTGGGAAGAGGAAGCATGATCATTGCCCAGAGCTTTCCGCTCCACGATATTGCTGTATTTGCTATATTGATGTTTTCTGGTAGTTTGCCCCTGTAAATATCATGCTGTAGTGTTAATACGTTTCCAGAATCAGGCGCATTGCTATAGATTTGTCGCGTCTTTGGGTCGACTAGAAGTATATTTCCGTAAAGCTGTTTGTCCCATAGCTTGATATTCTCTTTCGTTGCTTTTTCAATTTCTTTAAAATAAGAAGAAATATTGCTGTTAGCTACTTCTGTTTGCTGTGCTGATAAAGTATGCACGTACAGCATAAATACCACCAAGATGATTCGTTTCATTACAGAGTAGACGGTATTGGTCGTAAAATGTTGCATGGTATTTACAAGCCCGTGAAAATTGCCTCTAATAAAAAAGCAGCCCTTTTCAGAACTGCTTTTAAAAGAATATTTGCTGTATTTAACTCAAATCAATTTGAGATTATACTTTGAGTTAAGCTTGGATAAACTCCAAAAGATCTTTATTAATGGTTGCTGCTTCGGTTGTTGGCATTCCATGCGAGAAGCCAGGGTAGGTGATCAGCTTTCCATTTTTTAATAATTTAATAGATTTTAAAGCGGCATTTTGATAAGGTACAATTTGGTCATCTTCCCCATGAAGCACCAAAACTGGAATGTCTACGGTTTTCAAGTCTTCCGTAAAGTCAGTTTCTGAAAAGGCCTTGATACCATCGTAATGTGCCACAATGCCACCCATCATTCCTTGCCTCCACCAGTTTCTTTGTATACCTTCTTTGATCTCAGCACCTTCTCTATTGTATCCGTAAAAAGGAATGGTCAAATCGATATAGAACTGCTGTCTGTTGTTAAGCGTTTGATCCCTGATATCATCAAAAACCGACATGGGAACACCATCTGGATTGCTGTCGCTTTGCACCATAATTGGCGGAACAGCACTAATTAACACTGCTTTTTTTGCTCTGCCATTCGCATATTTGTTCACGTAACGAATCACTTCGCCACCACCTGTGGAGTGCCCAATATGAACCACATCTTTCAAGTCAAGAAATGCTACCAATTCAGCAGCATCCGAAGCATATTGCTCTATCGTATGTCCATAAATATCTTGGCTAGAACGTCCGTGGCCTCTTCTGTCGTGCGTTACTACACGATAACCTCTTTGTAAAAAGAAAATCACCTGTGCATCCCAATCGTCTGACGATAAAGGCCAGCCGTGGTGAAACATCAAAGTTGGTCCTTGACCTTGGTCTTTATAAAAAATCTCTGTTCCGTCTTTTAGTTTTAGTGTACTCATGGTTTTAAGTTTTTGTGTATGGTCAAATATGTTTTGTCTTTATTCTTTAACAAAAGTAGTTTGGTGGAGGTCTGCAAATCTTGATCTATGATAAAATCTCGTTTTTCTATTTTCCCTTAAACTTTAACGCACTTTTACGAAGAACTGTTTTAAAAACTTGCGGTTGTAATGATATTAGCGCAAGCGTCCACTTGTGATGCCTTTAAATCCCTTCAAACAAAAAAGCAGCCCTTTTCAGAACTGCTTTTAAACCCAATCATTAACATTTTAATAATTATTGGTTTCGACGTTGTTCCTCTTCAGATCCTGCATTTCTCTTTTTAATATCAATTTTGGAATTTCCAAAGAGATATGAAAAGGTTAAACGAACATTTCTACTGTCGTATTTACTTTTTAGGTTATAGACAATATTGCCATAATTTGCTTCGCTTCTGGTAATCCCTGTATAGAAAATATCATTTAGATTTAGCCTAAGGTTGCCTTTTTTCTGAAATATTTTTTTTCCAAAGCTTAAACTGGTAGTGCTAAATGGCAAGTTGACATCGTTGCCATAAGTCACCCTAGATTGGCCGTAAAAAAATACTTCTGCCCATAGCGTAGGCGAAATTTCTACCTGATTTCCAAGGGAGAGGTATCCAGTGGTTTGGCGAATGTTTTCGTTAGCATTTTGATATGAAAATTTATACTCGCTATTCGAAATGCCCAAGCCATAATTGATCTGAAATATTTTAAAGAATTTGTTGCTGTAGGAAGCGTTTAGGCCAATATTTTGGTTAGAACTCAGATTGGTTTTAAAATTATTGCTGATTTGCGTTTGCGGATCTCTGGTTCGTAAATCGGTAATGATGTTTTTGGCATTACTGTAAGAGGTGGCAATCGTGAATTTGCTTTTTAAAGTAAAGGCCAACCTTAGGTTATTGGTATACGATGGACTAAGGTTTGGATTGCCACTTCGGCTGGTAAATGCACTTGTAACCATTACAAATGGATTTAGTTCACTATATAAAGGCCTGCCAATTCTTCTCGAATAACCCAAAGAGATTGAGGCGTTTTTTAACTTTAAGCCAATGGTAGCATTTGGAAAAAGATTAAGGTACTGCTTTTCAACTTCATCATTTAAGGTCACAGAAGTGCCTTTGGTAAATGTTTGCTCGCCCCTAAAACCAAGCAACATCGAAAATTTGCCCAAGGTTAAGCGTTGACTAGCATAAGCAGCAACGATGGCTTCTTGATATAGAAAATCATTGCTGCCCATGTCCTGAAGTTGTTGGGTATCGTTGCTGAATAGGGAAGTGAAATTATTTTCAATCTTCACATTACTCAGTTTAACACCCGTTTCAAAAAGTCCCTTGCTTAGTTTTTTGGTGTAGTCACTTTTAAAACTATAAATTTTAGATTTTGTAAGTCCATCTTGCAGGTATGCTTGATTTTGATTTATACTAGTGGGATTGATGATCGTAATGTTATTCCTATTCTGATTTTGATAATCGAAAGTACCTGCATCCGCATCAAAGCTAATTTCTTGCTGATTTTTAGCGCTAAAGATATGTTTGTAGTTTAAGTTTAAATTTAAGCCTCGTCCTGTATTGGTGTTAACATTATCAGATAAAGTAAAAGCACTTGGAGTAACCTGATGGGCGGCATAAGTTTCGGTACCCGAAAAATAATTGGGATTTCGCGTGTTGTAATAGCCAGTCACCAAAACCCCAAATACATCTGTTTTATTTAAAAAATGGTCAAATCCTAAGCGAATATTATTCGTTTTGTACCTACTCTTATAAATGGACGAGTCCTGCAATCGTTGGTTGAGGTCATTTTGATAAGTATAGGTTTGCACTTCTTGATACTGTTTCCCCAAACCGAAACTGTAAGAACCATATAAATTATTATTGCCTGATTTGTAGTTGAGGCCAATACTACTACTGCCCGTTGGATATTTCCAGCCGTGCCCGCCAGTGATACTTACATTGGCATCATAACCTTGTGTTTCCTTTTTGATCATTTTGATGTTAATTAAACCACCAGAGCCATTGGCGTCATATTTGGCAGAAGGGTTGTGGATAATTTCAAACTGGCTGATGCCTGCAGAACTGGTGCCTTCCAGTAGTGAGAATAAATTAGTACCTGATAATCGGGTTGGTTTGCCATCAATCATTACGGTAACACTTTTTCCTTCCAACATTAACTCTTCATTGTTTTTGAGCATGATACCTGGTATTTTTTTCAAGATGTCTACCGCGTTTATGCCCGCTTTTGCGTTGCCGTCTACATTAACAATCGTCTTGTCCAGCTGCTGTTCAATAAAAGGTTTGGTTTTGCTAATCATAACCTCATTTAATTGTATGCCACTACTTTTCAAGGTTATCATGATACTATCGGCAGTGAGCTCATTGATGCGAAAAGGAAGATAGCCTATGCAGCTAATGTTCACATAAAATTTTTGGCTGGGCTTAACAAAGGAGAACACC
>NZ_JAELTX010000148.1 GCF_016429065.1 Pedobacter sp. ASV17
TGGTGGAATAAAATACGCTCAGCTTAACGCTGGCACCTATGATGTTAAATTCACCACAGCTGGCGAAACGACTTCTATCTACACCAAAAATGTTGCTATCGCTACCAGTGCTTTTTCTACCTTATACTTAGTGGGTACTACTGGTAATTTCGACGGACTACTTTTAGCTGACGATTTCTCAAACACGTCTACTGAAAAGTCGTATGTACGTTTCATCAACCTATCACCAGATGCTGCCGCTTTAGATTTAGGCATTAAAGATGCCACCACCAACTTGGCTACCAATAAAGCATACAAAGCCTACAGCGGATTTGTAGCCGTTGATCCTGGAGCAAAAGTGTTAGAAATCAAAGGCGCTTCGACCACTACCGTAAAAGCTACGGTTGAAAGAACACTTGTGAAAGGCACTTTCTATACGGTAATTGCTGGTGGAAAAGTGACGCCAAGTGCCAATGAAAGAACTTTCAACGGACAAATTATTGTCCATCAATAATCATCTGCCGAACCTAAAAAAATAAGCCAAGGGATCTATTTCGTTTTGTAGCATTCCCGCAATCATATTGGCCCCTATTACCGAGAAAGTAATTCCATTACCTCCAAATCCCAAGCAAAAATAACTGTTTGGGAATTTGGGGTGAGGGCCAATGTAAGGCAAGCCATCCTTTGTTTCGCCAAAGGTGCCACACCAAGTAAAATCGGTAATGAAGTCTATATTGGGCATTAGCTTATGAATGGCTTTTAAAAGCTTCTTCTCTTTTTTGTTCAATAAAGCATCTCGCAATACTGGATTTCTAAAATTCTCATCTTCACCACCTACCAAAAGACGGTGATCTGCTGTACTCCGCATATACAAATATGGGCTATCGGTATTCCAAAAAAGCGTGTCGTAAATGGCAGAAGTAGCGCCATTCATGCGTTCGCTAACCATCGCATAGGTACTTTTTAAATCCACTATCTTCTCGGGAATGAGCTTCACACTTTCATATCCCGTGCAATAAATCACCTTTTTCGCTCTAATTTTAGAATCTGTATCCGTTTCTACCAATACTTCATCTTTTAGATATTTAACTTTCGTCATTTCGGTTTTATCAAAAATGGCCAATCCTCTCTCGTGGTTATACGCCAACAGTTCATGGGCCAATCTAAAGGCATCTACACTGGCTCCGTCTACCGATAAAATCCCGCCTTCCGATTGTAAATCATAATCGGTTTGGATTTGCTTTTTGTCTAACCATTTCACATCAAATCCAGCTCTCAGTCTTTTCTCAAATTCCAATTTTAGCCACTTTGCATCTTTCCCGCTTCCTGCAAAGTAAAGTGAGTTTTTAGCTTGAAAACCAGCCTCTGATTTAATCTCCTCAGCAATTTTCTTTAATTCCCAAATGGAGTTCCTACAAGCTTTATAGCTAGCAATCGCCCCAACTTCTCCAATTAACTTCTCCAATTGATACAAAGGAACATCAATTTCATATTGCAACATTGATGTAGTTGCCGAAGTACTTCCATTGGCAATTTCCCGCTTATCGATGAGCACGGTATTGAAACCCTCGGCCACACATTTATGTGCCATTAATGCTCCCGTGATGCCTGCGCCAACAATTAAAACATCACAAACCATGTCTTTTCTCAAAGAGGGGTAAGCGTTTAAAATACCATTGTTCACTAGCCAATACGGCTCATTAGATCTGATGTCCATCGTGTTGTTTTGGGTATAACACTTTTTTAACGCTTAAGTTTTACGCAAGCCAGCTTTAAAAATTCCTTTGTAATTAAAAACTTACGTTCTATATTTGCCTCAATTTATAATTAATCTAAATAAAAATTAGTTACAATCATTGAACGATCCAACCACTACCAACGCTTGCTTGGACAGTTCAACCATTAACCATCGCAACATTATAACAACTACATACTCAATTCGCAATGAAAAAAAACAAAGGATTACTCACCACCTTATTACTCTTACTCTTCCATGTTGTAACGTGGGCGCAAAGCGGAACCATTAAAGGCCGAATAACTTCAGCCGATGGCCAGCCTGCCGCCTACGTAAGCATTGGGTTAAAAAACAAAACCCAAAACACGGCCACCAACGATGATGGCACCTACACCCTCAACAAAATTAAAGCTGGCAATTATGTGTTAAGGGTAAGTGCTGTAGGTATCATTACCCAAGAAAAAAGTATTTCCGTTAGTGATGGTCAAACTTTGGAACTCAACTTCGTACTCGCAGAAAATAGCCAAGCCCTGAAAGAAGTATCTATTCAGGCAAAGAAAAATGGCTATAAAATTAGCACCCCCGACAACAGCTCAAGGTTAAATGAACCCTTACTGGAAGCCGCTCAAAACATTCAGAGCATCAGCGGGCAAACCATTAAAGATCAACAGATCATTAGCATGAGCGACGGCCTTATTAGAAACGTAAGTGGCGCCGTACGTTTAGAGCACTGGGGCGATATGTACACCAATATCCAAATGAGAGGCTCTCAAATACAAGCCATGCGCAACGGATTCAATGTTGTTTCTTCCTACTGGGGGCCGCTAACGGAAGACATGAGCTTTGTAGACCATATCGAATTTATCAAGGGTCCTGCAGGATTTTTAATGGGCAGCGGCGACCCTAGCGGAATGTACAACGTCGTGACCAAAAAACCTACGGGAATCAACAAAGGAGAGGTTTCCTTTTCTTTGGGCAGCTATGATTTCTATCGCACCACCATTGATTTGGACAGAAAACTAACTGAAGACGGCAAGCTCCTTTTCAGATTAAATGCCGCAGCACAAGAAAAAGGTTCTTTTAGACCTTACGAACATAACAACCGATATACGATTGCTCCAGTATTGAGCTACCAATTTACTCCCAAAACCAAGGCTACCATAGAATATACCTTACAAAGAGCACAAATGAGCGAAGTAGGCTCCTACTATATTTTTTCTACAGCTGGTTATGCTACTTTGCCTAGAGAACTTACCCTTACACAACCAGGCGTAACCCCTACAGGCATTAACGACCACAGTCTTTTCCTTAACATAGTACATCAATTTAACGACAAATGGAAACTTACCGCACAGGGTGCCTACTTTAAATATCTACAAGAAGGCTCTAGTTCTTGGCCTTCTTTCGTTTATCCCAATGGAGATATCATTAGAAACGTAGGCATTTGGGACGCTGAGAGTACCATGAAACTAGGCCAGCTATTTTTAAATGGTGAAGCTAACACTGGCGGTATCAGACATCGCATACTTGTTGGCTTAGATGGTGGTAAAAAGGACTATATGGCCGACTGGGGGCAATCTCATGATTTAGATTTAGCCTCTTCGCCCTTTAATGTTTACCGACCTAACTATGGTTTCCCAACTAATGGACTACCAAGTTTTAATAGAATTACAAGCCTAGCTGAAAGAGCAAAAGCTGCTGGCGGATTAATGGGACAAAAATACATGAGTGTTTACGTTCAAGACGAATTAGGCTTTTTTGCCAATAGATTGCGCTTAACCCTAGCCGCTCGTTACGCTTACTTGAGCCAATATGCTTGGGGAGGCGACCCAGACAAAGCCAAACGGGTAACCCCTCGTTTAGGCTTAAGCTACTCTATTACCAACAACATGGCTGTTTATGGCGTTTATGACCAAGCTTTCATTCCACAATCTGGAATCCTTAGAGATGGTAGCAGCATCAAACCAATTACGGGTTCAAACATGGAGGTAGGTTTCAAGAAAGATTGGGCCGATGGCAAATGGAATACCACTATTGCCGCTTATAGAATTACTAAACAGAATGAACTTGCTGGAGACCCAAGCAATAAAGCTGGAGAAAACTACAGCATTGTGGTGGGCGAAAAACGTGCAGAAGGTATTGAATTTGATGTAAGAGGTGAAATTGCCAAAGGCTTAGTTTTAGTAGCCAATTATGCCTACACTGATGGGAAAGTGACCGAGGCAGTAGCCAATGGACCTATCACTGTTGGACAAACTGTACCTGGCTTTGCCAAACATACCAGCAACGCTTGGTTAAGTTACAGCCTACAATCAGGATGGCTTAAGGGCAGCGGGATTAATGCTGGCTTTACCCACCTTGCTGGACGTGCCGTGCAAAACTATAGCACCACCAACCCCGAGCAAAATATCCCTAATTACTTTAAAGTAGATGCGGGCATATTTTGGGAAAAAGGACCTATCAAAGTAATGGGCAATGTATTTAACCTGTTAGACAAATACCTGTACAGTGGCAGTTACTACACTAACTACTTTAATGCGCCAACTTATGACCAAGGTACTTACTCTTGGCAAGCAGAGGCACCACGTAACTACCGTTTCAGTATCGCTTATAAATTCTAAAACAATGAAAAAGATTTTAACCCTATTATTATTTGTAGCCATAACCGCTACCAGCTACGGACATGCTTTGTGGATTGAAACGACTACCAATGGCAAAAAAGGTGTGGCACAAAAAGTGAAAGTTTTCTTTGGCGAATATGGATCAAAGGAGATCGATTCCGCTGCAAAATGGTACAGCAACCTGAAAGAATTTAAATTAATGCTGACCTCGCCAAATGGCAGTAAGCAAGAGTTAAAAACAAAGGCTGGGGTATTTCACTACGAAGCTGATTTTACACCTGTCCAAGACGGACAATACACCTTATCGATTGTTCATCATGTAAAGGATCTTTACGAAAGTGCCAAAATCGATTATTATGCTTTGGCCAATGTTTTTGTAGGTAAAGCAGCATTAACCAACCAATTAGAGAAAGAGGTAATTTTAAGCATCGCCCCAAGCCAAGCTACTTTTGCAGCAGGTAAGGAAAGCTCATATTTGGTAAAATTGGAGCAAACTGCTTTTAAAAGCCAAAAGCTTACGGTTATTGGGCCGGAAAAGAAAAGTGAAACCATAGAAACCAACAGCAATGGCCTGCTTAATTTTACGCCAAAGGAAAAAGGGACTTATTTTTTAGAAGCCTTTCACGAGGAAAAGAAATCAGGAAGCCAAGCCGGTAAAAATTACGACAAGATTTGGCATGTGGTGACCTACACTCGCCAAGCGCTCTAAAACTAAAATACAAATAGCTAAACCAGCCATGTTTAACGTGGTTGGTTTATTTTGTGATACAAGATGACTTTAAACAAAACAAAAACTAAGAAATCCAAGAAGTCGGTTTTTCGTAGAATTAGCGATTGGCTACATTTGTGGCTGGGTATTGGCGCAGGCGTAATGGTGGTTTTTATTGCCTTAACGGGATGCATTTATGTTTTTCAGGCAGAAATCACCAACCTCATTTACGGCAAGCAGCTTTTTGTTGAAGTACCTAAAAATGCCAAACCACTTCCTTTAAGCGTATTGAAGAACAATGCCCAGAAAGCACTGGGAAATAAACCGATTAGTTTTATCTCTACCTACCCCAACCCCGAAAAAACTTGGGAATTTGGCACCTATAAAGGAGGAGATCCCAATGCATTTTGGTATTTTGATGGATTAGATTACTACGATAACGCCAATGTCAATCCTTACACTGGCGAGGTCACCAAAATCACGCATTATAAATACGAGTTTTTCAATGTGGTAAAAATGCTCCATTGGAGTTTGTTAATTAACCATCCCATTGGTCAGCAAATTATTGGCTGGTCTACCATCATCTTTGTCATTCTATTGATTACCGGCATGATCCACTGGTGGCCCAAAAACCTCAAGAAATCAAACGTTGACAAGAGCTTTAAAATAAAGTGGACTGCCAAGTTTAAGCGCCTCAACTACGATTTACATAATGTACCAGGCTTTTACGCATTGCTCATTTCACTCACGCTTGCCTTAACAGGTTTGGTATGGGCTTTTCAATGGTTTCAAGGCACTGTTTATGCCGTGGCTTCGCTAAGTTTTACGCCGCCAGAAATCAAAACTTTCAAATCAGACACCTTGCAAGTGGCTTCTAAAAACGGAATTGACATTGCTTTTGAAAAGGCCAAAGCGCTTTATCCAGAGGCCAAGAAAATTGCCGTTGGGCCAGCTTCCACTAACGATGGGGCTATTTACGCCTATGCCTACAAAGGCGAAGAAACTTATTACGATTCTAACGACATGCAATTTGACCAATACAGCGGCAAACTGCTTGGCAATAGAACTTATAAAGTAAAGAACGCAGGAGAAAGATTGATAGCCATGAACTATGACATCCATGTAGGGGCCATACTGGGTTTACCTGGAAAAATCATGGCTTTTTGTGCCAGCTTAATTGCTGCTTCATTGCCCATTACTGGATTTATAATTTGGTGGGGAAGAAGGAAAAAATCGAAAGGTTAATGGCGATTATTATCATTCCCTAGCTTATATTGAGGCTAAACCCTGAACAAAATCTATTCGCTACCACTGGTCCTACTTTTATGATATTAAAAAGTCTGAATGAGAAATCGGGTGATAAGTCCACTTTTTTTTGCCATGGCAAATTGTTGTTCCTTTTGAAATTGAGGCATCCTGTACGTTTCCTTGAATGTGTTATTACTAAAGACCTATTTCCCAAAATGTATTCCCAGGCTTAGTTCAAAGCTTCCGTTAGTATAGTTTCTCAGTGCCGATGTTTGAGTGGTATAGGAGGCTAGCACACGATATCCCGTCTTCAGGTTCATCCCCAAGCCAAAGGAGGTGCTCTTGCTACTATGGTAAAGTGCTGTCAGCATCAATTGTCCGTCTTCAAACCAAAGGGCCGTCCCTACATCAACAATACCATCAAATCCCTTTACTCCCCTGTAAGCTATTTTTGGTTCCATTTGCAGGCTCTTATCAGCTACAAGGTCAAACCTATGGCTTGCCGCTGTATAAAAAGTTGCGATATCTACCATGCCTCTAGCTTGGCGGTTCCTTAGCAGTCTGTCCAAATTGGGCAAAGTGGCCTCCAGCTTGAAACTTTTATGCGTGTATGCAATGCCAAAATCACCATCCAGATAGGCCTCACGTTGGTTGTAGCGATGTGCGGCGACGTCATTAGGGTCTCCCTGTATATCCTCCATGGACAGGCGCTGCTGTGAAAGACCTACAGAAAGCCCAAAATGCAGTGTTTGGTCCATTGAAATGGGCAAATGATAGGCGTAGCTTGCCAATGCCCTTAACTGACGCTGCAGACCGGCCCTATCCAGATAAAGATTAATGCCCCAGCCCGTACGATTTTCACCATAGTTCAAAGTGAAGACCTGTTGCTGTGGCGCACCTGGAATTTTGCTCCACTGGCTCCTATAGCTCAAAGATGCTTCCAAACCTTGATCAATCCCCGCCATGGCGGGGTTGGCCAGATAGAAGTTTTGGAAATACTGTGCAGACAACGGCCCCAGTTGAGCCTTAACTTGTAGCGCAGTAATCAGCGTCAACAGGCCAAGAAGGCTGATATATATGTTTTTTTTCATGATCTTTTTTTGATTTTTTAGTTGGTCTATTGTTTGATTCATTAGGGGCTAGTAACCAGTAATTCTTTTGTACTGGCACTAAAACCTTCCAGCATTTCCACCTGCCAACCCTTTAACACTTTCACTTTAAACTTTCGGCTTCTATCTCCCTACCTGTCTCTCACCAAAGTAATGTATCCCCTTAGTACTTTTCCTGCCCCAAAATCTATGATATAATAGTAAGTGCTTTCTGCCAGGGGTTTCCCGTTGTAAGTGCCATTCCAACTGTTATCATAGCCCTTTTTAGTATACACCATTCTTCCCGCCCTGTCAAAGATGCGTACCACAGCCTGCGGATACATCCCTATGTTTTCAACGACCCATACATCGTTAGTTCCATCGCCGTTGGGGGTTATAATGTTATTGGCTTTCAGCATATAAGGATCATTAGCAACTACCACCTCATAGCTTGCCGTGCTACTGCAGCCGTTAGCGTTGGTGGCCGTTACGGTATAGGTTGTGCTTGTCCTTGGCCTTACGGTAAGGGTGGCATCATTTTGTCCCGACACGATGCCGTCTGCTCCAGCCCAGCTGTAGCTGGTACCACCGGAGGCCTTCAATTCAACCATTGATCCCTTGCCAACGGGCCCCTGTATGCTCGGCATAATGATCACGCTTGGCAGGGCTTCTATCGTTAGGATTCCATTGATATAAACCAATGTGTAATTGGCACTGGTTCCCCCAGATACCATAATAGGGTAATTGCCAGTTGGACTGGAAGCGGTGGCGATAGTGGTCGCCTGCGGTTTGCTGGCCAAACTATTCTCAGTATCATCCAACTTAAAGCCATTGTAATGAAGCACAAAGCCCGGATTGGCCTGTCCAAAACACCTTGCCGCGTTGGCAACCGATACCGTTAACTCAGCCTTTTTAATCTCCAATATGGCTTGTCTTGAAAAACTTTCATAATTGTCACCTCCATTTATATTAGCGGTAACGATATAACGACCTGCTGCCGTCTGTACATTACCGGTATAACTAACCGAAGTACCCGACGGGAGGGAGCCCGAGATCAAAATAGATTTTGCTGTTCCATCATAGACGAAGCTTGCATCATTTAGGGAAATATTGAAAAGAGCCCTTTTTGCAATGATAAACTTCTCTGAAGTGAAGATGATATCATAGTTGTCACTTACAGCTAAAGTTCCTTTTTCAATAGTATATGTTCCTACATCTTCCCCGGGAGTTCTTGTTAAAGCTCCGGTAATAACCGATTCTGTATCTCCGTTTGTTAATCCGGTAACGGTATAAGTCAGTACAGGGTCTTCTGTTCCATAAGCTTTTGCTTTGAGATCAGCAACAATGTGGAGTTCCGCTCTGGAGATATTGAAGTCAGCTTTTGTATAGATGATCGTATAGCCTTTAGCTTTCAAAGATCCCTGTTCTATAGTGTAGGTTCCTGCGTTTTCACCTTTTATTCTTGCCAGTGCACCAGTAATAATCGTCTGATCATCACCATTGGCAAATCCTGTGACGTTATAAGTCAATTCTGGATCTGCTGAACCGTATACCTTGCTCTTAGCTTCTGCGCTAATGAATAAGGTGCCTCCGGTAATCGTAAAGTCTGCACTTGTGTAAGTGATGTTGTAGTTTGCACCAGCCGCCAATGTTCCCTGCTCAATAGCATAAATTCCTGCATTTTCACCTGCTACTCTTGATAAAGCTCCTGTGATCACTGTCTGATCATCGCCGTTTACCAGTCCTGTGACGGTATAGGTCAGGGCAGGATCTGCGGCACCGTATACTTTGGATTTCGCATCGGCAACAATATTTAAGGTTGCTTTGATGATAGTAAGATCGGCACCTGTGTAGGTGATGTCGTAGTTCTCGGCATCCAACGTTCCCTGTGCGATCGCATAGGTTCCTATTGCTTCTCCCGCCACTCTGGTTAGAGCTCCTGTGATCACTGTCTGGTCATCGCTATTTACAAAACCGGTAGCGGTGTAGCTGAGCGCAGGATCGGCTGAACCGTACACTTTAGATTTAGCATCGGCAACAATGTTCAGCGTTGCTTTGGTGATGGTAAAATCAGCACCAGTGTAAACAATGTCGTAATTAGCCGTTGTCCCCAATGTGCCCTGCTCAATCGCATAGGTTCCTATTGCTTCTCCCGCCACTCTTGATAAAGCTCCTGTGATCACTGTCTGGTCATCGCCGTTGGCAAACCCAGTGACGGTATAGGTCAGGACAGGATCTGCGGCACCGTATACTTTAGATTTTGCATCGGCAACAATGTTTAGGGTTGCTTTGGTGATAGTAAGATCAGCACCGGTGTAAACAATGTCGTAATTAGCCGTTGTCGCCAATGTTCCCTGCTCAATCGCATAGGTTCCTATTGCTTCTCCCGCCACTCTTGATAAAGCTCCTGTGATCACTGTCTGGTCATCGCTATTTACAAAACCGGTAGCGGTGTAGCTGAGCGCAGGATCTGCTGTACCGTATACTTTGGTTTTGGCATCGGCAACAATGTTTAAGGTTGCTTTGGTGATAGTAAGATCAGCACCGGTGTAAACAATATCGTAATTAGCCGTTGTCGCCAATGTTCCCTGCTCAATTGCATAGGTTCCGATGTTTTCGCCTGCTACTCTGGTTAATACTCCTGTGATCACTGTCTGGTCATCGCCGTTGGTAAATCCTGTGACGGTATAGGTCAGGGCAGGATCTACGGTACCGTATACTTTGGATTTCGCATCTGCAACAATATTCAGGGTTGCTTTGGTGATGGTAAAATCAGCACCGGTGTAAACAATATCGTAATTAGCCATTGTCGTCAATGTTCCCTGCTCAATTGCATAGGTTCCGATGTTTTCGCCTGCTACTCTTGACAATGCTCCGGTGATGATGCTTTGGTCATCACCGTTTTCAAACCCGGTAACCGTATAAGTCAGCACAGGGTCTGCTGTTCCATAAGCTTTAGATTTAGCATCGGCAACAATGTTCAGCGTTGCTTTGGTGATGGTAAAATCAGCACCGGTGTAAACAATATCGTAATTAGCCATTGTCGTCAATGTTCCCTGCTCAATCGCATAGGTTCCGATGTTTTCGCCTGCTACTCTTGACAATGCTCCGGTGATGATGCTTTGGTCATCACCGTTTTCAAACCCGGTAACCGTATAAGTCAGCACAGGGTCTGCTGTTCCATAAGCTTTAG
>NZ_JAELTX010000149.1 GCF_016429065.1 Pedobacter sp. ASV17
GGTGTAAAGGAAGAGTTATCTGCGAATGCAGGCCAAGCTTTTTCTGCCTTAAAAACTTTTGTAGCGCAACATCAGGATTGGATGTTTGGCTTGCTGAGCTACGATCTAAAAAATGAAATAGAATTACTGGAGGAACCGAAAACAGATTTACTGAACTTCCCCGACCTATATTTTTTCATTCCACAATACCTTATTTCCATTAAAGGAGATCAAGTCAGTGTCCTTAAAGGAGATCAAACGGTTGTAGATGAAATCCTTCAACTTAAGATCGTAGAAGAATCGCTGACAGCGCCTGTGAACATCAAAAATAGGTTGAGCAAACAAGCTTATCTAGATAAACTGGAAAGCATCAAGCAGCACATCAAACGTGGCGATGTTTATGAAATGAATTTCTGCCAAGAATTTTTTGACGACCATGCTGAAATAGACCCACTATCGGTATATAATAAACTTAAAGCCATTTCTCCCACCCCATTCTCTGGTTTCCTTAAAATTAGGGACAAGTTTGTTTTATCGGCTACGCCAGAACGGTTTTTAGCGAAAAATGGCCGTCAACTCACCTCCCAACCCATTAAAGGAACGGCGAAGAGAAGCGAAAATCCTGCAGAGGATAATCAAATCAAAACAGCACTTAGAAATAGCGAAAAGGAACAGGCAGAGAATGTAATGATTGTTGACTTGGTTAGAAATGACCTCACCAAAAGTGCGGTAAAAGGAACCGTAAAAGTTGACGAGCTTTTTGGCATTTATAGTTTCCCGCAGGTACACCAAATGATTTCGAGCATTAGTTGTGAGCTTTCGCCCGATGTACATTTTGTAGATGCCATCAAGAACACCTTCCCTATGGGTTCGATGACAGGTGCTCCAAAACTACGGGCCATGCAGCTTATTGATCAATATGAAGTGAGCAAACGTGGTGTTTATTCGGGCTCCATAGGTTACATTAGCCCTAACGGCGATTTTGATTTTAGTGTAGTGATCAGAAGTATCCTTTATAACGCGACCAATAAATACCTTTCCTTTCAAGTTGGTGGCGCCATCACTTATCAATCAGAGAGCGAAAAGGAATATGAAGAATGCCTATTGAAGGCTTCGGCAATAATGAGCGTACTTTCTAGTGGTTAGTGGTTAGTGGTTAGTGGTTAGTGGTTAGTGGTTAGTGGTTAGTGGTTAGTGGTTAGTGGTTAGTGGTTAGTGGTTAGTGGTTAGTGGTTAGTGGTTAGTGGTTAGTGGTTAGTGTCGGATTCTGTAAAAGAAAAAAGGTTTAAAGCCTGAACTATAAATTATCCAGACTTTAAACCTTAAACTTAATATCTAATACTTATTTTCTACTTCCCTTTATAATACTTCATTGCCGCTGGCAAATCTCTTTGTATTTGTGCAATACGAGCTTGATCTGTAGGGTGTGTACTCAAAAAAGCGGGTGGTTTTTGAGAACCTGCACTGGCTTGCGCCATTCTTTGCCAAAAAGCTACTGCATTACTTGGATTATATCCAGCCATAGCCATAAATGACAAACCCATTTTATCCGCTTCTAATTCTTGATTTCTGCCGTAACTTAAAATAGTAAGCTGTCCACCGATACCATAAGCTGCATTAATATATTGCGCATATTTTGAGTTAGCACTGGCTACTCCTACCGCAGCACCTAAACCTTGTGCAACCGTCATTTGCGAGGCTCTTTCTGCGGAGTGTTGCGCAATCGCATGCGCCACCTCATGCCCCATTACTGTAGCCAATCCTGCTTCGTCTTTTGTTACAGGTAAAATGCCCGTATAAACTGCAATTTTACCACCAGGCATACACCAAGCATTGATTTCTTTACTATCAATCAGGTTATACTCCCATTTGTAATCTTTAATTTGATCACCATAACCGTTCTGATTCATGTATTGCGTCACCGCTGCCGCTATCTTTTGTCCAACGCGTTTTACCATTGCAGCGTTAGCATTATTTGAAGTAACCACTTTGGTTTGAGGATCGCTCAACAATTGCGCATAACCAATGGCTGCTTGTTGCTGCAATTGGCTATCATCTACCAAACTTAATCTACTACGACCAGTTAAAGGCACTGTGGAGCATGATGAGATGGCAAGTAAAGCCGTTGCCACTCCAAAAAGCATTGTTTTTTTCATCTGTTTATATTTTTCTTTAGGTTATAAAACCATGATATTACAAAGGCTTCACGCATTTGTTTTACCCAAAGCATAACTGTTTAATGGTTAATTTTGTTTTGCTATTTAGGCTAGGCCTGCTTTTTCTTGAAGAGATAGACTTTTGACTCTTTCCCTTTAAGTAAACGCTCTATATTTTTTTGATGCGTAACCAATATCAATACGCACACACATATACTATAGAGTACTTCGGCTTTTACAGAGGATTGAAATACAAAAACTGTGCCCAATGGGAAAGTAAATCCCGCACAAATTGAACTTAAGGAAACATATTTAGAAATCAGCAGTACGGTAACGAACACGCTCACGCACAACAATGCTGCCCAAGGATTAACGGCCAAAACCATCCCGAAAAGTGTTGCAACGCCCTTGCCTCCTCTAAAGCCAGCGAAAATTGGAAAAAGGTGTCCCATCACGGCAATTACGCCCAGGGCCAATTCATAATTAACAAATTGTGCCGAATATTTTGGTCCAGTAACAGATAAGCCTATCAAATAGGCTAGTTTAGTGGCGGTAAAACCTTTTAAAATATCGATGGTCATTACCACAATACCTGGTTTTTTACCCAGCACCCTAAAAGTGTTGGTTGCACCAGCATTACCACTTCCGTACTCCCTAACGTCTACACCGTAAAAAGCCTGCCCAAGCCATACCGCTGTAGGAATTGACCCTAAAAGATAGGCTGCAATAAGTGCAGAAATGGAATAGATTGAAATCATTTGTCTACAATGATACTAAAAAAATTGCTTTTGGAATGTTTACAAAGTCTCTACGCGTTTAAAAAGCCTTTAAACTTAAATCTAAGCTTTTTACCGAATGTGTTAAAGCTCCCATCGAGATATAATCAACCCCACAAGCAGCATAATCTGCTACATTTTCTTCCACAATTCCTCCCGATGCTTCAGTTAAAAACTTTCCGTCGATTATTGCCACTGCCTGTTTAAGCAAAGCTGGCTCAAAATTATCTAACATAATCCTGTCTACACCACCAATGTCCAACACTTGTTGCAATTCGTCTAAATTCCTTACCTCTATTTCTATCTGTAGCTTTTTTCCAGTAGTTTTTAGATAATCGTTGGCTTGCGTAATGGCATTTTTAATTCCGCCTGCATAGTCTACATGGTTGTCCTTAATTAAAATCATATCGTACAATCCTATACGATGATTTACACCACCACCAATTCTCACCGCCCATTTCTCAAGATACCTTAATCCAGGAGTGGTTTTTCTTGTATCCAATACCTTTGTTTTGTATCCTTCTAAACGTTTTACAATACGATTTGTTTGGGTAGCAATGCCGCTCATCCGCTGCATACAATTAAGTACCAAGCGTTCGGCCAATAAAATAGAATGTGTGTTGCCACTTACCGTAAAAGCAATATCGCCTGGCTTTATTTTCTCGCCATCATGCAATTTAACCTCTACCTTTAAAGTGTTGTCTATTTGATTAAAGATTTCCAGCGCCAATTCAATGCCCGCTAAAATACCCTCTTCCTTTACAATTAATTTAGCTTTGCCCTGTGTACCTTGAGGGATAGTAGATAAGGAGGTATGATCGCCATCTCCAACATCTTCGGCAATTGCATTTTTTATAAATAGATCAGTTAGTTTCTTATCCAATGTGATATGATTTGCCACAAAAATAGCAAAAAAGCATATTAATAGGGAACTATCTCTCTGGCTCTATCCTCAACTCGGTGATTTGAAAAGCGTTAGAAGACTTTTTCATGGTTACAGTGACCCTAAACTTTTCCGTTTTTGCCGTTAAAGACAAAATGGTGAGCCTATAATTTGGGTTGTTACTGAGTTTATGAATAATGCTGGCTTTACTAGGTGGATTTTTCAGAAAAAAATCTTTGAGTATCTGCTCGGCCTGTGCTCTATTATAGACATCTTCCTGGTCAATAATGATGAGTTCAATGGACGACGCAAAGCCCTTGGCAATTTCTTTCGAGTTGCCCTGCTTAAAATTCGTTGCCAATTCATCAGCAATATCGCCTTGCATAGCCTCCTGAGGCTGAAAAGGCAAAAACATCACCATGAGCGCAAGTATAGATTTAAACATCATCCTTAAAAACTAAAACATTTGTACCGCCAAAACTATGCCACTAATCCGTTTTTAAATATAAAATATTGGGTTTAGGGCTTAATTTCAAGTATATTTGCAAAACAACGTAAAACATAGGATAAAACAAAACGATAATAATGGAAGCTAAAAAATTGGTACTGTTAATTCTTGACGGATGGGGCTATGGACGTAAAGATAAATCTGACGCCGCCTATGCCGCCAACACTCCTTTCTTCGATTCGCTACTGCTTAATTACCCTAATTCAAAACTTGAAGCTTCTGGTGAAGCGGTGGGCTTGCCTGCTGGACAAATGGGAAATTCTGAAGTAGGCCATATGAACTTAGGTGCTGGACGTGTCGTTTACCAAGAACTTGGACGTATCAACAAAGCCATTGCCGACAGGAGTTTACATAGCAACGAGACCTTGTTGAATGCTTTCTCTTACGCCAAAACCAACCATAAGGCTGTTCATTTTATTGGATTAGTTTCTGATGGTGGCGTACATGCTCACATCAACCATTTAATGGCCCTTTGTGATGCAGCACAAGAGAACGGCTTAAAAGATGTTTTTGTTCATGCTTTTTTGGATGGTAGAGATACAGATCCTAACGGAGGTTTAAATTACATCAACACCCTAGATAGACATTTAGAAAAATCGGCTGGTAAAATTGCCAGCATAGTAGGCAGATATTATGCCATGGACAGAGACAACCGCTGGGAAAGGGTAAAATTAGCTTACGATGTAATGGTAAATGGCATTGGCGAGAAATTCACCAATCCAGAGTTAGCCGTTCAACATTCTTATGCAGAAGGCATTACCGATGAATTTACCAAACCAATGGTAATTGTAAATGAGCAGGGCAATCCAACAGCGACCATTAAAGAGGGCGATGTAGTGATTTGCTTTAACTACCGTACTGACAGAGGCAGGGAAATTACTCAGGCGCTTTGTCAAAAAGATTTTCCTGAGCAAGGCATGCACAAATTGCCTTTGTACTACGTTACCATGACCACTTACGATGAAAGTTTTGAAAATGTAAACGTAGTTTTCACCAAAGACGACCTAACTAATACTTTAGGAGAGGTTTTAGCTGCCAATGGCAAAAACCAGATTAGAATAGCGGAGACAGAAAAATATCCTCACGTAACCTTCTTCTTCTCTGGCGGCAGAGAAAAAGAGTTTGAAAACGAGAAAAGAATATTAGTTCCTTCTCCAAAAGTAGCTACTTACGACCTACAGCCAGAAATGAGTGCTGCAGGAATTACCGAAGCAATTACCAAGGAGCTACAAAGCAAATGGCCAGATTTTGTTTGCTTAAATTTTGCCAACCCCGACATGGTAGGCCATACAGGCGTTTTTGAGGCGGTAATTAAAGCGGTAGAAACCGTTGATGCTTGCGCACAAGCAGTCATCCAAACGGGCATTGAAAATGGTTACTCATTCATTATTCTTGCCGACCACGGTAACGCTGAGTTTATGCTGAACGAAGATGGTTCGGTAAATACAGCACACACTACTAATTTGGTTCCTTGTATTTTAATCGATAAAGATTACAAATCAATAGCTGATGGTAAATTGGGCGACATTGGTCCTACGGTATTGAAAATTATGGGCATACCAGCCCCTGAAATTATGACAGGTAATTGTTTGGTTTAATGCAATCATCATTTGATCAATAGATGAAAAAATACATTTTAAGTGTACTTGTGCTTTGTTTATTCTCTTGTGTAAAACGAGAGCATAAAAGCGCAGGTGCACTTTTATATTTTGACCTAAAAGGTTATTTTGAAAAGGAAGCTAATCGCCTTCAAAAAAAGATACCTTTAGTAAGCAAACAAGTATTTACCAAAGGAGAAGCAGAACAGAAAGCTGTTAAAATAACCAATTGGAAAAATGAGTTGGCAGTATTTGAAGCTGCTGATATCAACAAAGCATCATGGCGTGGTGAGTTTGCCATTAAACAAATGGACAATGGAATAGCCTACACCACAGCAAATGAAAAAATCCCAGTCAAAAAACTTGAGATTTTTAAAGCTGGCAATCAAATCACCAGCATTAAAATCTATAAATCTTCCGAAAATCGACTTTACACTGCAACAGATACGCTTGTATACTATCCAGATAGTCTTTACATGGTGCAAAGCGCTCAAAAAATAAAACTACTGGCACCAAAAGTTTACCGTGTAGTAGGCACTTTTAATAAATAAGACGAGCTGGGGTTAAGGAACACCATTGGTTTTGCTATATACCTATGTGGTTCATTTAAGAAGCTTTTGCATTTTTGGTAAAGATAAAATACAAGCACATAGACACATAAGAGTGCATGCCAAACAGATTCCGTTTTTGTAGAACGAAGAGGCTTCGCTAAGGCAGGAGATCGTGAAAAATCACAAAACGCTTATCTCCCGAGCTACTTTAAATAACTTTTTCTTTTATTTTAGGCTAGAAATTTGTGCTTTCACGTAATCAATCAGTGAAATGACATCCTTTTTAAGTGGCTGCATCGTTAAGATTTTTTGGAAATCGGCGATAGAATTATTGAAAAGTGCCACACAAGCAGCCTTCTCTGCTGATTTCTTAATCTTGTAAGATTTAAAAATACCGTAATCTTTGTAAGCTACGCCCCTATTCTGTAAAATCTGAACGTCTTCTTCGCCACTAATCTCCATGGCTTTTGAAAAGTCTTTGATGGCTGCCGTATAAAAACTTTCGCGCATTTGGTTCAAAGCTTCTTTAGGTGCATTGGCGATATTCAATCTGGCTTTTCCACGATAATAATATGCAGAATAATCTGTGGGTTTCACGGCAATTAAACGGGTATAGGCAGCAATTGCGTTTTCAAAATCCGCATTTTGAAAATAAGAATAGCCCAACATTTTAAGTACGTTAATGTTGCCAGGATCCTTACTCTCGGCTTTTTCTAATAAAACGACAGCGTTTTTAAAATCGCCTTTCATCCACGCCTGTGTACCCTGTTTCTCGTAATTGCTTTGAGCGTGAACTTGCAGCCCAAATGAAATAGCGAATAATAATAGATAAGATTTTGTAAGGAATTTCATTAAAAATGTTTTAGGTAAATCTACGTACTCAATCGTTAATTTAAAAATGTAGTACCAATTTACTTTTATTGTGCAATAATATCAATAAACGAACAATTATGCTAAATATGATTTTTATTAAATAGATTTATTTCACATGACTTTTTTACCGCTTTTTTTATGACAACTGTTTTGTGACCTAACATTATGATTTTTGGCACAGGAGTTGAAACTACTAGCCCTGCAATATATTTGATAAATTTAATGTGGCGATGCTGTCATAATGTCGCCCAATTTTAATATACAAACTGAATGAGCAAACAAGACCCGTTTGATTTTAATACTTTACCCATTATAAACGAAGATACCGAGTTTTTCCCGTTGATGTCGCAGCAAGATGAAGACGACATGAACAATGAAGATACTCCTGAAATACTTTCTATCCTGCCTTTGAGAAATACCGTTTTGTTTCCTGGCGTGGTCATTCCAATTACAGTTGGTAGAGATAAATCAATAAAACTGATTAAAGAAGCCTACAAAGGTGATAGAGTGATTGGTGTAGTGGCCCAAAAAGATGTTTCTATTGAGGATCCTTCTTTTGACCAGCTTCATAGCGTGGGTACGGTAGCCAACATCATTAAAATGCTGCAAATGCCCGATGGGAATACCACGGTAATTATACAAGGCAAACAACGTTTCCAACTGGTACAGGAAGTACAAACCGAACCGTTTATTAAAGCGGTGGTGGCCAAGTTTACCGAAACAAAGCATAAAAACGATAAGGAGTTTAAAAATTTGGTAGCGGCCATTAGAGAAATGTCGAGCCAAATTATACAGCTTTCACCAAACATTCCAAGTGAAGCGGGTATTGCCTTAAAGAACATCGAAAGTACTTCTTTCCTGATCAATTTCATTTCTTCGAACATGAATGCCGAAATGGCCGACAAGCAACGCATGCTTGAAATGGGCAATTTGCGCAAACGTGCCGAAATGGTGATGGAATTGCTTACGCAAGAGTTGCAAATGCTTGAACTTAAAAATCAGATCCAGTCTAAGGTACGTACTGATTTGGACAAGCAGCAACGTGATTATTTCCTTAACCAGCAGTTAAAAACCATTCAAGAGGAATTAGGTAATTCTTCTGATTTGGAATTTGAAGCACTGCAAGCAAGAGGAAAAAAGAAAAAATGGAACGCTAGTGTTACCCAACATTTCAATAAAGAACTGGAAAAATTAGGCCGCATGAATCCAGCAGCTCCTGATTATTCTATTCAAATGAATTATCTCGAATTACTTTTAGACCTTCCTTGGAATGAATTTACTAAAGATAATTTCGACTTAAAAAGAGCTCAGCGTGTTTTAGATAAAGATCATTTCGGTCTAGAAAAAGTAAAACAACGTATCATCGAATATTTAGCGGTATTAAAGCTAAAACGCGATATGAAAGCCCCAATCTTATGTTTGGTTGGCCCTCCAGGAGTAGGTAAAACCTCCCTGGGTAAATCTATTGCCAAAGCACTTAACCGTAAATATGTTCGTATGGCACTAGGTGGTGTAAGGGATGAGGCAGAAATCCGTGGTCATCGTAAAACTTACATTGGTGCAATGCCTGGGCGTATCATCCAATCCATTAAAAAAGCTGGTGCCGATAACCCTGTGTTTGTACTGGATGAAATTGATAAAGTAGGTTCTGATTTTCGTGGCGACCCTTCATCAGCCTTGCTAGAAGTACTAGATCCAGAACAAAACAATGCATTTAACGATCATTATGTAGAGGCAGAATATGACCTTTCTAATGTACTTTTTATTGCTACTGCAAACTCATTAAGCACCATACAACCGGCCTTGTTAGACCGTATGGAAATTATTGAAGTGAACGGTTATACCATTGAAGAAAAAATAGAGATTGCCAAAAAATACTTGTTACCCAAACAAAAAGAGGTACACGGTTTAGAATCGAAACAAATCACGCTTAAAAATTCACTCATTGAAAAAGTGATTGAAGATTACACCAGAGAAAGTGGCGTGCGTGGTTTAGAGAAAAAAATTGGTTCATTGGTACGTGGCGTAGCCACTAAAATTGCCATGGACGAACCTTATGAACCTATTTTAGATATCGAAGATATTGAACGCATATTAGGCGCTCCTATTTTTGATAAAGATGCTTACGAAGGAAACGAAGTAGCGGGTGTGGTGACTGGTTTAGCGTGGACACAAGTAGGTGGCGATATCTTATTTATCGAAGCGAGCTTAAGTCCGGGCAAAGGCAAGTTGACCTTAACAGGGAATTTAGGCGATGTAATGAAAGAGTCTGCCGTAATCGCTTTGGCCTACATTAGGGCACATTCTCAGCAGTTTGGTATTGATCATGATATTTTCGACAATTTCGATATCCATATCCACGTTCCTGCGGGAGCTACGCCAAAAGATGGTCCATCCGCAGGTATTACCATGCTAACAGCTTTAACCTCGGCCTTAACGCAACGCAAGGTAAAATCGAACTTGGCAATGACTGGTGAAATTACCTTGAGAGGGAAAGTGCTTCCAGTTGGTGGAATTAAAGAAAAAATCCTAGCGGCTAAACGTGCCAATATCAAGGAAATCATTTTATGTAAGTCTAACCGTAAGGATATTTTAGAGATCAAGGAAGATTATATCAAAGATTTAAAATTCCATTATGTGACGGAAATGCAAGAAGTTATTAACTTAGCATTGACCAAAGACAAGGTTAAAAATCCAATTGATTTAAGCATAAAAACTAAACCTAGTACCAATTAAAAAATGTACAAAAAACTCGTTCTGGCCGCTCTTGCTATTTTAGCTACTATTTATGGTTCTTTTGCACAAGAGTATAAGAACGAGTTTGGTTTTAAAAGTGATAATGATGCCTATTTGTGGGTAGGCCAAGACCGTTACTATACCAACGGTCTTTTCGTTTATTTTAGAAGAGCACTTGATCAAGAAAAACTAAAAGGTAATTTGGAAAAAGTTACCTATGAAATTTCTGCCGGTCAGAAAATGTATAACCCTTATTCAGGCTATCGCCCAGATCCCGCAACCCAAGACAGGCCATTTGCTGGTTATTTATATGGCGGTGTACAAACCAGTCTTTTCTACAAGAAAGAAAGTCTTTTAAAAGTTGGCTTAAATTTAGGTGTAGTAGGCCCCAATGCCCTGGGTAAAGAAGCCCAAGATTTGCTACACAGCATTGTTGGTTTTTACAAAGTGCAGGGC
>NZ_JAELTX010000014.1 GCF_016429065.1 Pedobacter sp. ASV17
TTTGCTTTTAGGCTACCGTTGTACTTAATGGTAAAGCGTGAAACTACCGGATTAGGGAAAACACCAACAATATCAAGCATTCCGTTAATTTCACCTGTATAGTTAATTACCTGCGGTTGTGTTGGATTCTCTGCACCGTTATGGTCTACTTGCATTAACCTGTAGTAGTTATTGCCAATTAACGGGCTTTTATCAATAAATGAATAGCTTGAGTTATTGCCTTTAGCTGGTTCATTATGCAGCTTTACATAATTACGGTTATCGCCCGCTCTTTCTACCACAAATTTGCTATTGTTAGTTTCTATCAATGTGCTCCATTTAACGGCTACACCTTGGCTAACTTTAGTCGCGTTAAAAGAGGCATAAGTTACTGGAAGCGTTGTTGGATTTTCGAAAGATACACTAAACCTATCAGCACCAAAAGTTGTAGCATTGTTCACATCTACATTGAAAGTATGCGTACCGCCATTTGGAATATTCGTTGAGGTTCCCAAGAAGTTGTCATTTAGTTTTACCAAATAACCTGTAGGTACATCTTTGTATTTTACTTGAAGCTGGTAGTTACCGTTGCCATTTAGTTTATCAATATCAAACTTAACGACAGAGCTTTCGCTAACTTCAGGCATGTAGTTAATGACCAACTTCCTATTATCACTAGAGAAACTAGACAAGAACACTTTTTGCTCCACTGCTTCTTTGATGTAGGAAACGTCTTCTGAAGCATTGTATTGTGCTGATTTTCCTGATTGGAATACTACCGCTGTTTCTTCTTCAAACTGGTTCCCCTGATTTTTAAGCACTAGTCTCAATTCGGCATAAGGGGTGGCCAAGATACTTTGATTTGGAGCTACTGCTACTTTTTGGAGCGCTAAATTTCCTTTCGCTGGCGTAGACATTAAAAGCGTAGGTGCTCGCGTACCAATCTTGGCATCTTCGGTAAAGGTTAAACTACCTGAAGCATTGGCTGATTGAACGAAAAAGCCTTGTCCCGCTGGAATAATATTGCTACCTACTCCTGCTGGCACACCAATAGTACCATCGTAGGTGGCATAGGTTTTAGTATTTGGGTTCCAAATTCTGATTACGTTATTTAACAAATTGCTTTTCACAATACCTGCCGAGTTCCAATCGATGCTAGAGGCATAAGGATTACCTACCAAGTTATATCCATTGGAAAGAGATACATTGACATCTTGCTGGTTCAAAGTGCCTTCAAAGGTCATTGCAAAGCTTTCAGGATTAACAAAAGGAGGAGTCATTTTATCCGTCGCATTTGATCTATCACCACGATAGAAAAGGTAAGCTCCTTTACCTATCGACAGTGAAGTATTGATATTTGGCAAGGCTACATAACCTCCCGCATTATATGTCCAAGCACTCGGAGAATTATAGGTTGACTCATCGAAACCGTTGGTCGCTCCACCATCGCCTGTAATGATCATATTGTTGATGAACTGTACGTAACTGTAGGCCCTGTTTGAAGCATTTCCGTTATCATAAATTGGGGATGATAGCATTCTATAAGTTCTGTACATGGTTTTATCACCTCCTGTAAGGAACCTTTGTACTTTTACATCTCCAACAATTGATGAACTTGGAGCAATAGCCTCAACACGTGCAGAACCTGAAGCATCTGACATTAAGGTTAAATGGCCATTTGCATTCAGATTTGTACCAGGATCTAAGGTTAACACGCCTGCTGGAGCAACTTGAAAATTACCAGAAGTTAATGTTTTGGTCCCGTTGTTGGTGAATATAACGTATGGGAATTTGAGTGATGAAGTGGTAGATAGGCTTTGTGTAGAAGTACCATCAAAGGTGATCACACTGTTGTTTGAAGCGGTAAAAACGCCTCCAGTGACTGCAAAGTTACCCGCTACATTTAAACCTTGATTAACTAATATTGTTCCCCCTGTTTGGGTGTAGCTATCGTTTACCACGGCTACTTCAATTTTTAAGCTTCCTGCTCCTGTAGAAGCAATGGTAAAGCTATTTGCATAGAACGAGTCTTCTAATACAGGTACACTTCCCGAAGTTTGTCCGGAAGCATTCCAAACAAAGTTAGAAAAGCTTTGACCGCTACCAGGCACCGTTCCCGTAAATGTAGTGTAGCCGGAGACTTCACAAGTGGATCCATCTTCCCACAAAAGGTTTGGAATAGTTCCAGAAGTAGTAGTGAAATGATGTTGATATTTACCTCCACCAGCTATTTGCAAAGCACTTCCAGTGTTTACAATAGAACGGGCGTTGTTTACTAACGTACCTTCTACCTTAAAGTCTACGGTAGCTGCGCCATTATTTATGGTTAGGGTTCCTCCGTTAAGATTTACTTGTGCACCGCTTTCAATAACAACGTCGTCAATACTAAGGCTGTTTGTGATATCAATGGTATGGGTATTTCTAACCAGAATACCTCTTGAAGTAATCGTAGGTGCTTGGGTAGAAGGCTGCCAGGTAGTATTGTTTGACGAGCTTTCCCAGCTTGCAGAATTGCTCCAATCACCCAATAGCACTGCGCTTCTAAAATAATCGTTGGCAGCACTTGCTCCCACTACGGTAATATCGCCTGTGGTATAAGGGGTTTTAGTACCATCGGTTACATTGGTTGCTGTAACCTTAGTAGAAACACTTGCAGAATTCAATGTCACCGGAATGGTAGTACCTACACCATCAACCAAAGCTGTATTTGCTGGCAAAACCGCTGATGGATCGTTAGAAGTAATACCAACTTCGTCGGTAATGCCTTGGATGGTATTCCAGGCAATATCTACTGCCCTTACGGCAATATTAAATGAAGATCCAATAGCTTGGTTAGCTGGCACGCCAGTTTTTCCATTAGGTGAACCAGCCACGTAATTTTCGCCAGGCAGCACAATTAACAAACCTGCAAAAGGACCAATATTCACTGTAAAGTTTGGACTTTGGCTAGCTGTCTTGGTGTTGTCAGTAACATCTGATACGGTTAAGGTTCTGTTGTTAGTAGAACTTCCGATACGATAAGTTGCAAATGAATTTAAAGTACCATTAATTAATGCAATACTTGGAGGCAACTGTGCGTAAATATCATTGGTAGCTGTAAAAGAAACGATATCGTTAACCGTAGTTACCGTGTTTCCATAAGCATCTACGGCTTTTACAAATACGCTAAAAGGTTGTCCAGCTATTTGACTATTTGGCGTTCCTGTTTTACCTGCTGCAATTCCTTCTACTGAGGTTTCTCCAGGCAAAACCAAAACTAGTTTTTCAAAGCCACCTGCAGTTACCGTAATAGGATTGGTTGTAAAAGATGTCTTGGTATTATCTGTTACATCATTTACAGTAATGGTGTGTGTATTTCCAGCAGTTCTTAGCGTTGCCGTAAAAGTTCTTGTACCTGCCAAAAGAGCCAAGTTATTGGTCGTAAATGAACCGTTAGGATCGGTTGTGGTTAGCTGAACCACATCAGTTACCACATCTACAAAATTCCAATACTCATCTACAGCTCTTACCACCACCGAAATATTTCCACTGGCGGGATGCGGATCGGCACTTCCCACATTACCTGTAACTGTTCCTGGAGAATAAGTTTCGCCAGGCAGAGTAATCAATAATTTTGCAAAAGCACCTCTAACCACATCTAAATTAGCGCTAGTACTGCTTAAAATAGTAGGTTCAGTAATATCAGAAGCTATTAACTGGTAACCCGTGTCAGCCCTTTTAAGGGTAACACTGAAAGTTCCGGTACCTGCTGTTAAATTTGCGTTTGCCGGTAATACCGATGTGGCATTATTTGAGGCTATTGCATGGGTGATGGCAACCTCATCGGTAATGGCTGCTACCACATTCCAGTTGGCATCAACCGCATTTACGATGACATTGAACGGCACACCTGCATTTTGAATATCTGGCGTGCCTGTTTTTCCTGTAGGAGTATTTGCTGCGGCCGTTTCACCTGGAAGCAATAGCTGTAGCTTTACAAATGGACCTGCCACTACTGCTGGCAGCGTTTGGCTGTAAGGCGTTTTTAAACCATCGGTTGTATTGGTGGCGGTTACGTTAGGTGTTTCTAACAAGGTTTTAAATACCAGGTTAAATAAAGTAGGCCCGGTTATAGATAAAGGAGCATCTGCAGGGGCAGTAAAATTAGTTGCTCCTGTTGCAGAAATGGCAATGGTATTAGTTGAGCTCACTCTGTTCCAATATTCGTCCACACCGTATACCTCTACGGCATAATCAATGTTGGCCACTGGCGCTGTTGCCACTCCTGTTTTTCCAGTTGGGGTACCTGGCGCATAGGTTTCGCCTGGCATTACCATTAATAACTTGGTAAAAGCACCTAAAATCACATCTAAATTAGCGCTAGTACTGCTTAAAATAGTAGGTTCAGTAATATCAGAAGCTATTAACTGGTAACCCGTGTCAGCCCTTTTAAGGGTAACACTGAAAGTTCCGGTACCTGCTGTTAAATTTGCGTTTGCTGGTAATACCGATGTGGCATTATTTGAGGCTATTGCATGGGTGATGGCAACCTCATCGGTAATGGCCGCTACCACATTCCAGTTGGCATCAACTGCATTTACGATAACATTGAACGGTACACCTGCATTTTGAACATCTGGCGTGCCTGTTTTTCCTGTAGGAGTATTTGCTGCGGCCGTTTCACCTGGAAGCAATAGCTGTAGCTTTACAAATGGACCTGCCACTACTGCTGGCAGCGTTTGATTATAAGACGTTTTTGAGCCATCGGTTGTATTGGTGGCGGTTACGTTAGGTGTTTCTAACAAGGTTTTAAATACCAGGTTAAATAAAGTAGGCCCGGTTGTAGATAAAGGAGCATCTGCAGGGGCAGTAAAATTAGTTGCTCCTGTTGCAGAAATGGCAATGGTATTGGTTGAGCTCACTCTGTTCCAATATTCGTCCACACCATATACCTCTACGGCATAATCAATGTTGGCCACTGGTGCCGTTGCCACTCCCATTTTTCCCGTTGGGGTACCTGGCGCATAGGTTTCCCCTGGCATTACCATTAATAACTTGGTAAAAGCACCTGGAGTTACCCTAATATCTGAACTAATGCCATCTGGAATGGCATTATCTGTATTGTTATTGGCAGTAAGTTTGTAATATGTAGTTGGAGTGGGGCTATAGCTATACAAAGTAGCATTGAAGCTTGCCGTACCTGAGGCTAAAGCAACCGGTGCAGAGATTGTTGCATAAGGGTTATCGGTCGTTAGAGACACCTGATTGTTTGGTGCATTAGTAACCACGTTAAAGGCATAATCTACAGCATTTACGGTAACTGCTAAACTTTCACCTGCGGTTGACGTGATTAAACTACCCCCTGAATGTCCTGTAGCCGTGCCCGGCGCATTAGTTTGCCCTGGCAATAATACTTGTAGCCCTACAAAAGGACCTGCAGCCGTTGATAGCGTTGCTACTGGGGTTCCATTTGTAAAGCCCACAACATTCGCATGATTATTGGGTGCTTGCGCCCTTTCGATATAGGCTTCGGTACCTACCGCTTTACTGGTAGCTTTTACCCTTAAACCAGAGATGGTGATGGAGTTTCCTGCAGTTAATGTAGAATTTGCGGTATAACTGATGGTGACAGATGTTGTCGTGCTGTTATCAAATACTGTAGCTGCGGTTACTCTTGGCCCACTACGGCTAACCGTCACCGTTCCTATTTCAAACTCCCAGCCTGTGGGCGCATTTAACCTGATTCTCCTATCGGTCCCTGCACCAAAATTAGTCGCGGCGTTATCACTAATCACGATATCGCCAATGGCCGTATATTGCTCAAGCGGTCCTCCAGTTGATTTCTCTACAGAGATGTTCTGTCCACCAGTTGGCTGGGTAATAGTTACCTGAGCCAGCGCCTTGGAGGCACTGAAAAAAACAAAAAGCAAGAAAAAAAACTTGATCTTGGTAAAAATCTTCATAGGCATTAAAAATTAGCTCTCATCATTTTAAATTAGACTACAAAACTTAGTATTCTGTAAATCAAATAATTTGCGCTAAAGTCGATATTTTTAAGCACTTACGCAATACCTATAAAGCATTAATTACTACTTTTTTCTCTAATCAAAAAAAGAGTAATATTGTTCGAACCCTGCATGTTGAGACACATGGGGCTTTACGTTAAAATTCGCTACTTTTTCATCAATTTAGCTGCTGCGATTTTTTTACCACTAGCGTCTAAAAGTGTGGCAAAATAAACTCCAGAAGATGCAGCGGGCAAAACTCCAGCATAACCGTTCACCACTTCGTTTTTAGCCACTTCTTTGTTATACAATTCCTTACCTGTTACGTCAGCAATCTTTAAGGTGTAGCGTTCTGAATTAAGATTGCCTGCATATTTTAAAGTAAAGTTAGTTTCAACAACCGTTGGATAAATCAGCATTTCGTTATCAGCGTTAGCATTCAGGTCATATTTTACCACTACCAACTTGTCATAGGCTCTTGGCGTTCCATCTTTATCTACCTGCACTAATTTGTAATAGTTATTTCCAGCTAAAGGAGCTTTATCCAACAAATTGTAAAGACCTGTTTGATTAGCGGGTACAGTTCCAATTGAAGCAAAAACTTGGTTTTCGCCAGCTCTTTGCAAATCAAAATGGCTGTTGTTTGTTTCCGAAGAAGTTTTCCAGGTTAAAGCAACACCAGCATTTGTTTTAACACCTGTAAATGCTGTAAAAGTTACTGGAAGTGTAACTGGAGGAGTTACTTGTAGCTCAAAGCGGCCGTTACCCAAACTTGCGGCATTACTTTTATCAATGTTTAACGAGTAAACTGTTCCTTCGTTAGCAATATCGGTAAGGGTATTCAACAGTTTATCTTTTAACTTTACTACATATCCTGCTGGAATGTCGGATAAGATAAATCTTAAAGTATAAGCACCGCCATTATCCGCATTGATCGTTAATCCAATTTTTTCAACCGTTGAAATATGGGGCATATAATTAATGGCCAATTCTTTTGCATCGATTGATTGGCTTGATAAGAATACTGATTCGCCACCCATTCTAGCCACGTCATTACCGGTAAAGATCGCTTCACTACCATTTTTCAAAACCACTAGGGTTTCATCTGCATTCTCGGTTGCATTTCTAACCAACTGCACTCTAATTCTAGCAGGCTCTTCTTCTTGTGTAAGTGTATTTGTTTCTACACCTACCAAACCCGTTCTATCCAAGTTACTATTACCTGCCGACATCACTTTTGACATCATACTGGTAGACGTGCTACTTGTCACTTTTGAGGCTTCCGTAAAGGTTACAGATGGCGATGAGTTGTTAGTGGTTTGCACGAAAAACGATTGGCCTGGAGCAATAAAATTAGACCCCCCATTGATACCGTCGGAACCATTATAAGTTGAATACTGTCTGCAACTAGGATTCCACACCCTTACTACCGCACTTACGTTAGAAGTTTTGGTTACTTTACTCCAATCCACCACCGCTGCATAAGGGTTACCTACCAAACTGTAGCCCGAAGTACCGTGTGTTAAAGGTACGGTAACGCTTTGTTGGTTCAATACACCTTTGTAAGTCATCACAATAGACTCTGGATCTAAAAATGGACTGGTCACCTTGCCTGTCAAATTATTTTTATTTCCTCTATAAAACAAGTAGGCACCCCTTCCAATGTTTACACTTGTATTGATGTTTGGAATTTCTACGTACTTATTGTTGTAAGTCCAAGCTCCCGCTTGATTAGATGAAGTTTGATCGAAACCATTTACTGAACCACCTGGTCCTGTAATGATCATATCATCAATAAACTGAGTGAAGCTATAAGTTCTGTTTCCTACTACATCTGTGTTGATGAAGTTAGTGGTATTGTCGTACACTGGCGAAGAAAACATTCTGTATGTACGCCACATATCTTTACTTCCGCCTTGGATATAACGTTCAACGGTTACTTGACCTTTAATGGCTGCTGTTGATGGAATAGCCGTTACAGAAGCCGCACTAGTGGCATCAGCCTTTAAGGTAAGCTTATTGGAAGTCATTAATGTAGTACTGGCCCCCATGGTAACGAAACCATTTGCAGCGACAGCAAACTTCCCTGATCCTCCTAACGTTTTGATATTTGCTCCAGAAAAAGCTACATTTTTAAACACTACACCATTACCAGAGTCAGAACCTTCGTCTCTAATGGATTGATCTTTGGTTCCGCTGAAACTCACGCCAACATTACCATTTGCCAGATCAATAGCACCGCCAGAGGTACTCCAGCTGCCCTCAACCGCCAAAGTGCCACTTCCAGAAAACATTGAACTTCTGTCATTTTTAAAAGTTCCACCAATAGTTAAAGTAACCCCGTTATCAATAGTCACCACCGGTGCTGTACCCGAGGTACCTGTCACCATTAAATTTCCCACTTTAGTGCTAACAGACAAGGTCGGTTTTGCATTTGAAGAAACATTACCTATTCTTACCAAGTCGTTTACTCCAGGAAGTACAGAAGGATTACTACCATTAGCCAATTTCCAGTTCGCTAATGTATTCCATGAACCAGTACCAGCGATCCAATCGTAAACATTACCATTATTGATTGCCGGCGATGCAGTATTGCTATTCACAATCCCCGAAGTATTCTTATAGTTTAACTGAGCATCTTCACTGCCCAATTTATTAACATTGGTAAAACTAAAAGTAACCCCAGTTGGCGCATTACTTTTCACGTCAGCCTTTAAGCAGTAATAAGCAGCAGGCAACATTGAGCCATCGGCAGCGCCCACGGTAAATAGCCTACTTTTTTGAGGGAAAGATTCCGCACGGACTGCTCTCCACTCCACATTCATGCTTGACACTAGGGCATCATCGGCATTCCCAAAATAATCATCGCTTGAAATAAACAATCTTACATTTTCGACGATGTCGTTCAAACCTTTATCGCCAGCAGAAACTGAAGCATCCAATACCAAAGAATTGATATCGAACAAACCACGGCTCATCATTTTTAACCCATAAATTACGGCATCTTTTTGTCCGTTATACAATGGGCTTGAAATTCCGTAAGCTGGATCGTTAGCACCAACAATTTCAAGCTTCATGCCATACATTTTTAGCTCATCAAACTTGAAGCGATCTGCTGTTGTTGCATTGATATGAAGCCCTGAATTTGTAGCCGTATAGTTTCCTAATGTACTATGATAAGCACCCGTACCACCTCTTTCTGTTCTTGCTTCTCTAACCGCAGCAGTATATTCGTCAACAAATAAATGCCAAACATATTGTCCTTGTCTTTTCAGTCTTTGTAATCTTATTGCATAGGTTTTATTTGCCCAGCCCGCTCCTAATGACGATAGATCAAAACTAATTAGGTTATTATATCTATTTCCCCAAGGATCATTGTCATATCTCCACCTTAATGACAAACTGCTACCATCTTGAGTAAGATAATATCCTGTATTTGGATTAGCGAAGTTTCCTGTAGAAAGGAACCAATATTTCCATGAATTTTGGCCCACACCAATCACATCGGACTGATCAGCAGTATTTGCGTTATTTTTATAGATAAATGTCCATTCCCAACCGAAAGTTTCATCGTTAAGATTGGTGTTGCCAGACAAGAATGAGAACTGATAAGCCCCAGGCAGGTTATTACCTGAAGTGGTTAAGCAATAGCCGTTTTCAACAGCCAAATTATTTGTACCATTTGACGAAACTGCCAAAGCTGGACTTGCCCCAATTTGTGATATTCCAGCGCCTAATTGACCACCATCAAAATTATTGTAGTAGTAATTGGTTGCCGTATAAACTTGGGCGTAAGAAAGCATGGTCAAAAATGACAAGGCTAAAGTAGATATGATGACTAATAGTTTGTTTGGGCTCTTCATTATGACAATGAAAAGTCAAAACGCATTCCACAACTTATAATTCTAGCAAATCTAGCCTAGCCACCATAAAAACAAACATTCGCACAACCCAACAGAATACCTACAACTTTCCCCACTGGAAAACATTACCCCAATCGCGAAATAAATTCCCCAATTTCCACACAAATTCCCCAAACCAGTTTAACCATAAAACCCTGATTATACGCCTAATAAAGTCAATCTTTATTTTTTGACCACCTTATGTACAGCCACTACTTTTCGAGTGTCAACTTCCTCAACTTTAGTAAAGAAAAATCCTGAATTTAAATCTAAAATACCTACGTCAAAACCATTGATCAGCTCTGCTCTGGAAAGCGCATATTCACGTATAACTTTACCCGTAAGATCATATAAACTCAACTTGTATCTTTCACTCAAAAGGCCATCTACTTTAATCGTAAATTTATCTGATGCGGGATTAGGATAAAGCAAAACCGAATTTTGTTGTCCAACTTTAAAATTTATCGATATTGGCCCAGTTTGCGTCTCCAGCCCATCTAAATCTACCTGTATCAATTTATAATAATTGTTGCCCGGCAATGGAACAACATCCATATAAAGATAATTCCCAGGCCCCTTGGGCAAGATTTCTGCAATTAAAACATAGGGCCCGTCACTAGTTGCCCTATAAAGCTTAAACACCTTGTTATTGGTTTCAAAAGAGGTGGTCCACGTAATAGCTACACCCTCATTTTGTTTTTTAGCTGCAAAACCAACAATACCTACAGGTAAAACCGTCGGCGGCTCCACCAACACACTAAACCTTCCCGCTCCAAATGTCTGAACATTTGCCCGATCAACGTTAAAATTATAAACCAATCCTGATGTGATGGGAATATTTTGATTAAGGAAGTTATCTTTTAAAACTAAGCTATGCTGCAGGTAATACTCGTTTAGATTAAACTGCATTAAATAGCTTCCCGTAGCATTGGCAGAAACATTCATCGCAATTTCCATAGCTTGGGGTATTGGGGGCATAAAATTGATGGCCAACTTGCTGGCTCCAGCCAACGTAGAAATATTAACAACTTCACCATCAAAATGCAAGGCATCCTCTTGATTGTTGTAAGCCGCGCTACTAGCCTCATTAAAAACCACCACAGTCTCATCTTCTCCGTAAGAAGCTAATGGCGTCATTTTTATCCTGAACAAACTTTGAGGAGTTTCTACATTTTGTCCTGTTGCCATGATCGAAAGTTCATCATTACGCTTTTCTGTACTCATCAATAAAACAGGAGGCTGCTGAGTAGATGCCTTGATGCTTTCCTTGAACTTGATCGAACCCGCAGCGGTAGTTCTTACAAAAAATGATTGTCCAGAGGAAATATAACGACTTCCATCAGAAGCACCCACCCCATTGATATAGGTGGCATAACCTCTCGCGGCTGGTTTCCATATCCAAATGGCATTGCTCACATTTACTTTATCACTACCCCAATTCGAAGAATCCCAATCAATAGTGGAAGCATAAGGGTTACCTACAAAGTTGTACCCAGCGCTTAAGGTCACCGTCACATTTTGTTGGTTGAGCACCCCATTAAAATCCGCAACGGTGTTCTCTGGATTAACAAAAGGAGCATTTGTTTTGCCAGAAAAATTATCTCTGTTGCCCCTAAAGAAAACATACATTCCCCTACCCGCATTTACCGCAGTATTAATATTAGGAATTTCAACAAAACCAGCACTGTAGGTCCACGCCCCTGCCTGATTGCTATGGTTAACATCAAAACCACCCGCCGCCGCAGCTGTCCCCGAAATAATCATGTTATCTATCAGCTGTGAAAATTTTGCGCTCCTATTCCCTTCCGTATCTACATTGATGAATGTAGTGGTATTATCATACACTGGCGAGGAAAGCATTCGATAAGTGCGATAGGGATTAACATTCCCCCCTTGCAAATAGCGCTCAACCGTTACCTGCCCAACAACAGAAGCCCCTGATGCCACAGGACCAACTTGCGCAGTAGAAGCGGCACTAGAAGCCAAGGTAAGGTAGCCATTCGCATTAAATGCTCCAGCGCTAGCCGTTAACAAACCCGTTAAACGCAAAGCACCATTTAAGGTTACGCCCGCAGCGTTATTAATGGTCAAATCCTTAATCAAATTGCCAGCAAAAAGATTGGCGGCAATTGTTTGGGCAGCAGTTCCGTTAAAAACCATTCGCCCACCACTCGCAGTTAATGTACCACTACTTGTAACCACCCCCGCCACAGAAAGCGAATTGGTTACCGTAACCGATGCCCCTGCAGCGATGGTTAAATTATTAATAGATTGATCAGAACTCACCGTAGGATAAGCAGATCTGCCTGTGGGAATAGTAGCATTTACGACAGCCGTAGGGACAATCCCATTGCACCAGCTATTCGCAGTTGCCCAATTACTTCCTGCGTTTCCTGTCCACTGGCCTTCACCTGTAGAAACCACAATGGTAGAGGCTGTGGCCACGCAACCATTCCTGCTTACAACAACCGTATAAACTCCCTTTGCGGCATCCGAGTAAGTCAAAGTAGCATTTTGCGACGAAGAAGTATAACCGTTAGGCCCCGTCCACGAGTAAGTTGCGCCATCAATGGTACTTGCCGTTAATGTCAAGGTCGTTTGCGCGCAAACGGGACCAGTATTGCCCACACCTTCTGTAGCATTATAAAGCTGCGTTACTTCCGCTGCACTTAGTGCCCTGCTATAGATATAAGCATCATCTAAACTTCCTGTAAAAAACCGGTTAGTGGGCGTACTTGCCCATGAATCGATGTTGTCATAAGCTAAGCGCCAATACCCCGTAGTATTTTCGGCAGCAACCGTGGCGGCATCCTGCGCTACAGAAACCCCATCGATATAAAGCGCCATTCCACTGGCCGACAATACACCTGTAGCCATATGCCAGTTGCCATCTGCATAAGTGGCTGTAGAATTGACCGTTTTAAAAACCCCTCCAGGTTTTACACCAAAGAAAATCCGCCCATCATTAGCCATATAAATATGCCGATCGGCATTGGTACTAAAACCCGTTTGACTGCTCCCAAAACCGATTAGCTTTCCCCCTGCTGTGGTGGTTTTAAACCAAATAGAAACCGTAAATACAGTAGGATTCACAAAAGAGTTGGCCGTAGAAACGTATTGCGTAGTACCATTGAATAGATAAGCCGAATTAGCAATGTTAAACCGATTGGCAGTAGGTGTTGGAGCACCCTGTAAAGTTCCGTTATTGGTCACGAAAAAATCGTTCGCATTTCCATCAAGCTTATAACTTGCTACAATATTGCCCAAGGGGATATTAGCCAAAGAAAAACCCTGACAACTCGCCACCTGGCTTCCCGTAACAGACCCTCCTAAGTTTTCCCTAATCACATACACGATATAGGTATAATTAATGCCATTAGTGAGGCCTGTATCGTTAAATGTAGTGATCCCCGTACCCGTTCGCCCAATATAACTGTACCCCCCTCCACTGGATCGATAAATGGCAAATCCTATTTCAGTACTTGATACATAGTTCCAATTTAAGGTCATTCCAGTGGCACCTACATTGGAGAAGGTTAAAGCAGTAGGCGCAGTGACAAGTTCTGTTGGATCAAAGGTATAAGTTTGCCCATTGGCAGGCTTAGTAGCAATATTTGCTGTTTCTATGTCATTACGAGCTGTTGGAGACGTACCCACGCCATTTAGCGAACGAAAAACACCTGTACTAACGCCCGTAATCCCTATTGACGCCGATCCGTTGTCTACAGCACCTCCTTCCGGAGTATAAACAAACTGGACATTTCCATTCTCGTATATTTTTGCCTGAAAAGTAATTACTGAAGTTAGATTAAGTAAATTGGTTGAATTTTTATCCCAACGCATAGAATACCACTGCACTGTTAAAACCATACTTCCTGCTGTTCCAGTAGTAACATAACTAATTTTGCCAGGCAGGAGAAGGTTTAGGATACCAGGAAAAACTGCCAGATCATCCCAAAGAGGAGCAATAATTGGCCTATTGCCACCAGTATTTAGATTATTAACAGGCATAGCGCCACTTACCGCACTACCAAGAGAAATCCAACCATTGGAACTTGCACAAAACCTATCATAACGCTGCCCCATATACCAAAAATCAAACCCTATGGGCAAATTTTGATAGGTATTTTCATCGTTAGCAACGGTAGCATTGGTGCCGCCAGGTTCGACCCCTCCTGAAATAGCAGTATAAGTTCCACCTGTTGCTGAAAAAATATAATTATTGATGTTCTGTGCACTAGACTTTAGCGCAAAAAACATAAAGCATAGGATAAAAATCCTACGCAACGAAAGTAAAGAAGCAGCCATAACATTTTCATTTATGGCACCTACATTTAGAGAGGAGAGGAAAAAGTAAAAAACGAGCGTAACAGCACAAAAAACTAGGATTTACATACAAATAAACCTACCAAATGCAAATGCAATTCATTAAAATTTTGCGGCATTTGTGCTTAAAAAAACAAATAAGAGAGAGATAGCGTTAATAAATTTCTAATGAGCGTTGACGGCAATTAAAATTTATTTTCTAAACTCAAATGCATAACAATGTAGAATATTTTTCTCTATTTAACAACACCTAGTTGTAATTGTTCCCAAAAAGAGAAAAAAAATACACACAATCAAACAGTTAAGAGTGATTAAAAGAGCGTAAACCCTGCAGACCAACCCAACCAAGCCTTATTTCCGTTGATTTTTTTACTGTTGGATGGGGCTATTTGTTTTTTGTAACCATTTGCAGTTACGTAGTTATTAGGCGCTTCGGTAACATAGTAATTTAATACTGGGCCTCCGTAAATACTAAAGCCCTTAAACAGGCGCACCTGAAAATTAAGATGCAGCTTATTAAGGATATTAGCGTAATCCCATCTGCCTAGATAAAGGTGTTGTGCAGTAACCTCGGTTGAAAAAGAAAGTCTTCTGCCCGCAAAAAAGTCGTGGCCCAACCCTAAGCCAAAGGTTTCAATCCTTTCATTGTCAACAAAGTTTTTGCCCAGCATAAATATGGTATACAGGTTTGCGTTTCCACTTTTGAAAGAAACATTGGCATTAATCAAATCATTGGAAGAAATGCTCAGTTTATGATAGCCATGTTTTACAATATTGATCAACCCTAAACTTACACCCGTAGAAGTATCGGCGATGTTGATTAAGCTTAACTGAAGCCCTTTGTTGTGCTTGGCATAATTAAAGATTCCTGAAAACTGTAGACCTCTCATATCCTTAAGTGCTACGTTTCCCACCGCCGAAAGCTGCATTCCGTTGCTTTCTTTACGTACCGCATTAACCAAGCCCGTCATTTGGAAACCACGTAAACTACCATTTACGGTATTAGAAACGGCTGACAGTTGTAAGCCTTCGGCAAAACCATTTACATAGTTAATGGTAGACATTTGTATGCCATTAAGGCTACCTTTTACATGATTGTAAGCGCTCGACAACTGCACTCCATTAGCATTTTTTCCAACCATATTGAATATCCCGGCCATTTGCACTCCTTCGGTACTTCCTCCCACCATGTTCAAGATGCCTGCTAATTGCACATACCTTACATCAGCTTTGTTAAGATTAAAAATTCCTGCCATTTCCAATCCATCAACCCCTGCGGTATATCCGCCCACTAAATTGAGGGAAAATTTGTTCACCACGCTCCCACTCATGCTTCCTCGGGAGCTTAAGCCCGGTGTTAAAGAAGCCTGTACGGGCATGTTAGTTAAAAAATTGGGAATATTCATGTTTTGGATACGTTGTTTGGAGGAGGTTAGCCAACGTCCAATCTTAAAACTATCCAACATATCTGACATAAAAGTACCCTTTTCCTTATCGGGATCATCATAGCCCTCGGGTTTCACATTAATACTGGAAAGAAAAATAATCGAAGTATCCCGATAGGTTTCTTTACTTGCGGTTAATACAATGCCACTATGTTCGCCCTTAAACTTTAAGCTAAAAAAACCTTCCTCATCTGTTAAAGCTGATTGGAGCAGGCGTTTCTCATACACACTCGCATTTTTCACCCTTTTGCCCGTTTGAATATCTACCACTCGGCCTGTAATGCTGTAGAGATTTTCGGCAGTTACAATACTTTCTGCCTCGATAGAAAAGTGGTTAACCGCATAACGTAAAATGATATACTCCTCATTTTCCTTATAGTCAACCGTTCCTTTAAAAAGTTCATCTAATATTTCGCGGACGGGCTTGTTACGTACATTGACATTCACAATACTATCCCGAGCAAACAGCGCACCGTTATAAGTAAAATAAAAGCCTCCGGCTTTACCTATTTTTTGTAGTACCAGACCAATTTTCTCCCCTTTAATATCCATAGTCACCCTTTTTGCGAGGTTACTTTGGTTATAGTTCACCACAGAAGTTTGTGCCGTACAAATAGTGCTGATTAAAAGCAATAAGATAGATAGCGATTTCTTCATTTCTACTTTTTAGACAGCAAAACCTCATCGCCGTTACGCTGCATTTTCAAATTCAACGTGCTGCAAATAGTTTTTAAGTTATCTTCCAGCGTATATTTAAAGGGTAAAGTTGTAGAAATACCCAAGACCTTTGCTCCCTCACTTAATGATACCTTGCCTCCATAAGCTTCGTTCAGCACGCTAATTACCTTTGGCAAAGGCGTATTGTTGGTCACAAAAAGTTGGGTTCTGTAATAATTGTACAATTCATCTTCCACAGGTTTTTTCTCCAATCTTTCTTCACTGTCCAAGATCGTCATACGTTCACCTTTGGTAAGCATTAATTGCCGACCATCTTTATCCACCTTCACGATGCCGCTCTCCACAATTACTTCCACACCGTTTTGCAATCTTTTAATGTTAAAAGAAGTACCTACCACTTCTACCTTCACTTTATTAATGGCAATCACAAAAGGGTGAGAACGGTCATGAGCTACATCAAAAAACACCTCGCCGCTAATTATTTCTACTTTTCGGTTGGTTTTGAAATCGGTGACATAACTGATATTGGTATTTTTGTTGAGCACTAACTGACTGCCGTCTGGCAAGGCTTTATTCAATACCTGCTCATTGCTTTCTAAATCGGTATACGTATTGCCAAACTGCTGATAGGCTAGCCAAGCGCCAAAGCAAAACACAAAAACAGCAGCTATGCGCAACCAAATGGCGTTGGGTCTTATTTGTTTCACCACGGGCGAAGCATTTTTTCCTTCTACCCTTTGCTTAAACTTCTGCCAAGCCACTTCCTCATCAACGGTATTGACCGGAGCTAAATCAGCACTTTCATTCCATATCCGTTCCAGTTGCTGGTAGTAGGTGGCATTTTCGGCACTTTGTGCAATCCAGTCCTGTACCTGTTTGGCTTCTTCTATTGTGGTTTCCTTAAGCAGAAACTTTATCAATAACTCATCATTCATATCGCTTCGCTTAATTTAAATAATCATTATAATTGGCCAATCCAAGTAGTACCAGCACTAAAAAATCTACTAATTTGAGGCGTAAAATTTTAAGCGCCTTTCCCATTTGATTTTCTACCGTTTTGATAGAAATCCCTAATCGATCGGCTATTTCTTTATACTTCAACTCCTCAAAACGGCTCATTTGAAAAATAATCCTGCACTGCTCCGGCAAGGCATTTAGGGCATGTTGCAATTGCCTTTGCAATTCCGATAGCTCTACCTTATTGGAGGCCGCTTCATGTTCGGTATTCATCGTATGCAGGCTAAAATCTTGGTACTTATTTTTAACCTGCTCGTGCTTCATGAGGTTAAGGCTATCGTTATACACACACTTGTACAAGTAGGCTTTTATAGAAGTCTGCGCATCTAACAAATGTCGTTTTTCCCAGAGCTTTAAAAACATCGACTGTACCACTTCCTCGGCGGCATCAAGATCTTTCAACAGCATATTGGCATAACAGTGTAAAGCCTTGTAATGAGACTTAAAAAGTTGCTCAAAAGCAGCGTCGTTATATGTTTGTACGGCTATATTCACGTTTGGATAGTTCAAATATATCGGTTTGATTTCAGCTATACAATTAACCATTAGATAACAAATTAATCCGTTTCAAAATTTGCGCCCCATTCTCGCTATCAATGGTAAATAAATCAATGTACTGCACCTTGGGGAACCAAAAACTTCCACCCTCTACTTTTACAAAAACGCGTTTCAGCAACAAGTCCTTTCCTTCATCTTTAATGTACAAACGATACTGTTGGTCTATGGGCGATTTCAATAAATACATGGGCAACTTCTTATAGGAAACTAAGCGAACCTCATAAGTCTCGTTACCCAAAGGCCTACAACTTACACCGTAGGCAAATTTCTTTTCAATACCAGTTAGCTCTTTAACCGTTCCATTTTCTTCATACCTTATCCAAGAAGCTTTCACGGGAGATTTTTCGTTTAAGCGGCCATCTTTTTCTAAGTTCAACTGGTAAACTACCGTATTGGCATCGGGCGTACGTTGTAAAAAGAACAACATATTTTTCAACTTTGGCTCAGGCAGGGGTGGTTGGGCCATTAACAATTGCGCCATCAATAGCAAAAACAATCCCAATATAGTTCCTTTTAAAAAGCGGGTAAGTTTGTAACGCTTATAAATTTTGGGTTGCTGCTCGGCTTTGTACCGATAAACTTTTGCTGGACTGGCAAACAGAAAGAAAAGCATTTCCTTTAGGCCATCGCTTTGCCTAACATCTTCAGCAATGGCCCTGTACTCATGAAAATTAAGCACAAAAGGATTAGCCTTTTCCGTAAGTGGTATGGTAAGTCCATATTTAGGTTTCTCCTCTTCGTACTGAAAAGTTCCAAATAAATGGTCCCAGATCATGAACGTAGCCCCAAAATTTTTATCAATATATTTCTCTTGGCTACCATGATGTACCCTGTGATTAGACGGGGTACCGAAATATTTTTCTATCCATGGGTGAAGCTTGCCAATGGTTTCGGTATGTACCCAAAACTGATAAAGCGTACTCATTTGGCTAGCTACCATAAAAATTACTGGATGAAAACCGCACAGTGCTACAGGAATAAAAAACACCACTTTTATATGCTGGACCCAACTTTGCCTAAAAGCTACGGTTAAATTATAATGCTCTGCCGAGTGATGTACCACATGTGATGCCCAAAAAAAGCGGTTAAAATGGGAAATGCGGTGCGACCAATAGCTGCAAAAATCATAAATCAAAAAGCAGGGCACCAAACTCCACCAGCCAAACTCCATGCGCCAAGGCAAGAAGTTGTACAGCCAAACAGCACCTATAAACAAGCCCGATTTCAAGAAAAGGTTCACCAATAAATTACCCAGGCCAACCCACAATGAGCCTTTCAATTCTTCATGGGTATAATCTTCATGCTTAAAAATTTTTCCAAGCACAAATTCCAACACGGTAAACACCGCTACAAATGGCAAAGCATAGGTAATAAGATTGGGTGTGCTGCTTTGCAATAGATATAGATCTTCCAGGGCAAGTTTTTGAGCACCAAAATTGGACGCCAAAACTTGCCAAAATGATTGGCCAGCCATAAAACTTAAATTTAAATTAGAACTTGATCAGTTTGCCAGATCCGCTAATGTCCTGTTGAATTATCGGATCGCCTTTGTAGTATACTTTACCACTACCACTTATCTTTGCCTTGATCCTGTCTTGCACCTGAAGCCTCAGACTACCGCTACCAGAAATATCGGCATCAGCAGTTTTACTTGTAACAGCTTCAAAAGCTACCGCTCCAGAACCAGAAATATCAACTTTTACATTGTCTATCTGCATGACATGATCTGCCGCTACTTTTCCCGAACCGCTAATGGAGACATTCAAATTGGGTATTACGGGGAAGTTTCCTTCTATTTCCACCTTAGTACTGCCACTTAATTCTAATCTATTCAAAGTTGGCATAGTTATTATTACCTCTACATCATCCCTACTTACACTTACCCTTTCGAAACCAATATGCAGTACATTGTTCACTATTCTTGTAGTATAGTGAGAGATAATATTACTGGAACCTTTTACCATTACACTAAATTCTGTTCCATATTTTACCTCTACAGGTGTAGCACCGCTAGAGCTGATTCCTGTAAACTGCCCCAGGTTTCGGATTTCAGAAATGATGTTTCCATTCCCTGTGAGTCGATCTTTTTTACACGACGAAAAGTGAATAACGACGACTAAGCCTAATACAATTGCAATTACTCTTTTCATATATTTCATTTATTTGTGTGTGTGAAATCTTTTAAAAAACAAATTGTAAACCTGCTTGGTAACCAATGTGCAGCGACTGTTGAAAACCTGAGTGCTTACGTTGCCAAGTACGGATGACTAAATCATCACTTTCTGGATGCAAGGCTTTTCCTTCTACCGTATTGGTACTTACGAAATTGATGGATGGTCCGCCAAAAATCTCCAACCAAGGAGCTACTTTTACAGCTGGCAACAACCTAAAAGTGCCCTTAAAGTATTCTCCCTTTTCAAAGCTTTCCAAAATCGTTTGGGTTAATTCCATGTTTAACCTAAAATATCTCGACTTAAAGAAATGAGCACCTAAACCAGCCTCAAAAGCATAAACCTCATCTTTGTTTTTAAGGTTGTAGCCCACTCCAATAATTCCGTACATATTTTTTCCTCCAGATCTGAACGTTAACATAGACGTCTGAGTCTCATCAATGGTTGCGGCGATACTTTTTTCTCCGTTTTTGATGATGTTGATGATTCCGATAGGGTTATCGCTTGTTTCGGCAATGTTGATGAAACCTGCTACTTGGGCACCTTTTACCTTTTTGGCAATGTTAATGAAACCCGCAAACTGGCTGCCGTTTACATCTTTAGCCACATTCATGAAACCTGCAAATTGTGATGCCGAAATATCTTTAGCGATATTAGAAAAACCTGCAAACTGAGTCCCTTTTACCTTCCTAGCTACGTTAGCAAAGCCTGCAAACTGTACGCCGTTCATCTCGCCACCAGTGGTATTTATAAAACCAGCAAACTGCGCCCCCTCAACATTTCTTTGGGCCAAATTGGCGAAACCAGCAAACTGGCTGCCCTTAGCAGAACGATAAGTATTTAAAAAACCTGCGAATAATGCTCCATTGGCTTGTTTACCAATATGGTTAGAGAAGCCTGCAAACTGCACACCGTTGCTTTCATTACGTACCACATTACTTATTCCTGCAAAGGAAAGTCCTTTTTCCACCGATGAAATGCCCGCCAGCAAATGGATAGATAAATTATTGGTATCTAAAGGTGCGTGTGTACCGTTAGTGCTTAATGGATAAATGAGTCCAAAATGCACTTTGGTTGTTTTTACTTCCTGCGCATTTGTTTGGAAGGCCAAGCCTAAAAAAGTAATCCCTAGGTAGGTTGCTTTTTTTATTTGATTAAATTGATTGGTAAAGTTTAACGCTTTCATTGATGTCTTATTTAAAAATGAGACAACAAGAAAGAAATGTACCCCTACGTGAATTTTTGAAAAAATGGAAAATATTTATAAGCAACTAAATATCAACACTATAAAAACAATAATTTTTGAAATTTTATATTTTTGAAAAGCAACATTCAGTAATACTTGGGCTGCTTTAGTCCCGCTTTCCACTTTACTCTCCCGATTTAACATCGGGATCGTGCTCGTTTCAATCGGGTTTAAAAACTTGGGTTCGATGAGCAAAAAACCTAAACTTTAGGCATAGACATAGATTTACGTCCTGCTTTAAGACCTCGAAGAGGTCAAATACCTATAAAAAAAACTTATCACCTTTGGTACGACTCCTACAGAGTCGCATACTCTATTTAAAGAAACAGCTCACCTTGCATTCCAAAGATTTCTCCGCTCGCTTCGCTGCGGTCGAAATGACGCGACCCGCACAATCTTCCAAAGACCTATTTCCCCTCCTAGTCAGTGTGATCACCGTACCGGTTTTCTAATAATTGATGATAACAACAACCATAGGGAGAAAGCCTAAAGTTTGGGTATAGATATAGATTGACATTTAGTTTAAAGACCTAGAAGAGGTCAAATACTTATAAAAAACCTTATCACCTTTACGACTCCTACAGAGTCGCATGCTTTGGCCCACATCTTTCTTTATAATGATTGAAATCCTTCGGATTTTTCCGGTTCCCCTTCTGGTTGGTATGATCGCCTTACCTATTGACCTTCCTGTGGTTAGTGATAACATCCAACCACAGCATAACAAAACCCCTACACCACTCCGCCCATATAAGGGTCGGTAATACTATCTACACCAGTTTCAATGTGGCCAGCATAATATGATTGGTAATCATCATAACCTTTTACCCTCACCTTAAAATTATACCAATGCTGGTATTTCTTCAAGTTAAGTGATACTATTTTCTTAGTGCCTGCATCCACCTTTATGGTCTTATTATTGGCTTTGTACACATCATCAACAATCAACACTTCCATGGCTTGGTTGCTTTTGTTTTCCAAAAGCAACTGCAAATTCCCTGAATATCTTTTTGAATTATCCTGCAACTCGGGCACTGCGGCGAGTAACAAATCAGGATCAGCACTGCTCCCCATAAACCTACGGTAGAAACCATTTGGTCCATGTACCGATAAATCATAACGACCTTGTGCAAAAGCGTCTATTTCCCAGTTGTCTTCAATATGGTCGTTTGCTTTTACGCCAATGTACCAATTACGACCTTGCTCGCCACTATAAGTATTTAAAGCCGAAACATTAAAAGGCGCTCCAACACTTTGTTCTTCTGTAACGAAATCAAGCACTACACTTGTTTTAGTTTCATTTAAACGGGCATCAACCCTTAAATGATAAGGCAAAGCACAGGCAGGTTTAGTCCCCCTTTCCTGCTTGGCCATCAAGGCCGATGCCCCGTCTTCAAAAGCATGGTGTCGATTGATTTTTACAATATCTTCTTCCTTTAACGGAAACGGAATTCGTTGTTGAGGTTTGCTCTTTACCTTTTGGATATGGTCAATCACCTGATTGCGTTCCAACACGTTTGGATATTTGAGTTTCTCCCCTTTATAAGGTCTAAACACAGAAGTCAGGTTCCCACAAACGGCCCTACGCCACGTACTAATTTGTTCACTTTTTAATTGCTTTCCAGTTTTATGTTTCAAAAAATCCTCCAAAAACATTAGGGTACTGGTATGGTCAAAAACTTGCGAATTCACATAGCCACCTCTGCTCCACGGCGAAGCCACAATCATGGGCACGCGATAGCCCAAACCAATAGGACTGCCCTCGTTTGCTTCATAATCAGAAGCGGTATCAATCCCTTCTGATACCTTGCCTCGAGCCAACGTATCTGGCTTTGGCGCTACAAACGGTGGCATATGGTCGTAATAACCATCATTTTCATCGTAGTTAACAATAAAGATGGTTTTCTTCCATATTTCAGGATTTTCTGTCAGGATATTTAAAGCTTCCGATACGTACCAAATGCCATATAAAGGCGAGCTGGTATGCTCCGAAAAGCGTTGAGGAGCTACCAACCACGAAACCGTAGGTAACTTCCCTTCTTTTACATCTTTTCTAAATTGATAAAAAATATCGCCCTTAGGCACATTTAAGGTTTCTTGCTCACCCTGTTCATTTTCATAAGTATGGGGAGCCAATTCCAAATAATCTGCGGCGTTAACGTTAGTAGTAAAAGCCTTATCAATTAAGTTTTTCTCACGTTGCGTTAAACGATTATATTTTTCAAGCACTTCTTCTGCCGAAAGATTTGGTGTAACCGTTTTGTCGCCATTCTTCCTAAAATAAGCGGATAATTTTACTTGATGTCTCTTTACATATTCCAAGGCATTATCGCCATAATTCCCCAACCAATCATCGGTTTCAGAAGGAAGTTTAGCTGTCCAAATCTCGTTTTGGTAAACCCGCCAATCAATCCCATGATCTTCCATCAATTCAGGAAAGGTAGGCCAATCCACAAAACGGCCAGTATGTGATTCCGCTTGGTAATTGCTCACCACCGCTTTGGTGGTTTTATCATTGGGGTTAGGATGCACATTACCTGTCCAAAAAAACAATCTGTTAGGTGTAGTTCCAGTTAACGACGAACAAAAATGATGGTCGCAAATGGTAAACGCATCTGCCATGGCGTAATAAAAAGGCAAATCATGTCTTTTATAGTGAGCCAAGCACATGGCCGTTTTTGCAGGAATCCAATGGTCGTATTTTCCATCATTTCTGGCAGCTATTTGATCGGGCCACGAATGTGCCAAACCTCCCTGCCAAGTAATCTTGGTTTTATTAATATCTACGTGAAAAGGGGTATATGCATTACCCTTGGCATCACGTTGCACCCAAACTTTATCTTGGTTAGGCAAAATATGCGGATGAGGGTCATTAAAACCACGCACTCCTTTCATGGCTCCGAACATGTGGTCAAACGATCGGTTTTCCTGCATCAGAAAAACGACATGCTCGGCATCGTAAAAAGTACTGCCCAAAGCAGGATTAATGGCTAAAGCTCGCTGAATAGCCTCTGGGAAAAGAGTAGATAATGCCGTAGCTCCCGACAATAAACTGGCCTGTTTTAGGAAATCTCTTCTGGTAGTCAAATCGATTTTATTTCAAAGGTTAAAATTAAGGGACTGTTTAAAGTTAATCAATGGAAATCAATAATAGGATGTAGGCGGTAAACCCACGATGATGAGAAGCCCTATCAGAAACAACAAATTTCCCAACTACGCTCCCAGCTTTCGCCACTTTCCAACCTCTCCATCCCTTCTTTATCTGCTAACTGCTGGTTATGGTTAACACCATCGGCTATGCCGCACCAAGGTTCTAAACATACAAAATCAGCATCTTTAGCTGCCCAAATTCCAAAATATGGAAACCCTTCAAAATGAAAATTTAGGCCATTATAATTTTTGTTATTCAGTAGTCGGATATGTTTGCTTTTCAGATTTTTAAAAACCAGTGCATCCTCGTAAAAGAGCTCATGCTTTAAAGGCAAAATCTTATCCTTAAGTTTTAAAGTGGTGGTTTCATCTAAAACCAGGTTATCTACAATGTGATGAAAAGTAAGCTCGTCATCATTATCAAACTGTAGGTAGTAATCGGTATAAACTCCTTCATTGTTCAAAGGTGCTGCAAAGGCGGGATGCCCACCAATAGAAAACAAAAGTGGTTGAGTACTTGGGTTTGACACCTGATAGGCACATTGTAAACTAGCCCCTTGAAGTCGGTATTTAAGGGTAAGTTCAAACTCAAAAGGATAGTTTTTTAAGGTTTCCTCATTATGTCTTAGCTTAAAAGCAATTTCATTGGCATTTAGCTTTTCATAAGAAAACTCCATGTCACGGGCAAAACCATGCCTCGACAAATGATATTGTTTGCCTTGATAGAAATAGGTATTATCTTTAAACGCTCCTACAATTGGAAATAACACTGGACTAAACTTTCCCCAAAACTTTGCATCACCACTCCACATGTAGTTTACCTCACTATCGGTTCCCATGATACGTTGAAGTTCTGCGCCTTTGGTAGAAAAATCTACAACCAAGTGCTCATTCTTTATAGAAACAATCATGAAATAAAAATAAAGCTTTTCGGAATATCTTTTTGAAATTTTAACAAACTCTAACAATTTGTAGTGGTTATAGCTACAGACTTAATTATAGAGAAGGGAATAATAGCAGGAGCCCATGTTTCTCCCGTTGGGAAGATTAAGAGATAGAGCAAATCTTATATTTCCTCCCCCTACCCCCTCCAGAGGGGGATATAGCAATAGTGCTAAACAATAGTAATAACGAAACGCAGAAAAACTGATAGCAGTACCATGTCTCCCTTTGGAGAGCCTGCTCCGACTCATCGGAGAAGATTAAGAGGGAGGAATTTAATCGCGAAACAGAAAAGGCATTTTACCTAATCCTTTTGATAAACCTCAGGATTAATCACCTGCGGCATTTGCTCTCCTTTTAGAGCTTTAACAATATTTTGGGCCGCCATCACCGCCATTTTCTCTCTGGTTTCTTCAGTAGCAGAACCAATATGCGGCAACACGCAAACATTTTCCATATTTAACAGCGAATTGGTCCTGTCCATAGGTTCAGGATTGGTCACATCTAAGCCAGCACCCCAAATGGTTTTGTTTTGCAATGCAGCAATCAAATCCTTTTCATTGTGGATGGCTCCACGTGCAGTATTGATAAAGATGGCATTGGGCTTCATTTTTTCAAACGCTTTGAGGTTGAACATGCCCTTAGTTTCTTCCGTTAAATTCACGTGCACCGAAAGGACATCGCTTTGTTTCAATAGCTCCTCAAAAGATACATAAGTAGCATTTAATAATTCCTCTGCGTCTTGGTTTTTACTTCTGTTATGGTAAATCACCTGCATTCCATAGGCTGCTTTTGCTTTTTTCGCGAGCTCAAGACCTATTCTTCCTAAACCTAACACGCCAAGTGTCTTGCCATAAAGCTCTTGCCCTAGGTTTTTCATGGGATCAAAAAATCCCCACTCGCCACGTTCAATGGTTTTATGCATGTAAAAAGCTTTTCTCGCTACAGAAAGCATCAACAAGAAAGCCACATCGGCAGTAGCTTCACTCAATACATCAGGGGTATTGCTAATAGGCACACCATGTTCAGTGGCCGCTTTAACATCAACTCTATCGTAACCAACGCTCATTAATGCAATGCCTTTTAAATGTTTACACGAGCTGAGAAAATGTTCATCTATTTTATTAGGCCCCACGCTGAGTAACCCCGCATGCCCTTCACACCTTTTAATGAGTTCTTCAGATGTTAAGTCCTTACTTTCCGTATAAACACTAGTTTCGTAACCTTCATTCCTAATCAATTCCAAAGCATTTTCGCTAATACGACGTGTAATTAAAACTTTCTCCATAACCCAAATAGTATCTTGTAAAACTAACGCTTTTAATTGGCTATTGTTTAGGAAAAAGCTGTTAATTGAAGTTATTTTAACGTTTTCGGCACTAAAAACCTCGTAGGTTTTTAAAAACCTACGAGGTTTAGTTCCTCCTATAACTACCGCCCCTCTGGTTGGTGTTATCACCATACCAGGCAACTACAACAACAGGTTTAATCCTAAGCTCACTCCTCTAAAATTAAAACAACATTTAAACCTTATTCCAAAATGCCACTCTATCGGGTATGCAAGCAAAACACTATTTCAAGATCCAGTTATTGGCGTTGTTCATGTTCACTTCGCTATTATCGGCAGTAGCTCAGGAGAGCAGTCCAAAAACAATGGAATGGACCATCAACGGTGAGACTAGACAGGCTCTCGTTTATATTCCCACTTCTGCTAAAAACAAACCGACTCCTATTATTTTCGCTTTTCATGGCCATGGCGGAACCATGCTTAACATGTACAGAACAAGAGGTTTTGAAAAACTTTGGCCAGAGGCCATTTTTATTTGTCCGCAAGGATTGAACACCGTAGGCTTGCTTACCGATCCAGAAGGCAAAAGAAGTGGATGGGTAATGGATATGAAAACCAATAAGAATAGGGATTTACAGTTTTTTGATGCCATGCTTAAAACGCTTAAAGCCGACTATAAAGTTGACAACAATCGCATTTATGCCACAGGGCACTCAAACGGTGGTGGTTTTACTTATTTGCTGTGGGCAACAAGAGCCAATGAGTTTGCCGCCTTTGCACCAACCGCTACGGCAGCAGGAAAGTTAAGAGGCGATTTAACACCTAAACCTGCATTGCACCTAATGGGCGAAGCAGATCCTTTGGTAAAGCCATTCATGCAAAAAGCAACCTACAATAAGGTATTATTGTTAAACGGCTGCAGTAAAGAAGGGGTAAAACTAGATAGCAATGCCACTTTATACGCTGGTAAAGATGGGAATGACGTCATTATTTTTTTGCATAGCGGCGGCCATGAGTATCCCAGAAATGCCAACCAAACCATTATCGATTTTTTCAAGAAATACACGAAAAAGTAAACCTGTATGCTTCACTAAAACTAATTTCCTAATTTAGGGTTTAGTTGATATGGCAAAAAACATTCTCATTGCAGGTGCCACAGGCTTAATAGGCCAAGAGTTGGTTGCACAGCTGCAAGCAAAAGGACATCAGGTAAGTATTTTAGCTAGGAAACCCACACAGAAAGCAGGAGTCAAAGTCTTTCTGTGGGACATTGATAGGCAGCAAATCGACAACGATGCTTTTAAGGCGGTGGATACCGTGATCAATTTGGCAGGAGAAGGCATTGCCGACAAACCATGGAGCCAGCAGCGAAAACAACAGATCATTGACAGCAGGGTAAAATCAACCGAGCTTCTTTTTAAAGCCATTAAAGAAACCAAAGCACCTGTTGAAAGCTACCTTTCTGCTTCGGGAGTAGGTTATTATGGCGATAGAGCTGATGAGGTTTTAGACGAAGAAAGCTTGCCAGGCAACGATTTTCTGGCCGATTGCTGCATCCTTTGGGAGAAGGCTGCTGACGAAGGGATAGCTTTAGGAATTCGAGTAGTGAAGCTGAGAACGGGTATTGTATTGAGTGCAAAAGGAGGCGCCTTAGCCACCATGGAAAAACCAATGAAAAATTTTGTTGGTGCAGCCCTAGGTACTGGCAAACAATGGATGCCTTGGATACATATGGATGATTTGGTAAACATCTACCTTAAAGCGATTGAAGATCCTTTGTTATTTGATGCCTACAATGCTGCTGCTCCTTCGCCCGTTACCAATACCACTTTCACCAAAGCACTAGCCAAAGCTTTACACCGACCCGTTTGGCCAGTGAATGTTCCCAAGTTCGTTTTAAAATTGATTTTGGGAGAGATGAGCATCCTGCCCTTAATCAGCAATAATACCTCTGCTCAAAAAATCTTGAATACTGGCTTTCAATTCAGATATTTGACCCTCGAAAATGCCTTGACCGCTATTTATGAGCAAAAAAAATAATGTACAACCCATCAGTATTTGTTGGCTGAGAAGAGATTTAAGATTAAATGACCATGCCGCCCTGTACCATGCCCTAAAATCAGGCTATCCAGTACTGGTTGTATTCATCTTCGACCCCAATATTTTAGATCGTTTAGAGGATAAGAAAGATGCAAGGGTAGATTTTATCCATCAACAACTAGTCAAGATTAATGAACAACTGACGGACAAGGGATCGCAGCTAATCGTCAAATTTCAAACGCCACAAGAGGCATGGGAGGAAATCATTAACGATTTTAATGTACAGTCGGTTTATACCAACCATGACTATGAACCTTATGCCAGAAAAAGGGATCAGGAAATAGCCGATTTACTAAAGCAAAATGGCATCGTCTTTCATTCCTACAAGGATCAAGTAATTTTTGAAAAAGGAGAAGTTAAAAAAGCGGATGGTACTCCTTATACTGTTTTTACCCCTTATTATAAGCAATGGCAGCTCAAACTCAATCCCTTTTATTTAAAGCCTTACCCTACTGCCAAGTATTTTAAAAATTTATATCAAATAAATAGCCCTCTCGTTAATTCCTTCCAAGGGAATACAGATGGCGATTTGTCTATCCCCCTCTCTGAGGGGGCAGAGGGAGGAAAATTCAAGTTCCCTTCCTTAGAAGACATTGGGTTTTCTGCTAGCGGCACCAAATTTCCACCGATAAATTTCAAGGAAAAATTGGATGGCTATGAAAAATACAGAGACTATCCAGCCAAAAACGCGACGACCAAACTTGGGCTACACTTACGTTTTGGTACAGTAAGCATTAGAGAAGTCGTAAGCGAAGCACTTGCCCAAAAGGCCGACAAATGGGTATCTGAATTGGCTTGGCGGGAGTTTTACATGATGATTTTATGGCATTTCCCTAAAACCGTTAATAGCTCCTTTAAACCAGATTACGATAAGATCAATTGGCGCAACAATGAAAAAGAATTTGAGCTTTGGTGCAAAGGGGAAACAGGCTATCCTTTGGTAGATGCAGGAATGCGTGAACTGAATAGCACAGGCTTTATGCACAACCGTGTACGTATGGTTGTTGCCAGTTTTTTATGTAAACATTTGCTCATTGACTGGCGCTGGGGGGAAGCCTATTTTGCCGAAAAGCTTTTGGATTATGAACAGGCCAGCAACGTAGGCGGATGGCAATGGGCTTGTGGCAGTGGCAATGATGCTGCACCCTATTTTAGAGTGTTTAATCCTGAGTTACAACTCAAAAAGTTTGATCCCAAAATGGAGTATGTTTTCAAATGGGCTCCCGAATATCAAAAAGCAATTGCGCCTATCCCTATCGTAAACCATGAATTTGCCCGTAATCGAGCTTTAGAAAGCTATAAAAAAGCATTAAACGAAAAAGCCAGCTAATTGCTGGCTTTAATATTTTTAACTATTTGTAACATTAGTAATTTCTATTGTGAAATCAAGTACAGCGTTTGGAGGCACAGAGCCATAACCAGCGGTTCCGTATCCTAATGAAGAAGGAATAAAAATCCTCACTTTTGCGCCCTTCTTGAATAACGGCAAAACTTCCTCCCAGCCTTTCACTACAGCAAGCAATGTTGTTGTAAATGAGTCATTGCTATCGAACTGCGTACCGTTAAGGAACCTTCCTGAATATTTGACTACTAAAGTAGAATGCTCATCAATAACATCCGTTCCCGTACCTGGGGTTATCTCTTGATAATAAATACCTGATGAATGTTTAGTTGCAGTAATCTGGTTTGCAGCTAGAAATGCAATAATTTTACTGTCATCTAATTCATCTTGCTTTTTAAAACCACTTGTTGTGACATACAAGTCTATTATTTCATTAGAAGGAATGGGGCCTGCACCATTTTTACCAAAAGCTAGATAAGAAGGCAATAATATTCTTGCGCTCCCTCCAGGTTTTAACGCTAAAACCGCTGTTCTAATAGCAGGTATGTTATATGACCTCGTAGAAGATAGCGAGCTATTGAAAAACGAATTCAAGTATCCAACATAATTTCCTAAATTGGCGTAAGTTGGAGATTGAAGATATTGCGTCCCATTTATCAACGATTTAACCGTAACATCATAGAGCACATAATCAGTATTAGTAAATAAATCTCCTGTTCCTGGCGCTGTAATTTGATAGTAAAAACCAGAAGGGTCAGACTTTACATTTTGTAAATTATTTTTAGCGATATAATTTTTTATTTGCGTCTCATCAATATCTTCTATTTTTTCATACTCCTTTTTGCAAGAAGTAAAAAGTGTTAGCACCATAAAAAGCGCTACCAAATAAGTAAAGGTTTTATACATTAAGTTCTTATTGTGCATGAATCAAATCAATAGTAAAATCTAAAACGGTATTTTTAGCAATGGGTCCTTGTGCTCTGTTACCATATGCTAATCCCGAAGGAATAATCAAACGAATACGACCACCCACTTTAATTAAAGGTACGCCAATGGTCCAACCTTGTATTACTTGGCTTAAAGGAAAAGTAACAATGGCTTCTGATTTTTCAAATTGTGAGCCATTTAAAAATTTACCCACATAATTAACGCCAACGGTAGAAGCAGCCGTTACAGTAGCACCTGTCCCCTCAGTAATAATCTGGTAATATAATCCAGAACTGTGTTTTGTTGCTTGAATGTTGTTTTTTGCAATAAAATCAACAATTAGGGCATCATCTTTATTCGCCTGTTCCTCTGCATTATAATCGTCTTTACTACATGAACTTAGCGTTACAACCGCTAAAAAAAACATGAGTAAACAATTTATGTTTAACTTCATTTAGCAAAAATAAACTTTTAAACCCGATGCTACAATTTTTAACCAAATTTAACAGTTAATAAAATAGCTCCTACACAAAGAAAGGTTTAAAGTTTAAAGAGTTTAACTCTTTAAACTTTAAACCTTAACTAATTTCTAAAGAAATCTTAACTATAAGGTATATGAGTACCCATGGATCAGATATAAGTAGAAAACTGCTCCTTCATATCGCCAAGAAGAATTACCTGCTCCCAATTCATTATAATTCGTTGTATAAAAATGGCCAGTGCCACCCTTTATCCTAACATACTGATAAATGGGTCTAGTGGCTCCCGGCGCTGGTCCAGAAGCACCGCTTCCGATACTCCCTTCTGAAATATATCCCCCAGGGGTTGAAGAGCTCATGGAAAAGTAATGCCCTGTATTATGCTTATAATATCTGTAAATAGGATTTGTCCCTGTAGCAGCAACCCATCCCATCAAACCTTCATTAATCCAAGGAGTTCCAGAATATGAAGTTAAATTCTGTGCTTCTATTGTACTTGCTAAATGATGTTTAGCCGTCGAATTATTATACATACGATAGATAGGATAATAACCATCAGGCGGAGGCCCGGGAATCCACTGACCAAAACTGTTTGAATAAATGCCCAAAGTCAACAACAAGGCTAGACCGATTTTAATTAAGTTTTTCATATTACTTTATGTTTAAAATTTCGGCAAAGAAAACCAATATAAAACCAAGAAGCAACAGTCTACAACCTACAGATATAACACTGTATACCAAATAATTAACCAAGGCATTTTTGTGCAAAAATGTCCCATTCCTTGCTAAATTCACAGAAAATTATAATAGGGCATCAGCTATAGCATATAAATTTTATTAGCTATATTTTTTTGTATAAAACACTCTTTGCTTAAGTTTTTAAGCAAAGAGATGTCAAAATTTTAATCTTTGGTTACACTAGTAATCTCTATCTCAAAATCTAACACCTTATCGCTAGCATATATATTTCTGTAAGGGTAATATTTCCAGTTCGTCGGATCTTGGGTGTTTCCAAATCCTAAATTTGACGGAATAATTATTCTAATCTTTCCTCCTGTCGAAACTCTGCCTATCAAAACTTGCCATCCATCCACAACGTCATTTAATGTACGAGTAACTTCTGAAGTCTTTTGTTCAAAAACAGTTCCATCTAAATATTTCCCAGTGTACTTGCAGCCAAATGTAGTAGTTAGACTTATCATATCTGTTCCAGTCCCTGGTGTAGAAATATTATATTTAACGCCAGTAGGATCGGGACTAAAAGCTAGATTATTTTTCTCAATAAAAGTTTGTATCTCAAAAGCATCAACCTGATGTCTTTTTTCGAAATTATACAGTCCCAATTCTACTATAATTGTTTCGTTCGACCCTATTCCAAAATTACTCAGTCCATTTTTACCAAAAGCCATTCTGGAAGGAAGAAGAAGCGTTGCTTTTCCACCTCTTTTTAATTTCCCTAGCACTTCTCTAACTGGCTTAAAAGTATAAATGGAACGTCCAATCGCAAACTGGCTGGTGTATCCTAAAAAAGTTCCTGAAATAGAAATATCACTTGTCTGGTAATAAATCTTACCTAAAGGAGACTTAAAAGTATAAGAATAAAAAACAGAATCGGTGTTGGTTACTGTACTGCCTATTCCAGGATCAGTAATACTATAGCTATACCCATCAACATCTGTAAATGTTAGGCTTGAATGGGTCTCTTTATAGCTTTTGATATTTTTATTATCTAATTCCTCAATAGTTTCGTACTCCTTTTTACAAGAAATAAAAACCGTCAACACAGTAAAAATCACCAATAAGTAAGTGCTGGCTTTATACTTTAATTTTTTATTATTCATTGATCAATCAATTAACCACGCTGTTACCATACCAAACTATTTGAATAAAAACCTAGGTTTAAAAAAGGACCAAAGCTTAGTTTCACAAGGATTTTCACAGCATTTACGTCAAAAATTCATCAAATAAAATGCTTTTAAAAACAATAGGCAAGTCGGTAAAACCTCAAGTTTTAAGAAATACAAAAAAACTCACAACAAACTGACTATCAGTAAAATAATTTAAATTTATTTTTCAACAATTTATCAAGGAGACCACGTTCTGTAGAAACATCAACATAAATGCAGTTTCGGTCCTTTTCATTTTTAAATCAGTCATCTATAAGAACTTAAAACTTAAAAAACAATGAAAAGAAACTTAAAAATGCTAGCTGTAGCTGCCGTAATGGGGCTCACAGTTTTTTCGTGCGCTAAACAAAACGAGGCTGATTTAGCAAACGCTCAAGCCGAAAAGCTCGTTTCAAGTACTGAAGGGCAAATGACTACGCTAACCGCTTACACCCCAGGCGTAAGCTACAAGTACAATGTAACGAATGGCACATCGAGCTTTCTTGCAATTGAATACATTGCTGGTGATCCAGATTCTAGACTGATCATCGCGGCGCCGCATGGTGGTGGAACCAGACCAGCATTTATGAAAGACCGAACCGAAACCTACAACTACGGCACCCTACCTTACGACCAATACAGTACCGACACCAGCTTCTCAGACCTAGCCGATACCAAAACCAAAGAACTGGCGATTGCTATTGCTGATTCAGTACGTATTAAAACAGGTAAAAGACCGCACCTGATCATCAACCACCTTCATCGTTCAAAACTGGATGCCAACAGAAGAAAGGAAGTGGCTACGCAAGGTGGTATTTATGCAGGACCTGCTTGGGACAAGTTCCATGAATTTATTGACGATGCCAAAGCAACCATCAATGCCAGTTATGCTTCTGGATTGTTTATCGATATCCACGGACAAGTACATACGCCGGAAAGAACTGAGGTAGGCTACATGCTTACGAAGTATCAGCTTGCTACCTACACCAACACCTTGGGCAACTTAACCAGCCAATCGAGCGTTAGGGCGATGGTGGGTAATGGCATTACGCATACCAGTTTAATTAAGGGCACCAATGCTTTTGGTAGTCTGCTTAATGCTCAGTTAGGCTATATGGCAACTCCTAGTAACGCCTATCCACTGCCTGGAGATACGGCTATTTTTACGGATGGTAAATATTTTGATGGCGGATACAATACTGCACGCCATGGCTCTAAACACGGAGGGACTATCTCTGGCTTTCAGTTAGAATTTAATTCGAGCGTTAGAACCAACGACAGCACAAGACCTGGTTTTGCAGGGAAAATTGCTAATGCATTGAAAAGCTATATGAATGTGTATTTCTGATATTAGAAATTGATGTCACTCCTTCGGGGTTTGGATAAACGGAATTGATTTTTATTCTAGAAAAATGCCAGCGCTAGAAAAATTACAGTCTTTCACACTCCTAGATAGAACAATAATATCGGAACCACCTCATATTTTTAACACTCGACCAATCCAAAAAAATGATGATAGGTATCAAAAACATCATATGCCAAAACCCCAAAGGGGCGATAGTCTTTCTAGAACAACGAAAACAACGTTAAAACAACCCCGAAGGGATGACATTATTAAAAAAGGCTTAAGGATGGCATAGCCATAACCTTAAGCCTTAACAAACAAATTATGTGACCTTAAAAAATATATTTATTAGCTTCTATGATCTGTTGGGCTACATTCTGACGGGCCTCTTTTACATTGAAAGGCTCCATTTTGGTAAATCTTCTCAAGCCTACCAACATCATACGGAGTTCATCACCCTCACCAAATGCCCACAGTGCTTCTTTACCTGCTTTGGCTACGCCATCAACAGCCTCAACAAAATAGATGCGCATCATATCCAATTGACCTTTGCAAGCTTCCTCACCTTTCATGCTTACCAATTTCTCTGTACGCAACAAAGTCGATTCTGCTACATAAACGTAACTAGCCATATCAGCAATATTCATCAAAATTTCCTGCTCTTTGCTCAAGCTCATCATCAGCTTTTGCACCGCAGCACCTGCGACCATCAAGGTTGCTTTTTTCAGATTTTGCAAAGTTTTCTTCTCGGCAGCAAACAGCGTGTTGTCTTCTTCGCCAAAATCAGGAATCGACATCAGCTCCGCTGCTACCGCCGTTGCAGGAGTCATCAGATCCAACTCACCTTTCATGGCACGTTTCAACATCATATCAACAGTCAACAATCGGTTGATTTCGTTCGTTCCTTCAAAAATACGGTTGATACGTGCATCACGATAAGCTCGGTCCATTGGCGCATCGGCACTAAAGCCCATCCCGCCATAAATCTGTACACCCTCATCCACTACGTAATCTAACGCTTCAGAGCCCCAAACTTTTAAAATGGCGCACTCTACTGCAAATTGCTCTACCGATTTCAATTTAGCTTTAGCTGGTTCCATGCCATCAGCCACTAAAGCATCATAGGTATCGTCAATATTTTGTCCAGCACGGTAATTTGCTGCGTCTACCGCATAAACCTTGGTCGCCATTTCAGCTATTTTATAACGGATAGCACCATATTTTGAAATTGACCTGCCAAACTGCTGACGCTCATTAGCATAGTTTACAGCTGTACTAATGGTTGCCTTAGAAGCACCAATAGCTGCCGCCGAAAGTTTAATACGACCAATGTTCAAGATGTTAACGGCAATTTTAAAACCATTCTGACGATCGCTCAACATATTCTCTACCGGTACCGTACAATCGTTAAAGAAAATCTGGCGGGTTGAAGAACCTTTAATTCCCATTTTATGTTCTTCAGGATTCATGGTAATGCCACCAAAATCACGCTCTACAATAAAAGCGGTAAGGTTTTCGTCATCATCAATTTTGGCAAAAACAATAAAGATATCTGCAAAACCGCCATTGGTGATCCACATTTTTTGTCCGTTAATGATGTAATGCTTGCCATCCTCGCTCAACTTGGCTTTGGTTTTTCCAGAGTTGGCGTCCGAACCCGAGTTAGGCTCTGTTAAACAGTAAGCCGCTTTCCACTCGCCAGTACCTAGCTTTGGAATATATTTGGCTTTTTGCTCCTCGTTTCCGTAATACAAAATAGGCAAAGTACCAATCCCAGTATGTGCTGATAACGCTACCGCGAACGAATGTCCCGCACCTACCACGTCAGCCACCAACATAGAAGTATTGAAGTTCTTACCGAAACCTCCATATTCTTCGGGCACAGAAACCCCAAGAATACCCAGCTCGCCCGCTTTGGTCAATAAGGTCGGCATTAACTCTGGATCTTCGTGACTGTCCAATTTCTCTAAGTTAGGATAAACCTCTGCTGCCAAGAAATCGCGACAGGTCTGCGCAATCATTTGCTGTTCTTCATCAAATTCTTCTGGTATAAATACATCGTGGTAAGATGTTTCCTTAATAAGGAATTCCCCTCCTTTAATTGTTTTGCTCATTGTTTTAAGTATTTAGTAGTTAGATATTAGTATTTAGATAAACGACCTCAATTGAGACTGAAATGAATGGCTCATTTTCTGGCAATCGTTTATTCCCCCTATTAACAACTCTAACTCATCTGCCAATAAAATATTTTAAATTATAAGATATCATTAATTGTGTTTCGGTTTCATCAGATGACGCATGTGCAACAGATAGAAAATACAGTAACTCTTTATCCGAATTACGCCCTGCTCCCCTCTGTAATATTAGATGGAATTGAAACGGCAGCGCTATCAATTTGAGTGACTAGCGCTATTGCTTTTTGCCAAGTTTTCAATTCTTCGTACTTATGCATTTCTAAATACTAAATACTAACATCTAAATTCTTCTCTACAAGATTTCAAATATCCCTGCAGCACCTTGTCCTGTTCCTACACACATGGTAACCATGCCGTATTTCTGGTTTTGGCGCTTGGCTTCGTTAAAAAGTTGCACCGATAATTTAGCTCCTGTACAACCCAACGGATGACCTAAAGCAATGGCTCCTCCATTTACATTAATTTTGCTTTGGTCTAAGCCTAAGGTTCTGATGATGGCCAATGACTGTGAAGCAAAAGCCTCGTTCAATTCAATCAGCCCAATTTCATCCTGTTTCATGTTGGCCATTTTTAAAGCTTTCGGAATAGCCTCAATTGGACCAATACCCATAATACGAGGTGGCACACCTGCTATACCATAACTTACCATACGGGCGATAGGTTCAGCGCCTAGTTCCTTCATTTTCTTTTCTGAAACGACCAGTACAAAAGCAGCACCATCTGAAGTTTGTGAAGAGTTACCTGCAGTAATACAACCATCGGCAGCAAAAACAGGTTTCAACTTGGCCAAACGGTCTAACGTTGTATCAGCACGCGGACCTTCGTCTGTATCTACCACATAGCTACGAGTCTGCTTTTTCATGTTGGCATCCAAATAGTTTTCGTTTACCGTAATAGGCAATACCCCTGCTTTTAAATGACCATTTTTAATGGCTTCAACGGCTTTTAAGTGCGAGCGATAAGCAAACTCATCCTGATCTTCTCTGCTCACGTTATATTCTTTGGCTACAGCTTCCGCAGTTAACCCCATTCCCCAATACCAATCAGGATTATTTTTGGCCACATCTGGATTAGGCACCAGTTTCCATCCACCAAACGGCATTCCCGACATCACTTCTACTCCACCTGCTACAATACAATCGGCCATGCCCGCTTTAATTTTAGCAACTGCGGTGGCAATGGTTTCTAAACCCGAGGCACAATACCTGTTGACGGTTACACCCGGTACTTTGTCCGTATCCAAACCCATCAAACTGATCATACGACCAATGTTCAAACCTTGTTCCGCTTCGGGAGTGGCATTACCCACAATCACATCGTCAATTTCCTCTTTTACCAAATTAGGTACCGATGCCACCAATTGTCTGATCACATCCGCAGCCAAATCATCGGCTCTGGTAAAGCGAAATACCCCTCTTGGAGCCTTGCCAACGGCTGTTCTAAGTCCTGCTATTATGTATGCTTCCATTTTTAATAGTATTTAGTAGTTAGATTTTAGTATTTAGACAGATGACTTTAATTTGGACTGGAATGAATAACTCATTTTTTGCCATTCGTTTATTTTCTCTGTTAACAACTCTAACTCTTCTTCCAATAAATAATTTAAATTATAAGATATAATCAATTGCGTCTCGGTTTCATAGGACGAACCATGCGCTATCGATAAAAAATAAAGGAACTCTTTATCTGAATTTCGGCCAGCGCCTTCTGCGATATTAGATGGAATTGAAACTGCAGCTCTATTGATTTGACTAATCAATCCAAATCTTTCCTTATCTGGAAATTTAGAGGTAGCACGATAGATATCCGTAACTAACTCTATTGCTTTCTGCCAAACTTTCAAGTCTTTGTACTTATGCATTTCTAAATACTAACTACTAATATCTAAATACCTTCCTAATTTCTCAACGGCTTCCCTTTCGTCACAATACTTTGGATACGCTCCAGTGTTTTACGCTCTCCGCATAGCGATAAAAAGGCTTCTCTCTCCAGATCTAACAAATATTGCTCGGTCACTTCAGTTGGTGACGACAAATCTCCACCGCACATTACATAACCTAGTTTTTCCGAAATCTTCTTGTCGTGCTCTGAGATGTAGTGACCAGAGTACATGCTATTCGCTCCGGCGTAAACAATACCCAGACCTTGTTTGCCCAGTACTTTAATATTTTTACGTTGCACTGGCTTGGTATAACCCGCATCGGCCAGCTCAATGGCTTTAGCTTTGGCATCCGCTATTAAACGGCTACGGTTCATGCTAATGGCGTATTTATCTTTCTGCAAATAACCCAATTCAAAAGCTTCCACAGCAGAGGTCGACACTTTGGCCATACCAATGGTTAAGAAGCGATTTTTTAAAGTGTTTTGTACAATTTGATCATCTCTAAATTCATCAGACGCCCTTAAAGCAAACTCTTTGGTTCCGCCACCACCAGGAATCACGCCCACACCAAACTCCACCAGTCCCATATAAGTTTCAGCACTTAATTGTACGTGGTCGGCGTGTAAGCTAAATTCGCAGCCACCACCCAAGGTAAGGTTATGTGGCGCCACCACTACCGGAATTGATGAGTAACGGATACGCATAGAAGTATTTTGGAATAAACGTATAGCCATGTTCAGCTCTTCCCATTCCTGCTCTACAGCCATCATGAAAATCATGCCCACATTAGCTCCCGCAGAGAAATTGGCACCGTCGTTACCAATCACTACGCCACGATAATCCTTTTCGGCCATATCAATGGCTTTATTGATGGCACTTAACGTATCACCTCCAATGGTATTCATTTTCGAGTGGAACTCTACATTTAAAATACCATCGCCCAGATCAATGATCGATGCCCCGGCATTTTTATAAAGCACTTTATTGTTGGCTTTCAGGTTTTCTAGAATAATGAAATCTGAAGTACCTGGAATAGCCTTATAGCTTTTCGAAGGAATGTCGTAGTATTTCTTTACGCCATCTTCTACTTTATAGAACGAGGTATTACCCGCAGCCAACATTTCACTTACCCAAGCAGCTGGTTCATTGCCATATTTCTTCATCCCTTCAATGGCTTCGGTTACGCCAACGGCATCCCAAACTTCGAAAGGCCCAAGTTCCCAGCCAAAACCAGCACGCATGGCATCATCTATTTTATAAAGTTCATCGGCAATTTCTGGAATACGATCCGAAACATATTCGAACAAGCCAAAGAACGAAGTACGAAACAGTTCGCCCGCTTTATCTTTTCCCGCAGCAAAAACCTTCATCCTATCGGCTACCTTATCGATGCTTTTGGTCATCTCCAGCGTAGCGGATTTTACTTTTTGCTGTGGCTTATATTCTAGTGTTTTAAGGTCAAGTGCTAAGATTTCGCTTTTACCTTCTGCATTTTTGATTTTTTTATAGAAACCTTGCTTGGTCTTATCGCCCAGCCAATTGTTTTCGGCCATTTTTTCTACATAGTCAGGGAGCTTGAACAAGTCGTGAGCTTTATCGTTGGGCACATTATCATACAAGCCTTTGGCCACTTTGATCATGGTATCCAAACCTACTACATCCGAAGTACGGAAAGTAGCCGATTTTGGCCTGCCCAATGCTGGACCAGTAAACTTATCCACTTCCTCTATGGTTAGATCTAATTTCTCTACGGAATGCAGCAAAGCCATGATCGAATACACTCCTACACGATTAGCAATAAAAGCAGGCGTATCTTTACACAACACTGTTGTTTTGCCCAAAAACTTATCGCCATAATGCATCAAGAAATCTATAATTTCTGGTTTGGTGTGCGGTGTTGGGATAATTTCGAGCAACCTTAAATAGCGTGGCGGATTAAAAAAGTGAGTCCCACAGAAATTCGCTTTAAAATCTTCACTTCTTCCTTCGGCCATTAAGTGGATTGGAATACCCGAGGTATTTGAGGTTACTAACGTTCCCGGCTTGCGAAACTGTTCTACCTGTTCAAATACTTTCTTCTTGATGTCCAAGTTTTCTACCACTACCTCAATGATCCAATCGTAATTGGCAATTTTAGGCATGTCGTCATCGAAATTGCCTGTACTGATTTTTTGAAGTACACTTTGTGAATAGATTGGAGAAGGATTACTTTTCACTGCGGTTTGCAAAGCCGTATTAACGATCCTATTTTTTACTGCCTTATGATCTAGCGCCAAGCCCTTTGCTTGTTCCTCAGCCGTCAATTCCTTCGGCGCAATATCCAACAATAAAACTTCTACGCCAATATTAGCAAAATGGCAGGCAATACGTGAACCCATAATACCTGACCCTAAAACCGCTACTTTCGTTATGTTTTTTTTCAGCATCATTTTTTCTTTAACGGTAAAAAAGCTATTATGATTTTTTAAACATTTTCTATTTGGCAAATCATAATGGTTCTGTTCATTATTATTTTTTGGTTGGCCGATAAGCCAATGTTAACTGGTTAATTTTATCCAGCGTATTGATCAATTGTTCTTTCTCTCTAACGCTCAGCTTTTCATTCAGATATTCATTAAATGAAATCACCACATCGCGGGCAAGCTTCCGTTTTTCGATACCAAAAGGCGTCAAGAAAATCTTTACAGACCTCTTATCTCCTTCTGATGTTTCCCTATAAATCAACCCCGATTCTTCCATATTGTTTAGCATTCTCGACAAACTTGTGGCCTTAACCCCAAGCAAGCTCGCCAATGCCGATACAGCAGTGCCCTCAGCTTCAATATTAATGAGTACGTAGCCTATGGCTTGGGTAATCCCAAATCCAGATGCAATTTGGTTATAGGTGTTGGAAACGTTTTGCCAAACCACCTTTAAAAAATAATCTACTGTTTCTTTCTGCCTCATCAATTTATTATGCTTGCATAACAAATTTAGTGAATTGATTTTTACTATGCAAGCAGAATATCACTTTTTTGAATGTGACTTAAATTTCCTTCTAATAAGCCGAGGTGATATTATCCACGTCGCCAGCAAACTTCCACTTTGTACTAAAATCTTCGGCTAACTTTTGATTGGTCAACAAAGCCCTTAACATTTCCACGGGCATGCAATTTTCTTTCAAAACTCTCTCGTGGAAAGTAATGTTGGTCATTTTACCAGTTTGCACCAACTCCTTTTGTAGTTCCTTAAACTGTAAGCCTCCAATCATATATCCAATTTGATATAAAGGACCATAATTACCTGTAAAAGACCTTCTCACTTCCGCTTCGGCATTAGCTCTTTCAAAGCCTACACGCTCTACCAAAAAGTCGATACACTGTTTGGGTGTCCATTCGCCTAAATGATACTTGGTAGAAAAAATAATACGGGCACAACGGTGCATGCGCCAAAATAACATTCCAATTTTATCCTCAGGTGTTTTTGCAAAGTTGTTATTCCAAAGCAGCATTTCCCAATACAAGGACCAGCCTTCGGTCCAAAATGGAGTGCTAAATGCCCTACGATATGGCTTGTACCTGCTTTGCATGTAATATTGCAGGTTATGTCCCGGAATCAATTCATGGAAAACCACCGCTCTTGAAAAATGTCTATTATTCCCTCTCAAAGTCATCATTTTTGCTTCATCGGTCATATCTTCCGTTGGATAGGCGATCAATACCGACTCTCCTCCTAAAAAGAAGGGCGCAAAACGTTGTTCTTCGGGCGTTAGCATACGCATGCGCCAACCTTCTTTGGCCAAAGCTGGAACGGCAATCAGTTTATTTTGCTCTACAAAGTTGATAGCCTCATTTGCTAGCTCAAAAACCAACTCAGGTTGCTTACCCAAAGGAGGATAGGCAGTTTTCACTTTCTCCAGTGCGGCTTTCCAGTCGCTCCCAAATCCCATTTCACGAGTAGCTTTCGCCATTTCCGCATCGCACCAAGCGAATTCCTTTTGAGCGATGGCCGTAAGCTCTTCTGGCGTGTAAGCAATCATTTCATTTTGCAAACCATCTATTAAAGCTGATCGCCCAATAGGCTCACCAACGATACCCGTTCCGTCATTTAAGGCCGCATTTTGCTTGGCGATTTTTTCTAAGTCTGTAGCGTAATTTTTCAGTGCTGCAATAACTTCTGGATATAGGCTTTTGGTAGCCTTGGTAAACTGAGGATCATAACCTTCATAAAACTTGTAAGCTTCTGTAAAGCCCGCAGTATATTGACCAATGGTTTGTTGTGCCCAGCTTGCCTGCTTCGAATTCACAGAAAGCTCTTTTTTATCGATAGCCCTCTTCGTTATTTCAATTTGCGTTTTCAACCGCTCAAAAGCGGCGCTAACTTCGATTCCAAGCTGCTGCTTACCAATCCTCCTTTTCTGCTCAAAATCTACGATGATACTTGCAAAGGGCAGTAAATAGCTATTGTTCTTGAATTCTTGATAAGCGTTTTTTAAAGTTTTGTCGTTTGCGGTGATACTTTTTTTCAACAAAAGATAATCAACCTTTTCATTTTGAGATAATTTGGCAAATGGGATATTTTTCATTTGAGAAAGCCAGTCTCTATAGAATTGATCCATTCGTATAAAATACTCCTCAGTTCTCTTTAACACATATTTTCTATTGAGCATGTTTTCATCAGACTGAAACTGATTGATATAAGGCTGCAAAGCACTGGTTTCGTTATGCTCAACAATAGCGGAGGTTTGTGCGTTAGCCACAAGAAACATATTCAAAATGGCAAAGAGGAGAACTTTTCTCATATTCAATGGTTAAGGTTCCCTAATATAAGTATGATTACCCTAATCCACAGAAATTCATTTACTTTGTAGACAAATGAAAAAAGTACAACTCACGGTTTTGTGCCTTTGCATTGCCCATCTCAGCTTTGCACAAGGCAAGTTTCTTAAAAAGCTTTTCTCTAACGAAAAGGACACTACCCGCAAATCCAGCTATATGCCTATTCCTGTATTTGGCTATGCGCAAGAAACTGGCTTTGAATTTGGCTTGGGGAGCATTTATTCTTTTTATGTAGATAAGGCCGATACCACCAACCGTAGTTCTAACTTTTTTGGCGCGGCTTCTTACTCCACCAAAAAAACATACAATGTTACCTTTCGTGGCGAAGCTTGGACCAAACGTAATGACCTGCATTTTATAGGTGAAATGCGCTTCAAAAATATGCCTTTTAACTTTTACGGCATCGGCAACAACACTTCTCATGTTGATGAAGACAAATTGGTACAACGCATGGTCAAAGTTCAGTTTGATGCGGAAAAAGCCTTTGCCAAAAACACCTATACGGGTTTATCTCTAGGTTTTGAAAACTACCGCTTTAAGGACAGCGAACCTGGAGGCATTTACAATACAGGCCAGGGCATGTATGACAGAGATGGTGGTTCGGTTGTTTTTGTAGGCTTATCACAGAGCTATGATACCCGTAACTCCAACAACTATCCTACCAGGGGCTTTTTTGGTCGTGTCAGCTACCAATATGCTCCCGATATTTTTGGCGGCCAAAACTTTACAGGAAGCCAAATTAAGGTTAACATACGCAACTTTTGGTCTTTAAGCCCTAAAGTGGTACTAGGTGTACAGGCGCTATATCATACTGTTCAAAGCAAAAACACTTCATTTTATTTATTACCACAATTGGGCAATGATGAAATCATGCGTGGTTATTATGGTGGACGCTATCGTGATGCAAACTTATTGGCTGCGCAAGCAGAAATTAGGTACCGCTTCATGGAACGACTTGGCTTGGTGGTATTTGGTGGCGGCGGAAAAGTGTTTGCAAATAATCACTTTCATCTTAAAGACTTTAAACCTAATTATGGTGTTGGGGGACGCTACTTTTTTGATCCTGCCAAGGGCCTAAGCGTACGCATAGATTATGGTGTTGGTGAAAAACGACCAAACGAAAAACGTCAAAGCGGTTTCTACATCAGTTTTGCGGAAGCTTTTTAAGCAGCAAATGCTTTAACACAAAGTTTTTACATCCATTAGTTCCTTAGAATAAGCCAAGAGCTTTAAGTTTCTGGTATTTTTATAGAAATTAGCCTAACGCTAAAATCTAAAAACTTAACCGCCATTTGTGGGTTATGATGAATATGAAAAAATCTGACAGCTTCATCACCACTAAAGAGGAAATTATAAACAGATGAAAAAATTTCTATTATTATCGCTGCTACCTTTCACTTTATTTGCCCAAAAACCTAGCCCAAAGGAAATCAACGATTGGGAAAAACAAGCTCAACAAATAGAAATTATCCGCGATAAATGGGGAATTGCCCATATTTATGGCAAAACCGATGCCGATGCTGTTTTTGGTATGTTGTATGCGCAATGCGAAGACGACTTTAAACGTGTGGAGCTTAACTATATTGAAAAACTTGGTCGTTTAGCAGAAATCGAAGGTGAAAAAAGCCTGTATAATGACCTTCAAATTAGACTGCTCATTGACAGCACACAGGCGATCAACGATTATAAAAAAGCCGAACCGTGGTTAAAAAAGATATTGGATGCTTACGCTAATGGAATTAATTTTTATCTCTACAAAAATCCACACGTCAAACCTGCGCTGCTTACCAAATTTAAAGCATGGTATCCATTTTTATGGACCGATGGCAGTATTGGTGCGATTAGCACGGGAAACCTAACCATTGCCGAACTTAAAAAATTCTATACCAACGATTACTCGCCAACCAGTTCTTTACCACAAATCAGAGATCAGCATAGCGGCTCCAACGGCTTTGCCTTTGCCCCTAAAATCAGTAAAACAGGAAAGGCAATGCTGTACATTAACCCCCATACCACTTTTTATTTTAGGCCCGAAATACATATGCAAAGTGAGGAAGGCTTGAATACTTACGGTGCAGTCACTTGGGGACAGTTTTTCATTTATCAGGGTTTCAACGAATTTTGCGGTTGGATGCACACTTCCAATAATGTGGACGTAGCTGATATGTATGCCGAGAAAATCACCAAACTGAACAAAACCCTCTATTACACTTACGACAAGAAACTTTATCCAATTGGCAAAAAAACAATAGAAATCAAATATTTAGAAAACGGATTGTTGCAGACTAAAAAGTTTGAGACCTACTTTACGCACAACGGCCCGGTAATGGCCGTGAGAGATGGCAAGTGGATTAGTTTGAAGCATCAAAACCAAAATCCGACAAGTTTGCTACAAAGTTGGATTCGTACCAAATCAAAAAGTTTTGAAGATTATCAAAAAGCGATGGATTTAAATGCCAATGCTTCCAACAATACCGTTTATGCCGACGCAAAAGGAAATATCGCCTATTGGCACGGCAACTTTGTTCCAAAACGAGATACCGCTTACAATTGGAGCGAAGTAGTGGATGGCACCACCTCTGCTACCACATGGCAGGGTCTTCATCCAGTTAGCGAAACCATTCATGTGTACAATCCTATAAATGGCTGGCTGCAAAACTGTAACTCTACACCGTTTACGGTAGCTGGCGCAAACAGTCCAAAAAAATCGGCCTATCCAAGTTACATGGCCCCCGATGGAGAGAATTTTAGAGGTGTAGCGGCACTCCGCTTATTAAACCAACCTAAAAAGTACGATTTAAATGACGTGATCAGCATGGGTTACGACACTTACCTACCCGCTTTTGAAGTACTTTTACCTGCATTAATTAAGGCCTACGAGCAATTGCCCTTAGACCATTCGCTTCGAGCAAGTTTAAGAGAACCTATTGCTGAACTGAAAAAATGGAATTACTACTCATCTGCAAGCTCCATTGCAGGCACTTTGGCTATGGAATGGGCCCAAAGGGTAAATAGGGACATTCAAAACATATATATTAACCAAGGCGAAAAAGATCAGGTGGAAAAGACCATCGAATTTGCCAAAACAGCAAAAGCCGAAACTTTGCTCCAACCCTTAAAAGCTACCATTGACGATTTAAGCAAACGCTTTGGCAAATGGCAAATGCCTTGGGGCGAAGTGAACAGGTTTCAACGCCTTACTGGTCAAACCATCGAAAAATATGACGACAATGCTCCTAGCCTTCCCGTAGCTTATGGCTCGGCATTATGGGGCCAACTACCCTCCTATCGCAGCAATCCATTTAACACCAACAAACGCTATGGCTATAGCGGGAACAGTTTTGTTTGTGCAGTAGAGTTTGGCGAAAAAGTAAAAGCTAAATCGATATTGGCTGGTGGAAATAGCGGCAATCCATCTTCTAAACATTTCAACGACCAAGCGGAGATGTTTACCAAAGGAGAGTTTAAGGATGTGCTATTTTACAAAGAAGATATATTAGCTAACATGGAGAAAAAATATCGCCCAGGGGAATAGGTTTTAGCCAAACTCAAAGAAAGATATACGGACGGCGAGGACACAATCCACTTGAGCAGTTTCTAATTTAAAAATATTCCCCTATGTGTCTATGTGTTTGTATTTATTAAAAAGGAAATAACTACATAGAAACATAGCAAACCCTACCTACGATGGTTTCAAATGGCAGGACGACATAACTGTAGCAAAATGACATTTGGATATATAAAGCCTGATTAGAGTGGCTAATTTTAGCCGAACAGCCCTGCTAAGGCGCTAATCGTAAGTGCCACAATACAAGTATTGAATATGAAGGAAATTAAGCTATGCCCCAAGGTCAATCGGCGCATCCTTTTAGAAGTAATATCAATATCCGATACTTGGAAAGTCATACCAATCACAAAGGAATGGTAGGCAAAATCAATAAAATCAGGTTCTTCATCTCCTGGAAAAACCAGTCCTTTTTGTATTTTACCAGCTTTTGTGCCATAATATAGATGTGCATAGCGAGAAGTGTAACTGGTATGCACCAATAGCCAACTTAAAAACATGCCCAGCATTCCCAACAATACAGCAATCCATTGCTTTGTACCATGGTCTGTTTTCACCAGCAAAATAAAAACAGCCATCATTCCCGCAAAAGTGGCCAATATTACGGTGAGAAATATAATGGCCCGCCCACCATCTTCAATACTGGCATGTTGGTGAGTTTGGGTTGCCGATGATTTGGCAAAGACCAACCAGCTAATTGCAGTTTGAATAGCGCAAAATGTTATCCAAGAAAGCATCAACCTGCTTAACTGGCCATCAAATAAAAAAGATGAAAGAAAATAGACGGCCACTGCAATGACCAAACTAATGGTCAAGTGTTCTGCTGCTTTAATATGATGTATTCTTTTAAGTGCCATTTCTATATTCTTTCTTCAATAAATATAGAAAATTTCTCCTTGTCATACTGAGCTAGTCGAAGTATTTGATACAGCCTTCAACTAGCTCAGCGCAACAAAACACTAAAAAGCTAGCACTGTTATCTTTAATCTTTGGTGTATTTCTTTGTCCGATACATATTGGCCAGTAAATCTACTTCTATCATTTCAGCTTCTATCTTAAGGTTGGCATCATCTCTTAAAGAGCCGAAATAGATGACCATTTTTTTGTTCGCATTGTCAACATGAATGACTTTTCCTTCGGCCTTATATTTCTCTAACGAAACTTTTGCTTTCCCAGACAACATTAGATTATCAAATAGTCTGGTTCTTTTTACAGAATCAGATGCAGACCATTCTATTTTCGAAAGCGCAACATCTTTGCTGAAAAACAAAGCTCCCTCTTTACCAGGTCCAGAAATTACGCTAGTTTGTTCCTTATTTTTTGCAAACTCATAAAAATCAAAGGTTTTCTTATTGACATTATAAATGATGCTTTGGTAAACCTTAACTTTTCCATCGGCAAAATAAACTTTTGCATTTTCTGCATGCATAAACCCATTTTTACTGTCTAAGGACGCATCATCTGCTTCAATCATTATTTTCCCGATCTGTAATTTCGCCTTTTTAAAATAGCTAACTCCACTACTTACATTTCCCAAAGCATGTTCAGCCCAAACCACTTTTATCTTCTCTTCAGAAATTGGCGTGATGGCCAGTGGCTTTCCTTGGCTCCCAGCTACTTTTTGATAGCCTTCTTTGGTATAAAACTTAGCGTATAATGTTGGGCTAACTAGCTCGTACTTTTTAGGATCAGAATATAATGCGATGAGTTTATCGGTAGCGTATACGTTTTTAGAGACCAATTTTTCCCCAATAAATTTCGCGGTAACCTTATCACCTATTTTAAAATTTTCAGCTTTTGTTTTCAATCCAGATACATCCAGTAAAATCTTAAAAGTTCCATCGTTCAGCTCAATTTCGTTAACATATCCAGCTGAATTTCTTTTAAGGTTTTTGATGTTGCTATAAGCATATCTGGCTTTATTCGCTTCGTACGAAAAGGCATGTTTTTCTGGAGCCTTCATTAACGATTGACCTGCTGGAGTAGCTGCAGCATTGACCATGTAAATTGGCGCATCGTAAACCAGCTCTTCTTTTTTAGCCAGATCTTTTATACTTAATTTTTGGATCTTTCCCGAAATGGTCACCGTCAGTTCATCACCTGCCTTAATTTTAGAAGGAATATCATGCCTAATTGGATAGGTGGTATTTCCTACTTTAAAATATAATATCCTAGGAAAACCTTGTTTCGAAATACTATCCACCCTGCCTTTAATGGTCTTTCCAATTAACGGGTCTTCTTGAAGCTTTTCCTTCTGTTTTAACGGTGCTTTGCCTGGTGCAACATCTACCACCTCAATGGTGAAACCCCAGGTGATGCCTAAAATGATAGGCACTACCAGTAAATACATTAATTTTTTCATTTTCTTTGATTTAGTGTTGAACAACATTTTAATGCGCTCCTTAATGGGGCTTTTCACAAAATTGTGAACCAAAGTGGTTTGGCTTTCGCTCACTGCCAGTTTAAGTAATAGGGAGGCATAATCTTTTGAGCCAAAATGTTCGGCCGTGGCTTCGTCGGCTTCATATTCGTGTGTTTGTTCTAGCGCTTTGTCCCATAAATAAATAACAGGGTTAAACCACATAATCGCCTTGGCCATCATCATGATAATTTTATCTATGGAGTGGTATTGTTGCGCATGAACCCTTTCGTGATTAAGCAAAACAGCCAATTCTTGAGGAGCTAAATTTGACCCGTTGATGAAAACATAGTTGAAAAAAGAGCAATTGGTAAATCCCTCCGTTTTTTCCAGCAGTTTTAACCCGTCTATGGATTTGGCATTTTGCCGTGTATAACGAACCAGCACAATCAACTTTCTAATGCCAATAAGCAATAACAATGCAGCAACAATGGTGTAAGCATAAGGAAGTAAAATAAGCCAATCGATTTGTTGCTCGATTACCTTCTCGGGCTGAAAAGCTTTGGGAACATCAACCATCTGCTCTGTGCGAACAGCTTGCAAATTTTCCATATTAGGCGAATAGCCAACCAATACTGGTTCACTAACGACTGGTTGAACCTCCCTTTCAATGGTAAAATGTAAGGTTGGAATTACAAAACTTACGATTAAAGCTCCCAACAGATAAAACCTGTTGAATTTAAAGAAGGTAAGTTTTTGAAGTACCAGCAGATAGAAGGCGAAAAACAATACCAAACCGGCACTTGCTTTAAGCAAATAGCTGAACAGTTCCATGTTAAGATTTTTTATTGATGAGTGCTTTTAACTCTTCTATATCTGCCTCACTTAGTTTGTCTTGTTTTACCATAAACGACAATAGGCTTTTGGGTGAATTATCGAAATAGCCAGAAAACAATTTAGAAAAGCTGGTTTCGGCATATTGCTCCTTGGTAATGGCAGGAAAATATTCGTAAGTCTTACCGTAGGCTTTATAGCTTACGTAGCCTTTCTTTTCCAAAAGCCTAACGATTGACGAAATGGTGTTGTAGGGAGGTTTAGGTTCTTCATCTATTTCTTCGATGATGTCCTTTACAAATGCATGTTCTAACTTCCATAGAATTTGCATGATACGTTCTTCGGCTTTGGTTAATTCTTCCATAACCGAATGTATAACTGATTTTTCAGTTATACAACTAAAAAATCAGTTCACACAATAAAAGGCTGACTATCAGTCAAATAATTTTATATAGAAAAATTAGATTTTAAGCTTAAAGTGCTCTTTGGCTTGTCCTTTCCTGAAATAAACCAATCCTATCCAAAATAAATCAACGGTGATGGTTACCTCTGGATGTGCCTTAATTTCTTCCCAAGCTTGCTTCATGCCTTCGCTCCAATAGATATCGTCGAAAATAAGCAGGCTATTCTCGGTAAGCTTGGGCAAACACCATTCAAAATAATTGAGTGTAGCCTCTTTAGTGTGGTTACCATCAATGTAAACAAAGTCTAATTGGCTGCTTTCTTCGATGGCTTTGGGCAGCAAATCATTAAAATTACCTACTTGCAGTTCTACATTGTTTAAACCCAGTTCATTAAAGTTCTGATAAGCTACTTCGGCAGTTTGCGGACAGCCTTCGATGGTTAGCACGTTTGCTTTTGGCTGCGCTTTGGATAGATATGCCGTGGTAATACCTAAACAAGTACCCAGTTCAACCATATTAGTAGGTTGATGATTGGCTGCTAAACGGTAAATCAGTTGAGCTAATCTGGGTGTTTTTAGTGCATTTTTTGCAATTTGGGCTACTTTTTTGGTTCGGTTCTTATTCAAATGGGAACCTGCTCCCAAATCGGTTACGGTGATGAGCCTTTGGTCAGCTAAAAGTTTTTTTCGCTGCGCTTCTATGTCTTTGTAAACGCTTTTTGCAGAAAAATCGTAAATTACCTCATCCGCTAGTTTGTAAACAAAGGGCGAGTGTGTTCCGTGTCTGGTTTTAGCAGTAAACTGATGCTTAAGATAATCGGCAAAAAATTGTAGGACCATAGGGGCAAAAGTAAAGGAAAAAAGAACAAGGAGCAAAGAATAAGGATTAAGGGCTGTTTTTGCAGACTTGTTATTTTTGTTAAGGGAGGGGGAGCATTTAAACGTGCACAAAAGTTTGTAACTAAACCCGATTGGAGTGGAAATACTTTTGCCACGGGGGTAAACCTCATAGGTTTTCTTTACATCATGCCGAGAAACCTATGAGGTTTGAGAAGCGGAAAAAAAAAGATTGAAACGAAAAGTCCCGAAGCAACTCGGGACAGGCAGGGCTGTTTTCACCAATGGAAAACTGGCCTTGATTTTCGAAAACATAAACACAATAATGGTTAGAAAGGGTAACATCAAATGAAAAATGTTGCAGAAATAGATGCGTTGGTAAAATTATTGGATGATCCTGATGAGGAAGTTTTTACGCATGTGCAAGAGAAACTGCTCGAATATGGAAGTGATGCCATCAGTTCATTGGAATCGGCCTGGGAGAAATCGTTGGACACGATGCTACATGAACGGATAGAGAACATTGTACATACTATTCAGTTTACCAACGTTAAACAGGATCTTAATTTATGGTATCAAAGTGGTGCTTTCGACCTTTTACAGGGGGCGCTGATCATTAACCGCTACCAGTTTCCAGATTTGGATGAGCAGGCGGTTATTAACCAAATTGAAGATATTAAAAGGGAAGTTTGGGTTGGCCTACAGTATGAAATGAGTTCGATTGAGAAAATTAAACTGATGAACCACGTTTTTTATAATCAGTTTGGTTTTGGCGGCAACACTAAAAATCATCATGACCCGCAAAACTCTTATTTGAACCAAGTGCTGGAGAGCAAAAAAGGCAACCAGATTTCGTTGGCCATTATTTACTCGACCATTGCACAAAAACTAGATATTCCTGTTTACGGGGTTAATTTGCCGCAACATTTTATTTTGGGCTATATTGACGAAAGTAATCCTGATAGGGAGCAGGCCGTGCTATTTTATATCAATGCTTTTAACAAAGGAGCCATTTTTGGCAAGCATGATGTAGACCAGTTTTTACGTCAGCTCAACTTGGAGCCACAACCAGGCTTTTATGCGCCGTGCAGCAACGCGGAAATTGTTCGCCGTATCCTTAGAAATTTGATTTCGGCTTATGAAAACTTAGGTGCTGCCGAAAAAGTAGCGGAACTTAAGGAAATGCAAGAAATCTTATCCTAAGTTGGCCTTTATGCGAAATCACCTTAAAAAGGCCATTTGCTTTGGAGAAATTTTGTGGGACAATTTACCTTCTGGCCGATTGGCTGGTGGTGCTCCCATGAACGTAGCCTATCATTTACGTAAATTAGGCGTTGATGCTTCCCTGATTAGCCGCGTTGGTAACGACGAAGCTGGCAGGGAGCTAATCGATTTTATTTCTTCGATTGAAATTCCTGCCGAAAATATACAGGTTGACGCTGAACAGCGCACCAGCGAAGTGATTGCCGAACTTAAGGAAAACAATGAGATGGCTTATACCATTACCTATCCTACGGCCTGGGATTACATTGCTTGGCAAAGTGATTTTAAAACAAAAATAGCCGATGCGGATACCTTTATTTTTGGAAGCCTTTCGGCAAGAAACGAAGTAAGCAGGGCCACCCTACTCCAATTATTGGAACATGCCAAGTTTAAGGTTTTTGACGTGAACCTTAGGGCGCCTTATTACGATATGGATACCATTGCTGCTTTTTTAAGCAAAGCTGATTTAGTAAAGCTCAACGAAAATGAAATCGTAACGTTGGGAAATTGGTTTACGGAACAGCATGACGAGCAAAATGTAGTAGCCGCTTTAATGGAAAAATTCGAACTCTCGGAAATATTAATTACCAAAGGGGCTGATGGCGGCACTTATTACAATACAAACCAAAGCATTAACTACCAAGCTGAAAAAGTAACCGTAGTGGACACCGTGGGTAGCGGCGATAGTTTTTTAGCGGCATTTTTGAGCAAAAAACTGGCTGGTGAAGAAATAGCAGATTGCCTAAATTTTGCCGCCAAGCTAGCTGGATTTATCACCTCGCAAAAGGGCGCCTGCCCTAGTTATAATGCGGCAGACCTGAAGCTTTAGGTTTAATGTTGCGTGTTAACAGCCCCTACTTCGCGAAACTCTTCTGTTCTTTGCGTTTAATTTAAATAGTTTTAACGCAATCCCGTACGTGCGGGATGAAGTATTCGCAAAGACTCACCCCTCACAATGACGGGTTTCGCTCCTACTTACTCGCTATAAAATCGCTCAAGTAGCTACATTCATCACTGACTTTTTTAAAGTAAGCGGTTTTTGCGTATTGCTGCTTTAATTCTGCGAAATAAATATTGTTACGGTTTAAATAATGTAATTGGTTAATTCTATTGTTATAATCAATATCGTACCATTTAGATGAGCTTAATGCTCCGTTTGCTTTTTGCTTTTGCTCACATTTAGCCAACATAAAGGTACATTTTGCCCTAAACTCTGGATCTTTACTTAAACTACGTGCTTTGAGATACCATTTTTTAGCTGTTTCAGCCAGTTTGTAGTCATTGTCATATACGTAAACTGGTTTTTCATTAACCGCATAAGAGCTCCATCCATAGCTAATGAACACCCATGAATTCCCAAAATACCCTGTTTGGTACACCCCATTGGCCATTTTGAAATAATACTGAGCGGCGTTTTTCTTATCACTAACGATTAGTTTTTCTAAACGCGACATCTCTTTGGCAAAGGTTTTCTTATTATAAGTTTGCGCTTTGGAGGTAAATTGCTTTGGATAATCGTTAACAGTAGTGATAAAAGGATTGGCATACATTGTTCCCTCTTCGTACCAATCTTCAGGAGCTTTAAACTCATGGTTAGGATCCAACTTTTCAAAACACTGAAGTGCTTTTTGGTATTGATGCTCACGCAGGTAAGCGGTCCCAAAAAGTTCGTAAAAATCAAAACGGCTTAACTTTCGCAAGTCCTCATTGATAAAAGCGTCAAAGCTACTTTCGTTAACCTTGGTAAATCTTTTTTCCAACTGGCTCAAGGTCGAGGCACTTAAATAGTTTTGCCAAAACTCAAGGGCGGTCCAACTCATTCGATTAGAAAAGCTATTGCTTTTGGTCGAATCTGGAATAAAATCGCCTTTTAGCATCAACAAAGCTGCTCGTGCGGTATCGCCCATTTTCATGTAAGTAGGTGCCAACAATTCCTGATAAAAATTGCGAGTGGTTGAGATGAACCTATTCTCTCTATTCTCGGCAAAGTAATCATCCCCAGAAAGCGGTTTTCTGTCTTTTCGTTTTTCATCCAACCATTTCAAGGTAGGCACCAATTCATTGGCGTTAAAAGTACCTTTTTGTTTAATTTTCCTTGCGTTAATTAACAGGTTAATGATTTGATATTGATTGCTGTAGCTAGGTTTTAATTGTGCGGGGTTAAGCTGTTTCAATAAATCGGCCGCCGCTTGATCATCATTCTTGATCCAGCTAAGGTACGCGGCACTAATGATTCCCAATTCTGGCTCTGGGTATTTTTTTTCGTTAGCCAGTTTCAAGGCAAAAGCTTTGGTTAATTCTAACTGTTGCAGATTAACTTTCTTGATGTTGTCCTTTTGCAGCTCGTCATTATCGTAATAGTAGTTTTTTGCCAAACCAGAAGGCTGATTCAAATTCTTCTCCAATTTATTGATTTCCCTTATCAGCAACGTACCATTCATTAGGTTATTTGGTGCACTCGCATAAACCTTCTCTAAGGCATTAAGGTCATACTCAGGATTTCCAAAACTTTTGATAGCCAAAACATAGGCTTTCTCTTCCTCGTTTTTAGCCAAAGTCAGTACTTCATCAATAGGTGCCGAAGCGTAGTGAAAATTCTTGTAGGCTTGTACTCTTCGCTCTGGGTTGCTGTTAAAAACTTTTGAGAAAAGATAAGCGGCTTCTGTTGGATTTCCGCCATAACGAACGGAACCCGCATAAACCGCCATGGCCCAACCTTTAGCTAAATCGGTAGAGGAAATTGGTTCTACATATTGTTTATAGGTGGCCTTGCATGCTTCATAATTCTCTGCATAATGATACATCCTGAGGGCTTGGTAGGCATAACGTAGTTTTAAGAAGGAATCCTTTTTTACCTTTGCCAACTGCAACAGGGCCTCTTGTGCCTTATCGGTCATTTGAACTGTATCTCTTTGAACTGGATTCCAAGGGTCATAACTCACCGTAGCCAAAGGCTCGCAACTTTTGGCAAAGGCAAAATAAGCCAAGGCTTGTTTATTTTTAGCTAGGGCTTTCACAAAAGCATTTTGCTGTAAGTCTTGCGGAAGTTGTTTTAAATTTTTCTTGGTGAGATTGGCCAAAAGAACATTTGTAGCACTGTCGCTTTCGTACATTACCCGATGAACCTCCTCCTTTTTAACTTTTAGATAATTGGCCCACTCCGCACTGTTTAAGTCATACTCATCTACGCTTTCTTGATCGTGATAGAGGTATTCCCACTCACTAAAGCTAAACTGAGTGTACTCTTTCCCCTGCACATCATTATGAAAATAAGAGATGTAATAATCGTAAGGATCTATTTCGCCCCCACAGGCAATATTCACCACAATTTCACCAAAAAAGACGGTTAAAAAGCTAGCGCAGAATATGAGTGATTTCTTCCAGTTCATAGATTTTAAAATTATTTAACGTTTGTTCATCTAAATGATAAAACAACAAGTTCAACGGTTTTCTCGACAAATATTGATCTAGATAGACGGTACTTTGCCTGATGTCTTCAAATTTACTTGCTTCAAACCTAATTTCATCATTTTTGTAGAGGCCAAATTCGGGCAAGTCGGTATTTGCCTGATACAGTCCGTTATGCATTTTAGTGAATGCACCATTAGCAGTCAGGTTGGCCAACTTCAAGCGTTTGGAAATTCCTGCGTAGTTTTGATTTCTAAATACCACCGCCCACGAAAATAGTGGTAAGGCCACATCTATGGGCATGGGGTAATATCCTAAATTTTCTCCCGCATACTTTTTCAGTTCCTGTACGTCTAAAATTGAATTTTGCGTGCCATATTTCCTCAGGTTCCCCATGTTA
>NZ_JAELTX010000150.1 GCF_016429065.1 Pedobacter sp. ASV17
GGTAAAATACAGCCCAAATAAAAAGAAAGATAAGCGGTAGAAAAGAAAGCAGGTCAATTTGTACCATTTTGTCCAGAACCAGTTTCCGTTGTAGGATGGTGCTGGTGTTGGACATAATGAATACACAGGTGAGTCCAGCAATGACACTGGTAATTGCGGTACGCCAAATAATTCTGCTCTTTTGTTCGGGCAGCCTTAAGTTTTTTGATTTTATTTTGAGATAAACTGCCGTTCCAATCAGTAGGGTCAGTGAGTAAAACAATCTGTTGATCCACCAAATGAAATACAGGATTTCGGAAATGTTGTTGGTGTTGGCTGCATTCTCATTTAAGATCAGTAGGTAATAAACGTCTAAAACGGCAGAAATAAAGAGTGTAATACCAAATAGGGTAATGGTGAGCTCTTTCCTAATGGTATAGTCGATCATGGCCAATACGCCCGTGAACAAAGCCGCCGCGATGCCAAAGGTGGTCCAAATACTGGTATAGAAATTAGGCTTTACATTAAAAAACAATACGTCTTGAGAAGCCTTGCCCACTATTATAGGCAATATTACGGATAGTAGCGGTGCAATACACAACAGCATCACTATCCATAATATTTTTTTGGAAATATTGTAGCGGTTTTCGAACCTAGGAGCGCCAGATTTTCTAAAAAGACTAAACACTTTTATTTATTGTCGAGGTCAATAGCTTTCATCTTGTTATAAAGTGTTTTTCTGTCGATGTTTAAAATTTTTGCTGCTTTTGTTTTGTTGAAGTTCACTTCCCTTAGTACTTTAAGGATGGTTTCATACTCTGCTTCTAGCGCAGCATTCTTTAAATCCCTAGGCTTGCTGCGTTCAGTGTTTTCTGCATTGCCATTTGAAGCCAACATTGGGGCTTTGGCGTAAGTAGAAATTTCTAAGGGAAGCGCTTTTAACTGTATCTCGTCGGTTTCGGTAAGTAAGGTTGCTCTGCGCACTACATTTTTAAGCTCTCTCACGTTACCTGGCCAGTTGTAGGTCAAAAAGCAATCAATCACTTCTTCTGAAAACCCCTTAATATTTTTGTTCAGCTCCTGATTGGCTAATTGTAAGAAACTTTCGGCAAAGGCCAAGATGTCTTTTCCACGTTGGCTAATGGGCGGCAGGTTAATGGAGAATTCGTTAAAACGATGATAAAGATCTTCCCTGAATTTGCCTTTTGAAATGGCATCCTGCAGGTTTTCGTTAGTGGCTACAATGATCCTTACATCTAAATCAATTTCCTTGGTGCTACCAATACGTTTGATTTTTCTTTCCTGTACGGTTCTAAGAAGTGCTGCTTGGATATCGTAGGAAAGGTTTCCTACTTCGTCCAAAAATAATGTTCCGCCATTAGCCATTTCAAAGTGACCAATTTTAGTGTACAAGGCGCCAGTGAAAGAGCCTTTTTCATGGCCAAAAAACTCGCTGCCCGCAAGTTCTTTGGTTAAGGAACCACAGTCCATTGCCACAAAAGGCTTATCTTTTCTTGGGCTATTAAGGTGTATAGCTTTGGCCACCGATTCTTTACCAGTACCGCTATCTCCCATCAAAATAACACTATATGCGGTTGGCGCTACCAACAAAATTTGCTTCATGAGTTCTTTTGAAGCACCGCTTTGTCCTATAACGAATTCATCAGTTAAGATGTAAGTGTTTTTACTTGCCTTTGTTTTTTCTTGCTCTTGAGGGCTTTCTGTTTCTGGCAAGCTGGCATTTAATGCAATTTGAGTTTCAATGGCCTTGTTAATGGTATTCAGAATTTCGTCTGGATACAGAGGCTTGGTGATATAGTCGTAAGCGCCCAGCTTGATCAGCTCAACCGCTAGTTTAATGTCCGAATATCCGGTAATAATGATAACACCAGTTTTTGGATAGCTCTCCTTAATCTTGATGAGCATTTCCTTACCATCGGTATCTTCTAAACGATAATCGCATAATACCAAGTCGTAATGGTCCTTGGCAAGATATTCCATGGCAGAATTTCCACTAGTAGCGCTGCTTACATCAAAAGAGTTTCTGGTTAAAAATTTCGAGAGCAATAGCCCGATATTTACCTCGTCATCAACAATTAATATTTTCTTCATACACGTAAAAAGATAGGGTAGATTTTTATTTTAGCTAAAATATAGAAAAAAAATACACGTGGGAAATATTTTCTACACTTTTTCGCGAGAAGTTTTGTTAAAAATCAAATAACGGGGCTTTGTTTGCCCTTAGTGGGTTTAATTCCCTTGAAAATTTGCTTTTCGTTTCTCTAAAAACGCGGTTACCCCTTCTTTAAAATCTTGAGTGTCAAAGCATCTTCCAAATTCGTCAATCTCTACCTCATAACCATTTAGCTGGGGGTTGAAGCCTGCATTGACTGCTTTCACGGCACTTGCCAAAGCTCGGGGTGCTCTTAATTTTATTTTTTCTAAAATCTCATTTGCTTTCTCTAAAAGATTAGCGAAGGGCACCACATGATTAACGAGCCCCAACTGGAGTGCTTTCTCTGCAGCAATCATATCGGCAGTAAAAATCATTTCAAAGGCATTTCCTTTACCAACCAACTGAGCCAAGCGTTGGGTGCCACCATAGCCAGGAATAAGTCCCAGTGTAACCTCTGGCAAACCTAATTTGGCATTTTCACTGGCAATTCTGATATGGCAGGCCATGGCCAGCTCTAAGCCTCCGCCTAAAGCAAAACCGTTAATGGCGGCAATTACTGGCTTAGTAGAATTTTCAATGGCGTTAAAAACCTTTTCCTGTCCGTCTTTTGCTAGTTGTTTGCCTTCTTCGAGGCTGTAATTTTGAAATTCTGAAATGTCAGCCCCAGCTACAAATGCTTTTTCTCCGGCACCTGTAATTAAAATGGCTTTAACTTCTTGGTCTTTTTGTGCATTTGCTACCGCAACCGACAGTTCTGCTAAAACCTCTTTGTTTAGTGCATTGAGTTTTTGAGGGCGATTAATGGTAATGTATAGGACGTTGTTGTTGGTTTCTACCAGTAATTGTTGATAATTCATAGTGCTTAAAAATTTCGGTGTTCAGCCACCCAGTTTTCAATATATTCTACAATGTCTTTCATGGCGGTGCCTGGTGCAAAAAGTTCTCCAACACCAATTTGTTGTAGTTTTCTCATATCTCCTTCGGGAATGATCCCACCGCCAGTTACCAAAACATCATTCAATTGTTTTTGCTTCATAATGTCCATTACTTTGGGGAAAACGGTCATGTGGGCTCCTGAAAGAATTGAAATCCCAATGGCATCCACGTCTTCCTGTATGGCCGTGTTCACCACCATTTCAGGCGTTTGCCTCAAACCAGTGTAAATAACCTCCATACCAGCATCACGAAGCGAGGTGGCAATTACTTTTGCGCCACGATCATGACCATCCAAACCCACCTTGGCTACCAGTACCCTAATGGGCCTATTTAGAGTTTTTTTCATATTTGGTTTCTTGATGTAGGTAAATGTAATGAAATAGTTGTTTGGTTGGTTAGCTATTTGGTTTTTTGGTGTTTTTTTAGGTTCAAAACAGGCTATTTTAAAAGTCTTTATTCTTTGCTCCTTGTTCTTTATTCCATAGATATTCCCCTTTAAAATACCCTAAATTTGGTTAACTTTGGAGTTTAAACACAGATTTATATGAGCGAGGAAAAATCATTAAACTTTATAGAAGAGATTATAGAGAATGATTTAAAAAGCGGAAAGTACGAAACACTGGTAACACGTTTTCCCCCAGAACCAAATGGTTATTTACATATTGGCCATGCTAAGGCGATATGCTTGAATTTTGGATTGACTCAGAAATACGGCGGTTACACTAATCTTAGATTTGATGATACCAATCCGGTTACTGAAAAAACAGAATATGTAAACAGTCAGCAGGAGGATATCCAATGGTTAGGTTTTCAGTGGAAAAACGAGCTTTACGCTTCTGACTATTTTGATCAGTTGTATAGCTATGCGGTACAGTTGATTGAAAAAGGACTTGCTTATGTAGACGAAAGTACTGCCGAAGAAATTGCAGCGCAAAAAGGAACACCTACGGAGCCAGGAACACCTAATCAATACAGAGAGAGAAGCATCGAGGAAAATTTGGAGCTTTTCACTAAAATGAAAAATGGGGAGTTTGAGGATGGTGCTTGTATTTTAAGGGCTAAAATTGATATGGCCAGCACTAACATGTTGATGCGTGACCCAATTATTTATCGTATTAAACATGCTCACCATCACCGTACCGGAGATGCTTGGTGCATTTATCCGATGTATGATTTTGCGCATGGACAAAGTGATAGTATCGAGAACATTACCCACTCGATTTGTACGTTAGAGTATGTTTCCCACAGAGAATTATATGATTGGTTCATCGCACAATTGGGCATTTTCCCTTCAAAACAATATGAGTTTGCCCGTTTAAATCTTACCTACACGGTAATGAGTAAGCGTAAGCTATTGCAATTGGTGAACGAAGGCCATGTAAGTGGTTGGGATGATCCTCGTATGCCTACCGTTAGCGGTTTGAGAAGAAGAGGTTATACCCCAGAAAGTATCAGAGAGTTTTGTGAGCGCATCGGTATCGCCAAAAGAGAAAACCTGATTGAGCTAAGCTTATTGGAGTTCTGTATCCGTGAGGATTTGAATAAAAAAGCGACCAGAGCAATGGCGGTTTTAGATCCAATTAAATTAGTGATTACCAATTACGAAGGTGATGGAGAAATCCTAATTGGAGAAAATAACCCTGAAGCGGAAGATAAAGGTGGTACTAGAGAAATTCCTTTTAGCAAAGAGCTTTGGATTGAACGCGAAGACTTTATGGAAGAGCCTGCCAAAAAATGGTTCAGATTGGCTCCTGGAGCAACCGTGCGTTTGAAATTCGCTTACATTGTGAAGTGCGAAAGCTTTGTTAAGGATGCTGATGGAAACGTTACAGAAGTTCACTGTACTTATATTCCTGAATCGAAAAGCGGTAGCGATACCAGCGGAATTCACGTAAAGGGAACCATTCACTGGGTAAGCACTGCTCACGCTAAAACAGCGGAAGTAAGACAATATGATCGGTTGTTTAGCGTAGTATCTCCAGATGCTGAGGAAGGTGATTTTAAAGATTACCTTAATCCAAATAGCAAGGAAGTATTGAGCAAGGTATATATAGAGCCAGCTTTGGCCGAAGCAACTTTAGGAACTGGCTACCAGTTTATTCGTAAAGGTTATTTTTGCTTAGATAAAGATTCTACGGCTGATCATTTAGTGTTTAACCGAGTGGTTTCGCTAAAAGACGGTTGGAAAGGATAGTAACCCCCAGCCCCTAAAGGGGAGCAAATCCAAAGTGTCTCCCTTTAGGGAGATTTAGAGGGTTTTATAGAGGCTTTTCTTATCCATAAAATCGATTACAGCATCCGGTACTAAAAACTGGATGCTTTTTTCTTGCTTTACCGCCTGACGGATAAAAGTAGAGGAAATGTCCATTTGTGGTGTTTCGGTAATCACAATAGACGGATGATTGTTCCATTCACTGATGTCGGCATTTGGACGTGGATAGACAAAAATTTGGTGGTTTTGGAGCAATACTTCGTAGTTTTTCCACTTTTTAAGGGATACGAGGTTATCGGCACCCATGATTAAGGCGAATTCCTTTTCTGGGTGTTTTTCTTTGAGGTGAGCCATGGTATCCACCGTGTAGGAAGGCTGTGGAAGCTTGAACTCAATATCGCTCACTTTTAAATGAGTAGCATTTTCTGTGGCTAAACGAGCCATTTCTAATCTGTCGTACATATCCGCCAAACCAGCCTTTTGTTTTAGCGGATTATGGGGAGAAACCACAAACCATACTTCTTTCAGATCGGTATAATTGGCCATGTAATTGGCAATTACCAAGTGTCCAAGGTGAATGGGGTTAAACGAACCGAAGAATAGACCAATCATTTTTTCTTTATCTATGCCGTCATTTCGATGAGGAGGTACGACGAAGAGAAATCTAGCATCTTGTTAGATTTCTCCTCATTCTTCGTCGAAATGACGGTGAAGTTACTGTTAACTCTTTAAGAAATCCCCTACCAACTGCTCTGCTTCGGCGCAGGCTGTTTCTAATTCGTAGTTTTTAAGGATGACATCAAATTTTTCTGCGTAGGATAGTTCTTTTTCAGCTTTGGCGTAACGTTCTTGTAGCTTTTCTTCGCTATCGGTACCGCGACCAGCTAAACGTTCCTTTAACACTTCTAATGAAGGAGGTTGTACGAAAATCGCCAATGCATCATCCTCAAATTTTCTTTTTAAACGTAAGCCGCCTTCTACGTCGATATCAAAAATAACGTGCTTGCCTTCATCCCAAATACGTTGAATTTCTGAGCGCAAAGTGCCATAAAAGGTACCGCTGTACACTTCTTCAAACTCCACAAATTCTTGGTGAGCAACCTTATGCAAAAACTCTTCCTTGCTGATAAAATAGTAGTCCTTGCTATTGGTTTCGTCGCCACGTAGTTCTCTAGTAGTAGCCGAAATCGAAAAACTAAGGTTATTGAATTTGGTCAATAAGTGTTTAACGATAGTAGTTTTACCAGCACCAGATGGAGCCGAAAATATAATAAGTTTGCCTTGCATAATATGTGTTTTGCGTTGGGCGTTCTGCGTTGGGCGCTTATCGCCTAACGCAGAATGCTACAACACATTCAATAATTGTTCTTTAATTTTTTCTAATTCTTCTTTCATGCCCACTACCAACTGCTGTATCTGTGCATCGTTGGCTTTAGCGCCCATGGTATTAATTTCTCGGCCAATCTCCTGTGAAATGAAACCCAATTTTTTACCATTGGCATCTTTGTCGTTTAAAGTGGCGATAAAATAATCACAGTGACTTTTTAAGCGGGTTTGCTCTTCGGTAATATCTAATTTGTCGATATAATAAATAAGCTCCTGCTCAAAACGATTTTGATCGTAGTTTACTTTGCCAACGGTATCTTCCAAAAACTGGGTTAAACGAGCTTTAATATGAGGAATTCTCAAAGGAGCCAAAGTTTCTACTTCAGCAAAAAAGCCAAGAATGTTTTTGATGCGAAGTTCCAAGTCGGCTTTTAAAACGTTGCCCTCATCAACCCTAAACTGTGTGAAATTTTTGAGTGCTTTGCCAAAGGTGGCTTCCAATATTTCCCATTCGCTGTCGCTAGCTTCCTCCTCGGTGTAGGTAATTACCTCTGGCAAGTTAAGTACAGCGGGCAATATTGTCGATAAATCGGCCGCAATCTCTTTGTTGATTTCTAACAGTTGAGTGTAGTATTTTTTTAATAATACCTGATTGATAGAAGCGCCTTTCTGTGCCTCTTCGCTACGTTCAACCGTAAGGGCAATGCTTACCTTACCACGTTCTATCTCTTTATTGCAGACATTACGCAGGTAGAGTTCTTTGTCAGAAAATGCTTTTGGAATTTTGAGGCCAAGCTCAAGAAACTTCGAATTTAGCGATTTTATCTCTACTGAAAACTTTACACTTTCGTGGTCGGTAGATGCCAAGCCAAAGCCGGTCATTGATTTTATCATGTGCAAAGATATAAAAAGTACTTAGTAGTTAGTATAAAGTAATTAGATAGCGATGCCTTAACATATCAATCGTTCTAGTTCTGGCCTATAATTAATTTGAAAATGTAGGTCAGTAGTTCTTCTGTTTGGGCAGTCCTGCTGTACGCTGCTATCTTTTGGTGAATGCCAATGCAAACCCAAACTTCGTAAGTTTTAAAACTTACGAAGTTTAAGGTCAGCGCAACCAAAAGGATATTTGCTGCCATCAGGTTTATTTAACCACAGCTTGAGCTAAGCAGTTGTATTAACCAGGGTGTTCTTCAAAATGGCTTCCTCCATTAGGTCGTATACTTTCTTTTTTAAGGCGGGTACATCTTCCAAAGTTAATCCAGCCACACTAAGTTCTGGCAGTAATATGGTCGTAATTATCCCTGGTCTGGCCATTAGGGGATGCTTTCTTGGAAGTAGTTTCCTGTTGTTGATCATCACAAAGGGAATGATAGCGGTTTGCGTTTCAATGGCAATTCTAAAAGCGCCATCGTAAAAATCAGTTAAGGGTTGGTTGGTTTGGTTCATAGTCCCCTCTGCAAAAATGAGGATAGATTGCCCATTGGCAATGTCTTTTTTTAATGCATTTACAGATTGCTCGCGGCTTTCTTTGCTGCTCCGGTCTATAAGTACCACAATCCGCTTATAAATGAGCCCAAAAACAGGCACTTTTGTAATTTCTACTTTCCCTAATGCACTAAAATATTGCGGAATGCTCAGGCAAACGGCAACTGCATCCAGATACGATCCGTGATTGCCTACATAAATGTGTGATTTGCTAAGGTCAACACTTTTCTTGTTTTTGGTATTTACCCAAAATAAACTCAACATACTGAATAGCCACGCCCAAGTCCTTAATACAGCTAAAATAGCGCGTTTGCCAGTGTTTAAAGGCAGTATTGCCGAAAAAAGCAATACAAATGGCAAAGCCACAAACATTAGCGCAATAAAAATGATTGCGGCATAAAACAGGAATATGATTGAAAGTATATTACGCATGAATTAACCTTTTTTAACGTGCTAAACGCTAAACATTTGTTAAGTTTACAAAATAAAAAAATAACGCTGCAAATGCTAGGCAAAGTTAGGCTCACATTTTATTCGTTAATCGTCCTCTGTGTAGGTAGCACCTATCAAGGCTTCGCCCAACAAGATTTTACGCTTACTGGGGTGCTTTTTGAGCGTGGAGCCAATATCCGCATTGCTTTGGCCGAAGTAAAAAATAAGCGATCTGGTTTCTCTGCAGGCAGTAATGATATGGGAATTTTCTCCATTAAAGCCAACGTGGGAGATACTCTTTTGGTAATGAAGCGCAATTTTAACGATTTGGAAGTGGTTGTGCGTAACAGCAAAGATCTGGTATTGTACCTAAATCGTGGTACTACCTTGAATGAGGTGGTGGTTACTGGGCAAACGAAGAAGCAAACGTTAGATGAACTGAAAAAAGATTTTAGGGATAAAGGTTCTTTTTATGGAGGAAAACCTCCGTTTCTTTCTTTTTTGGGTAGCCCACTAACAGCGATATACGAGCTTTTTGGCAAAACCCCTAAACAGGCCAGAAGGTTTAATCGGATGTATCAAACAGAGATGCAGGATAATGTTGTAGATCAGCTTTTCAATAAAACATCCATTAATCAGCATACTGGGTTGACTGGAAAGGCTCTGGAAAATTTCATGGTTGATTACAGACCTGACTACGAAAAGGCAAAAACCTGGACTAATTACGATGCGATTAAATGGATCAACGAATCTTTTAAGAAGTATAGTGATACTGCTGGAAAGGCAAAACCTCAGCACTAAAACAATTTTTTTTGTTTGGATAGTTGGTTTTTTGGATTGGAATAACCGAATTAGCTCATCATCACCATTAAGTGATTAAATTGCCAAAGCTTCACAAGCTTTTTCTGCAGCTAGTTTCTCTGCATTCTTTTTGTTATAATCCCTACCGATACCGTAATTTTCATTTTCGATCATGACTTGTACGGTAAATAGCTTGGCACTTTCTCCTTCGCCATTTTCAACAACGTCAAAAGAAATGTCCTTGCCTTGTCTTTGGCACCATTCAATCAAACGACTTTTGAAGTTGGTTTCCGTAACTTCCAGATGGTGAACATCTACGTAAGGTTTAATGATACGCTTAAGAATAAGGTTTTTGGTGAAGTTATAGCCCTTGTCCAAATAAATGGCACCAATCAATGCTTCAAAAGCATCGCCATACATGGAGTGGTGTTTTGATTGGAAGTTTACGGTTTTTTGATCAAAAACAATAAGCTCATCAAAGCCCATTTTGCGGGCAAGTTGATTTAAATTGGCTCTGTTTACGATCT
>NZ_JAELTX010000151.1 GCF_016429065.1 Pedobacter sp. ASV17
TTCGGTACCGTTCAACACCATGTCATAGGCATTGGCTCTTACTTCACCAGGTTTGGTGTCCAACAAAGGAATATCCTCTGGTTTTGGCGAAGTAAACGGATGGTGCATTGCATGGTAACGTTCAGACTCCTCGTCCCACTCTAATAAAGGGAAATCCAATACCCAAAGGGCAGCGAATTTATCCTTATCACGTAAACCCAAACGAGAACCCATTTCCAAACGAAGCTCGTTCATTTGCTTTTGAACTTTCTCTTTAACAGGTCCCGCCAATACCAACACTAAGTCACCAGGTTGCGTATTTAATGCTGCCGACCATTTTTTCAGTTCATCCTCGTTATAAAACTTATCTACCGATGATTTCAGAGAACCATCTTCGTTATGGCGTAAATAGATCAAACCAGTAGCACCAATTTGTGGACGTTTTACAAAATCCGTCAACTCATCTAATTGCTTACGCGTGTAGTGTGCACAACCTTTAGCGTTAATGGCAACTACTAATTCCGCATGGTCAAACACCGCGAAATCTTTTCCTTTCACAATGTCGTTCATCTCCACAAAAAGCATTTCAAAACGAGTATCAGGCTTGTCAGAACCATATAAGCGCATGGCGTCTGCATATTGCATACGGGGTACCTCTGGCAAATCAATTCCCTTCAAATCCTTAAATAAGCGCCTAATCAAGCCCTCAAAAGTGTTCAAAATATCTTCTTGCTCCACAAACGACATCTCGCAGTCGATCTGTGTAAACTCTGGTTGTCTGTCGGCACGTAAATCCTCATCCCTAAAGCACTTTACAATTTGGAAATACCTGTCAAAGCCAGACACCATCAATAATTGCTTAAAGGTTTGTGGCGATTGTGGCAAAGCATAAAACTCTCCTGGGTTCATGCGACTAGGCACCACAAAATCGCGGGCGCCTTCTGGAGTCGATTTAATCAGTACTGGCGTTTCTACCTCAATAAAATCCAATTCGTCCAAATACCTTCGGGTAGACTGTGCCATTCTATGGCGTAGCACTAAATTATTGCGTACAGGGTTACGGCGTAAGTCCAAATAGCGATATTTCATACGTAAATCATCGCCACCATCAGTCTCATCCGAAATTAAAAAAGGAGGCAACTTTGCCGAGTTTAATATCTCTAGCGCCGAAACCTTAATTTCAATATCTCCCGTTGGAATTTCTTTGTTTTTGTTCGAGCGTTCAACCACTGTACCACTTACCTTAATCACGTATTCGCGACCAAGATCTCGTGCTTGCTGGCATAAATCGGCATTATCATTCATGTTAAATACCAATTGGGTAATTCCATAACGATCACGGATGTCTATGAAAGTCATTCCGCCCAAATCCCTAGAGTTTTGCATCCAGCCGCACAAGGTGACATTTTCGCCTAAATTTTCAAGGCTCAAAGCACCGCAAGTAGTTGTTCTTAACATATTTATTTCATGTTTAAGCGGCAAAAATACGAATTGATTGTTGATTTTATATTTACGATTTTAGATTTAACCTGCAAGCGGGCTAAAATTTATTCACTCGGGAGCTGTTTCCACTAAATCAATGTGCCAATATCCCTGTGGAGTTTCACCTTCGGGAGCGGGAAAAGTCTTGAATATTTTCTCCCCCAAAGAGAAATTAACGGGCTTTTTAAACAATGGGCCATCAAATACAAAAGTATGAAACTCCCCATTTTCGCCACATGGATCTATACCCGCCGGAAGATCCTCAATGAAACGCTCATCGATTACACGGCCGCAAAAATCTTCGAGGCCTTGCTGGGCACAAACCACGATAGTGCGGTAGCCAAGCGAAATGAATTCTTTTAAAACTTCCTTCGTATCTCTTTCCCATAGTGGAAATTCGGCGATGAGTCCTATTTCAGAAAGTTTGCTTTCTCGATAGGCTTTTAAGTCGGCCAAGAATAAATCACCGAATATGGCATGGGTAATACCCTTTGCTTTGAGCTGTGTTAAATGTTTGTTCATTTCCTGCTCGTAAGTGGCCATGTCGGGCAATTCTGGCAATCTCACCTGATGCAAGGGAATTCCTACGCTATTGGCCTGCTGGATTAACAGAGTTTCACGTACGCCATGCATACTCACCCGATTGTAGGCTTCATTTACCGTGGTGAGTAGGTACTTCACTTCGAAATGTTGGTTTTGCAAAATATGGTGAAGCGCCAAACAACTGTCTTTTCCGCCACTCCAATTAAATACACTCTTTATTGTATCCATTGCTCAAAATTCGGTATTTAGTAGTTAGATATTAGAATAATATTGGATGTTTTGAAGAGCAATTTCCGTTTTTCAATTAACATCATTCCCGCTGTGCGCTTCAACTCCTCGGCTGCGCTGCACTTGCCTGTGGGGTTTCCGCTGCCATCAGGTCTAGTGCTTCTGGAGCAATATTCGGACTTTATGGAGTTTTCCTTGCATTGCTTTTGACAAAAGTTTATGCCCAAGGCTTTGCGAAATCATTTTTAATAGGTACGGCTGTTTTTATTGGCTTTAATTTACTTATGGGGTTGACGGGAGGGATAGACAACGCGGCCCACATTGGCGGACTTTTAAGTGGCTTTATAATCGGAATAATTTTATCTCCAGCCTTAAAGCGACAAATTGAGTCCGAAAACCCATATCCTGTTTAAACGCTCGCTTGCGGTCGCTTAAATCTAACGTTGGTAACCGAAAGCTTAGTTTGATAATAGTAAAGAAGGAGTAACAGATTATAAAAAAACTAAATGATTGGTGCTAGTTTCTATAAAGCGATTTAAATGGTCTTCCAGAATGCCTAAATTGGAGAAGGTTATTGCCAATCAAATTGCGATAATAACAGTTAGATTTCTTCTCCCGAGGGGGCGGGACGGGCATAGTCGAGATGACGAAAAAAAGCTTCGCCGCTTTAATCTCCTCCACTAATTATCACATCATCTCATTCGCTAATTAAAAATTTCTTATTTTGCACCAATGCAGTTTAAAGAGATTATTGGACAGGATGCTGTAAAGCAACATTTGCTACAAACCGTTACCGAAAATAGGGTGAGCCATGCTCAGCTTTTCCTATCACCACAGGGAAGCGGGGCTTTGCCTTTGGCTATCGCTTATGCCCAATATATCAACTGTATCGAGAAAACTGCCGAAGATAGCTGCGGGACCTGTTCATCGTGTCGTAAATACGAAAGGTTAATTCACCCCGATCTGCATTTCTCCTATCCCTTTTTTGCTTCAAAAGATGTAAAAATAGCTACCGATGTGTTGGAGGAGTGGCGCAGCATGGTGCTGGAAAACAACTATTTCGATTTGGATATTTGGCGTTCCAAACTAAGTGCAGATAACAAACAAGCCAATATCAACATTGCCGAGTGCCACGATATCATTAAAAAACTGAGCTATAAAGCCTTTGAGGCCGAAACCAAGGTGTTGGTGATGTGGTTGCCTGAGTTTTTGGATAGAGAGGGAAATGCGTTGTTGAAGATTATTGAAGAACCGCCTGCCAATACCCTGTTTATTTTGGTGGCGCAAAATCAAGAACAGATTTTATCAACGATTTTATCGCGTACGCAAATTGTAAAAATTCCCAAACTGGAAGATACTACAGTGAAGCAATATCTGATAGATAAGGCTAATCTCTCTGAAAATCAGGCAGAAGAATATAGCTTTCTGGCAGATGGCAACTTGATTGAAGCCAATGCTTTGCTTAATGACGAAGCAAACAACAATGCGGGCTACTTTTCGGAGTGGCTGCGTATGGGTTACGGTAACCGTGTACCCGATATGATGGCTTTTACCGAAACCGCGGCGAGCTGGGGAAGGGAAAACCAAAAGAATTTTTTAAAATATGGTATCAATTTTTTAAGGGAGTGCGGACTGCTGTTAAGTGGAGCCGATGCTTTGGTGAAATTGCCGCCACAGCACCTTGAAGTGGCCAAAAAACTATCGGCCAATGTGTTGAACATGGCCATGATTGAGGCATTGATTAACGAGTTTGAAAAGGCACATTACCATATAGAGCGTAATGCGAATCCAAAAATTCTGTTTTTAGATGTATCTTTACAATTGGTGAAAATTATAAAGTTTAAAACGCTCCCGAAAGGGACTCAATATATATATACGTAACTATGGGATGTGGAAGTTGCTCTACGGGAGGCGGTTGTGCCCCCGCTGGCTGCAAAAGTAATGGCTCTTGCCTTACTGGAGGCTGTCAAAAAATGGAAGTACACGACTGGTTGTCCAACTTGGATATGCCATCTAATTATAAACCTTTTGAAGTCATCGAAGTTAAATTTAAAGGCTCTAGAAAAGAGTTTTTTCTCAATAGCGATGATATTTATCTGGAAATAGGAGAACTTGTAGCGGTAGAAGGACCAACTGGCGGATATGACATCGGCCACGTATCGCTAACTGGCGAATTGGTGCGTATTCAATTGAAGCGCAGAAAGGTTCAGGCCAATCAGGTTACCCGCAAAATCTACCGTAAAGCTACAGAAGCTGATGTAGAGAAATGGAAAATTGCCAAAGGCTTGGAATGGGAAACCATGCACCGTGCCCGTACATTGGCTTTGGACCTAAAATTATCAATGAAGATCAGCGATGTGGATTATCAGGGAGATAGAACCAAAGCGACTTTCTTTTATACTGCCGAGGGCAGGGTAGACTTTAGGGAGCTGATTAAGAAAATGGCCGAAGCTTTCCGTATCCGTATTGAGATGCGTCAGATAGGCATGCGTCAAGAGGCTGGCCGCTTGGGCGGAATAGGCTCTTGCGGGCGTGAACTATGCTGTTCTACTTGGTTAACTAACTTTAAAACGGTTTCTACGGCTGCGGCACGCTATCAAAATCTTTCCTTAAATACCTTAAAGCTAGCAGGACAGTGCGGTAAACTAAAGTGCTGTTTGAACTATGAGTTAGATACTTATTTGGATGCTTTAAGGGATATTCCAGATCGTATTGACTCGTTACAAACGGAAGTAGGGTTGGCAAGACATCAAAAAACCGACATCTTTAAAAAATTGATGTGGTTCAGTTATGCTAACCAAGAGGATTGGATTCCGTTAAAGGTTGACCGTGTGAAGGAAATTATGGCCATGAACAAACGTGGCGAAAAACCTAGCAACCTTAAGGATGAAGCCATTGAGCTTAAAACCTCGGCACCTGTTGAAAAGGTACATGATTACGAAAATGTGGTTGGCCAAGATAGTTTGACACGTTTAGATGAAAAGAACCGTCGCAACAATCGCAACAACCGTAATCGCAACGATAAGAACAAAGGCCAATCAGCACAAAATACAGGTAACGGTGGACAGAAACCCCAAAATCAACAGAAACAGGGGCAGAAGCCACAAGATAGACCTCAACAAAACCAGCGTCCACAAAAGCCCGTAGAAGCTAAAGGCAACGATCAGGCGCCAAAAGTTCAAGCTGAAGGACAGGGAACCGAGCAAAAGCGCAATAACCGTAATAGGAACAAAAATCGTAATAAAAACAGGAACAAAAACCAGTCTGATAACCCAAATACAAATAACGGTTAAGGCTTAAGCGCATCAATGAAATCAATAAAGAACATTAGCTTTAAAATCGCTTTGCGTGTGAATACCTTAGCTTTTGGTTTAGTTTGTATTGCCTTTATTTTTGGATGTAATTTCAATACGGTAATTGACACCAACCAAGGAGTTGAAGAAAACCAATGGCTATATGCCAATGCGGCAAAGGCCGATTTTGAGATTACCGATGTAACCAAGCCTTATCAGCTAAACTTTAAACTGCGCATTAATAGCGAATATAGGTATGCCAACATGTATGTGCTGGCTACATTTAAAGATGCTAAAGGGCGAAAAAGATTGCGTTATCAATTTAAGCTTGCTAAAGAGGATGGTCAATGGTTGGGCAAAGGTTCTGGTGATTTGTATTCCTATACCTTTCCCTTGCTGAAAAACCATCGTTTTCCTGATACAGGTAAATACAGTATCGAGATTGAACAAAACATGAGGGACAATCCTTTGCGTGGTGTAAGCGATGTTGGTATTGAAGTAATAAAAGATTAACTTTAATTTGTGCCTGTACCTCACAACAACTATTTTGGTTACTGATTATCCAGAAGAAAATGTGAATTGGGTATAAAGCATCCCTTTTGGGAACGAAACTAAAAATGTATTGATATGATGAAGAGATTGCTAGTAGCTTGTCTGTTGTTAATGGTGTTTTCGGCAAATGCCGCCGAAATTAAGTTTTTGGAAAACCCTACTTGGACTACGGTGCTTGAACAAGCAAAAAAGGAGAATAAAATCATCTTTTTAGATGCTTACGCTACTTGGTGCGGCCCTTGTAAACAAATGGATGGCGAAACTTACACCAATCAGGCAGTAGCGGACTATTACAATGCTAACTTCATTAACGTAAAATACGATATGGAAAAGGGCGAAGGGGCAATGCTTGCCGATCGCTACTACGTATCTGCTTATCCTAACCTAGTTTTTATCAATCCTGACGGCGTAATGCTTCACAAAGGAGTAGGTTTTTTGGCTGCTGATGAATTCTTGACTTTAGGAAAAACAGCGAAAAATCCACAAACGCAATACTATACTTTAAAGAAAGACGCACAAAAGTTGAGTAATGCACAGTTTTTGAAGTTTGCAGAGCAAGCGGTTGAACTTCAGGATGAAGATTTTGGATACATCAGTAAAGATTTTTTAGCATCAAAGCCTGATATTTTAGGTGATGCTGATTTGATTGAGCTTTTGATGAAATATGCCTTCAGTCTGCCAAAAGAAAAGGATTTGAAATACTTTGCGGAGAGTAAGAGCAAGGTGCTAAGAGCTGGAAAATACACCGAAGACGATTTTAATGAGCGTTTGGTGAGCTTGGCTATTCAATTTGCATTGTCTGAAGAGGTGCAGGTAACTGACGAGGTTGATTTTGAAGCAGTAAAAGGTGTTTTGGACAAATACATTCCTGAACAATCTTTCTTTGTTTACAACTACTTTAAAACGCAGTATTTTTTAGAGAACAAAGAAATGGAGCCTGCTTTGACAGCATTCGATGAAATTATGGACCATCCCGATAAAGTGGGCTATCAGCAAATTTGCAATGCGATGATGGGTTTTGGACCGATCTTGCATGAAGAAGGAAAGCTAGATAAATATTTGGAGAAGTTTAATGCCATTAAAGTACCCGCTAAAGATGCTAGTCAAGCGTATTTGAAGGATTTTGTAAAGGCAATCATCTATATCAAAACCAAACAAACCGATAAGTTTAAGGAAATGGCGAATACCATGTTAGCGAGTGCCAATACGCCTGAGGATGTGAAAAAGGACCTTAGACAGGCTTTGCAGAATATGGGGAACTAGTGGGGTTTATCTGGAACCACTTAAGACATCTAAGAGCATTTTAGTCTCGTATGGCCAACTTAGGTGGGCTAAGGTATTTACATTATTTTTGAACCATTAAGGGATATTAAGATTTCGTTGTTTGTTGGTTTATTTCGAACTTTCCTAACCACCTAGGACATTTAAGATCATTTTAGTCGCGTATAACCAACTTAGATGGGCTAAGGTGTTTACATTATTTTTGAACCATTAAGGCGTTAAGGGACATTAAGATTTGTCTGTGGTTAGGTTTCTTCCTCTTTTTTTAACTACCTAAGACATCTAAGATCATTTTAGTCGCGTATAACCAACTTAGTGGGCTAAGGTATCTAAGGTGTTTACATTATTTTTGAACCATTAAGGCATTAAGGGACATTAAGATTTGTCTGTGGTTAGGTTTCTTCCTCTTTTTTTAACCACCTAGAACATCTAAGATCATTTTAGGCGTTTTGCCTTAATTTTCTTCATTTCTTAATGTTTTATATTTTGAGCCATTAAATTTTATTGTTTCGAAAAGATACCGAAGGAAGAGAGAGACTATAAAAGAGGTAATAACTGTTCCAACGCCATTCCGCGGCTTCCTTTTAATAAGATCAATGAATCTTTCCAATCTTGGACTTTAATGAAATCAGCGGCTTGCACTGGCGTTTCAAAAAAGTGAGCCTTGAACTGCTCCTTCACTTCAAAGAAATAATGCCCTATAAATAACAACGTATCGATGTTGTTTTCAAGTGCCAGTTCTATAATTTGCTGATGTTGTATGTTGGATTCTGGCCCCAACTCAAACATATCACCCAAAATAGCCACCTTATTGCTGGCGCTAAGGCTGTTTAAGTTGGTAATAGCCGCTGCCATGCTACTAGGATTGGCGTTATAGAAGTCGCAAATTACCGTGTTATGGTCCGTTTTAGTGAGCTGAGAGCGGTTATTGGTAGGAAAGTAGTCGGCTAAACCCTTGTTGATTTCCTGAGGACTTAATTTAAAGAAACACCCAATGCTAATGGCCGCTAAAATGTTTTCGAAATTATAGGTGCCAGTTAGGTTCGCTTTTGCTGCGTGGGTGCTGCCCTCAAATGTCCATTCAAATTCAATTAATGGATCACTATGTTTTAATACACCATGAACAGCGTGTGGTTCTGTTATGTTGTAGTGTACAATGTTTTTAGCAGCCGATTTGTTTACCATCTCCATAAGGTCGGCATTTGCGGCATTTACAAAAACATAACCGTCATTGGCGCTTAGGTAAGCATACAGTTCGGCCTTACCTTTTTTAACGCCCTCAAAACCTCCAAAACCTTCTAAGTGCGCCATACCTACATTGCTAATCAAGCCATGGGTAGGTTGTGCGATATTGGATAAAAGTTCAATTTCTTTTTGATGGTTGGCACCCATTTCAATCACGGCAATTTCTATATCGTTACCAATACTTAAAATAGAAAGAGGCACGCCAATGTGATTGTTTAAATTTCCTTTAGTTGCAAAAACGGTGAAATGCTCCGCCAACACTGCCCTGATCAACTCTTTGGTTGTCGTTTTTCCATTGCTGCCCGTAAGTCCAACAATGGGAATGTTCAGTTGCTGGCGATGGTATTTGGCAAGCTCTTGCAGGGCTTCTAGCACATCTTTTACTAAAAGAAATTGCTCTCCTTTGGCAAAAGTGGGGTTGTCTATAATGGCAAAAGCCGCACCTGCTTCGATGGCTTTTTCAGCAAACCCATTCGCATCAAACTTTTCACCTTTTAAGGCAAAAAACAAACATCCTTTGGTAATTGCTCGAGTATCGGTACAAATTACTGGGTATTCTAAATAATGCTGATAAAGTTGTTCGATGCTTGTCATGATACCAAATATGAATAGTGCTCTGTAAAATTACGAATGCTTAAGTGAAATCAAATATTCTTTTAGTATTATTGATTATAAGATTCTAAACTGTATGAGAAGAACCCTTTTGATTTTCTGGCTTAGCTTTATTTGCGTGCCATTGTTTGCACAGTTGCAAACCCCTGATACTTTTTTGGGTTACGAACTAGGAACACATTTTACCAGCCATCAAAAAGTGGTCGATTATTTTAAGGATGTTGCCTCGAAAACAGGCAACGTGAAGCTGCAGTCGTATGGTAAAACTTACGAAGGAAGAGAGTTGCTTTTAGCCGTGGTTTCTGAT
>NZ_JAELTX010000152.1 GCF_016429065.1 Pedobacter sp. ASV17
CTATAAAGCATTGATATAATCTTGTGTTTGTTTTTCTACCGCTAAAGTAGCCACTTTAATGGCCGAGCCTACACGTGTAGTTTTTGGGTCTACCGCCATTTTGCCAATGGAGGCTAAAGCGTCAATGTACCACTTGCCCCAAACTTCAATAATGTGTTTTTCGTCTTTGGACGATTTGCCGCTGGCAATAGCCGCTTTGCTCAGATCAAATTCTATTTTTAAACGAGCTAAGGCATCTTCCTTAACTTGGGTTACGGTAGCCGAAGCCGTGTTTTCATCAGCGCTAATTAAAGTATAAGCAACGGTTAAGGCACTAATCCCCACATTTTTCATGGTGGTTGCCGATACCTTGTCTATTCTGTCATTATCGGTGTGATAAAAGACATCGGTAAAGTGCCACATTAAAAGTCCAGGTATTTTGTTCTGTAAAAAAGGAGTGTGGTCACTTCCACCTTCAAAAGGATTGAAGTTTACGGTCCAGTTGGCGTGTTTGCCCTGCTCTTTGCAAATGTCAAACACAAAGTCGTTAAAATAGTGAGGGAAAAGGTCTTTTTCTTTCACGTCGCCAGCGCCCCATTCAGAATGCTTGTCATTGCCACGCGTCCAAATTGCCGATGGATCTGGCATTTTTTCCAGCAGAAAAGTACCGCCTGTTTTTTCGGTATCTTCGCCAACCATGTCTAAGCTCATGCCCCATAAAATGCCTTTGGCGCGAGTGCTGTCTTCCACAATGTATCTTCTGGTCGAAGTAATTTCATCTCCCCACAAAAAGGTTAAGGTACGCTGAGGTTTTAGTTTGCCGCTTTTTACCAAATGAGCAGTTAAACGGGCCATTTCGGTCAAGGTACCTACACCCGATGCATTGTCGTTTGCGCCAGGTTCTTGTACGTGTGCACTATACACAAAGCGCTCGTCGGGTTTTAAGCTTCCTTTTACATTGGCAACAATGGTGAGCTCTTCTGCAGCATAGCTTTTAGTGGTAATGTTCACTTTTAGTTCTACTTTCCCTTTTTCGCAAGCTGCTTTTAGTCTTTCCTTAGAAGCATAAGATAGGAACAATGCCCAGATGCCTGCGTTAGGCTGCATACCACTAAATTGAATAGAAGTAGTGTGCTTGGTAGGTTGATTGAAATCGGGCAATGAAAAGCCGATGGCACCAATGGCTCCAGCTTTTGCAGCCAAGCCTATTAATCGTTGCGTTGAGATATCGCCAAATACGATTTTTCCCTTAAGGTCTTTATCCTGTAAATCTTCCTTGGTTGCCTTGTTTATATACACCACTTCTGCAGTCACACCACCTTCGGGTGTAGAAGGACAATAGATAGGAATCATATTCCTGTTGGTTTTGAAAGATTGTAGGGGCATATTTTCACCTACGATGGTGATGTTGGCATCTACCGGTTCCCAAGCATCGCGCTTCATCGGTCTTTTTTCGATGCGATAGGTTAGTGGTGCTTCAAATTCGTTTTGATCTTGCTTTACGTAACCTGCTTTTTTAAGAGTTTCTTCTACTTTGTAGATACTTTCATCGAATCCCTTATTGCCGGGAAGACGGAAAAACTGTTCAACGAAAGCGGTAGTCGCGTAAGCATTTTTCTCATTGAAACCAGCTCTGGTGAGTTTAAAATATTCGGTTCTTTGGTTTTGGGCACTGGCACTGATGGTAAATGCCGCCAATACAATGGTAAGTAATTTTTGCATGTTGATTTTCTAATGCTTAAAAGTAGTGAAAAATGCGCTACTTATTCTATTTTGAAGTTAGCTAGCGAATGCGGTCTCTTAAAATGATTATAAATTTATCAGGGGCCATTTTGTTAAAGTCTGGTAGATAGATTTCATGTTTTGATTAATTTCCTACAAAGTAGAGGCACTGCATTGAAGCCTTATGGTGATATGATTTATGAGCGAAAATTATTGAAGATTACCTGCCGCTCGTTCTTTTCTCAATAAGCTATCAATATCAACATTGGGTTGGCTTAGTAAGAAAATTTGGGTGCCGCTCTCCCTGGCATAGCGGTTGTTGATCCTATCCAGCAATTGCACACTTCGGAAAAGGCGATGATCTCTCTCTAAGTCGGTATTTGAAGCAGTTTTAATTCTGATGACCGTTTCAATATCTCTATCTAAATTTAACCATTTGACATAATCAGGAATAAAAGCATCTGCTTTTAGCGCTTTGTGCTTGGTGTAGTAGTTAATGGCTCCAGCTTGTCCATAGTTATCGCATAAAATGAAAACGCTGTTTTTGTTGGGCAGTTTTTCGTAAATGGAATCTACTTTTGAGGCCAGTTCTTTCCATCCCAGCATATCTGCAAAATCCTGAGAAATGGGATATTTTTTACCATCTTCCCAAGTGTGTTCACTAAAAGGAAGTTTTTGTGCTGCTGCTTTTACATATTTCTCGGGACTGAAAATAGGCAGGAAAATTTTCACCATCGCATAAAAGAAAAATAGCATGATGGCGAACAATAGATAGCGCAAGTAAAATTTCCATCCGCTTTGCAGTAATTGTGATAAATAAATGGCTCCAAAGGCAAAAAAGATAGGATACAAGCCAATGGCGTAATAAGCTTTTGCTTTTAAAAAGATGAAAATCGCTAACGTAAATACGAAAGCCCAGAAGAATAAGCGATAAGGTTTAAACGCTGGAAAAGTGAAGAAGGAAATAAAGGCCGCAATTAAAACAGGAAGCGAACCTATAAAATAGAAGAACTGTTCTTTAACAAAGCTCATCCTTTTTACATGTACCAGTTGTGTTTCGGCCAGTTCTTTCATGTGTGAAAAAACAGGAAAATCATTTTGATATTGCCAAATCAGATTGGGAGCAATAAGTACCAAGGCGAGTATGCCCGCATAATAGAAATGTGGGTTGGCAAATAAACGTCGCTGACTGGTTAATGGCAATGCCAGCAATATGCCGAATGCGCAAAATGCAATATTGTACTTATTCAAAAAACCTAGGGCAAAACTCACCGCCATCCAATACAGCCATTTTTGATGGTCGGTTTGTATAAATCGGATAAGGGTGAAATAAATCAGTGTCCAGCTAAGGATATCCAGAGAATTAGGTTGATATAAAATATTGATGCGGACCAATACTGATAATAAAAGAGCGGTTGCTGCTAAGATGCAAGCAAACAAACTGCCTTTAAGACTTTCTATTGTTTTCCATACCACTACAATGGTTAAGGCTCCAAAAAGCGCTGGAAAGAATTTTACCCAAAAAACACCATTTCCCAATTGCAAAATAATCCACGAAATGACAGAGGTAACGGGTGGAACGGAATGGAAACCCCAATCTAAATGATGCGCTTGATCTAAATGGAGATATTCATCTCTTTGAAGTTCATATACCGAATTAACCACCAAGTATTGCAGGACTATTTTAACAACCACAAATAGAAAAAGGAAGAGGTTGTTATTGTGCTTAGCAGTTAATTTGTTCATGAGTGTTTGTTTCGTTGGCTCACTATTAGAAACCGTAGGTTTTACATTGTTACATCCAAAATAAACCTACTACTAAAAGTAAGGCACAAAGAAATGAACCCTTGTGCCTTGCTTACTTATTTTTTGATTGGTGCTCTTTTGTTGAGCTCTTCCACTGGCATGTTCATCATACGGCCAATAGGTTTTTTGCCACGATAGGTTATTACCCTTAAAGTGTTTGCATCAATGGGAACTACCAACGGTTCCGTGTATTTAGGATAAAACTGATCAGGGAAAGAGTTGTCGAAGCTGTAGTAAATATCCAAATCTTCTACTTCGGTACTTAGCGTTACTAAAAGCTTGCCATCGGTAGTACGTTTTACATTAAAAATAGGATCGTAAACACTAGGCGCATATTTAGTTTCTGCCATATCTAAACGTCCAAAATGTTGTTCGGTACGGCTAAAGAAATTTTTCCAGTTTTTCTTTTCTTTAGGGCTCCACACACTTTCTGCCAAAGCAAAACCTCGTGGCCAAGTCATGTACTCCGCTTGACGGATATTGTAAACCTGTTCTGTCCATAAATTGCCCTGTCCACCTTTTATGTATTTTGGATCAACACCTTCTGGAACTGGATCAAACTCATAGGTTCTGCTTAACCTTAAACCTTTGTAAACTTTAGGTTCTGTAATTTCATCGGCTTGCATGTAATCTAGGTAAGCATATTGTGTGGGGCTCATCACCACTTCGTGCTTATTTTTAGCGGCTTCTACGCCATATTTCATATCTCTCCAGCTCATTACCGCGGTACTTTGCGATACACCACCCTCTAATACTTCGTCCCAAGCCATAAAACGTTTGCCATGTTTGGCTACAATTTTCTCCAACCTGCGCTCAAAATAGCCTTGCACTTGCGCCATGGTTTTAAGATTTTCGCGTTTCATCAGTTCGGCAATTTGAGGGTTTTTCTCCCAGTAATTATGGGGAGCTTCATCGCCGCCCATGTGCATATATTCGAATGGGAAAATTTTAGCTACTTGGGCTATTACGGTATCTAAAAACTCATAAACCTTTTCGTTAGCTGGGCAAAGGGTATTATCAACCATGGCTAACGGTGGTGCACCGCGGCTCCAGTCCATAATACGTTCGCCACTACGCACTTTGTAGTTCACAGCTTCGGGCGTACATGAAAGTTCTGGATAAGAAGCAATGGCGGCTAAGCTATGTCCTGGAACATCCACTTCTGGTAAAATGTTTACAAATCTGTCTTTGGCATAAGCTACTAATTCTTTAAGGTCTTCTTGGGTATAGAAACCGCCATAGTTGCGGGGCTCATCAGGTTTTGGTGGAATGAAATTTCCAAAGGTTCCCACACGTTTTACGTTCCAGGCACCTACTTCGGTAAGTTTTGGATAGCCTTTAATTTCTATTCTCCAACCTTCATCATCGGTTAAGTGAAGGTGCAAAATGTTGTATTTGTAGCGAACCATGGCATCAATGTACTGCTTCACTTCTTCTTTGGTGAAAAAGTGCCTAGCTACGTCGAACATCAATCCTCTCCAGCCCAAACGAGGGTAGTCGGTAATGTTGATACAAGGGATTTGCCATTTAATGTCTTTTACTTCTTCCTTGCTTTCTATTTCTTTTGGTAAAAGCTGCATTAAGGTTTGTACACCGTAAAAAATACCAGCAGGTTTGTTGGCTGTAATGGTAATTTGTTGAGGAGTAACCTGTAAATGGTAGCCTTCGGAACCAATCAAGGCGTCATTTCTATCGTTAAGTACTAATTTGATATTCGCTGAGGTGCTTGCTGCTGCGGTAGAGCTTACAAAATATCCAGTAGGAATTCCTAATCGTTCTTGTAAAAAGGTGATAGATTGTTTGAGTTCTGTAGACTTAGGAGCGTGTATGAGGATGCTTTGAGGTAAAATAAAATGACCTTCTTGTTTAATTACGGTTACGGGCTCTGGAATAATGGCAATTTCGCTGTGGGCATGGTTGGCGGTTTGGTTAAATACCATGCCATCAGTAGCTACCACCGTGCTTTGTGCAATGGCACTTAGCGAAACGGATAACAGCATTGACGATAGTAATAATTTCATTTTGGATTGGTTTGCGTGAAATGGCAATTTATTAAAAAAAATTAAAAACTATGGTAAGACCAGCTAATACATTTAAATTTTGAACCATTAAGGAATTAAGGGACATTAAGTTTTTATGGCGTGTTGTCTTATTATCTTAATTTCTTAATGTTTGATTCTTTTACCATTTAAGACATTTAAAAACATTTTAGTTGGGTATAACTAAGTTTAGATGTACTAAGGTGCTTAATAATATTTTTTGAACCATTAAGGCATTAAGGGACATTAAGTTTTTATGGCGTGTTGTCTTAATTATCTTAATTTCTTAATGTTTGATTCTTTTACCATTTAAGACATTTAAGAACATTTTAGTTGCGTATAACTAAGCTTAGGTGAACTAAGGTATCTAAGGTGTTTATATTCTTTTTGAACTATTAAGGGACATTAGGTTTTTACGACTTAGTTTCTTAATATTTTAAATTAACCATCTTAGACACCTAAGAGAACCTTAGCTGACAATTCTAAAACTTAGATGTGCTAAGGTGTCTAAGGTGTTAATTTTTTAATCATTTAATACATTTTCGTTTTTGAACCGTTAAGGGACATTAAGTTTTTAAGACTTAGTTTTTTAATAATTTGAATTAACCATCTTAGGCACCTAAGAAAACCTTAACTGACAATTCTAAAACTTAGATGCACTAAAGTGTCTAAGGTGGTCATATACTTTTGATAAGTATCTAATTATTTTAACGCATCCAGTACCTGGAACAATTTTCTGCTAATCCCCGAGCCGCTATAGTTATTGATGTTGATGACTGCAATGTACTTGTTGCCATTTTTGGCGGTATAGTAACCCGCATAGGCTGTTACGTCGTTAATGTTACCACTTTTGATGTTCATCCCGTTATATTCTGGGAAGGAAGCAAGGTAATCGTTAAACCAGGGTTCTTTTTGGGCTTGGAATAGGATGGAAGCCATGGCCATCGTCGTTATTCTATCGCCTGGAGAAAGACCACTGCCATCAATCATATTTAGGGCATTTTTGTCAATTCCCCGACCAGACCAAAAATCAATAACTGCTTTGGCGCCATTTCTGGTACTGGCTTCTTTCCCTTGTTTAAAGGCAATGGTTTTTAGCAGTTGCTCACCATAAAGGTTGATGCTTTTTTTCTGGAACCAATATACAATCTGGCTTAAAGTAGGAGAGAAGATGTTCAACAAAGGCTTTTGTTCGCTAGCGACCGTTTTATTTTCTAATGCCAACAAACGGGTAGAACTTGCTTGGCTGCTACATGGAATATTTAAGCGCTTAAGGGTGTCTTGTAAGCGATAGGCAGCGTCAAAAGCAGCATCGGGTAAGGAAAGTGAAATGCCTGTTTTTTTGATGCCCATTCCCCAAGTACCACGCAGGTAACCGATATTGGTGTAAGGAGCCAAAAAGCCATAAGCATTATCGCCAGTGCCACTAGCCTCAGTTTTAAGCTCGTTTACCAATTGGATGTATGGCGTTTGTGGAACCGTTTTTAAGATTTCTACATTACTGCCAACACTTGCTCCAGGTTTTAAGTGGACATCAAACTGGTTTTCACGCCAGCAGATAGCCGCGCCTCCAGCACCGTAGTAATTACCTATGTCTTGCCAAATCCAGCCTGTGGGAATAGTGGACGTGCCAAAAGCACTGTCGTCGCTAATAACACTTCCTTCAATTTTTTTGATGCCCGCTGCTCTAATGGCAGTTACCCATTGGTTAAGGACGTTATTTTCTTTAGTCTGTTCGTAACGCCACGAACCCAATGTTGGGTCGCCAGAGCCTGTGATAATGATATTACCCTGCAGCGTACCGTCAGCGTTGATGGTACCAGTATAGGAAAGTTTGGTCTCGTAGCGAAAATCTTTTCCTAAGGTATAAAAGGCTGTGGCCGAGGTAATGGTTTTTAGGGTTGAGGCCGTGGCCAAACCCACATTCTCTTTATCTGCAAAAATTACTTTTCCTGTACTTGCATCCAATACGCACAGCGAAGTAATGGCATATTTAGCCTGTTCATCTTTAACTAGGGTTTGATAGGCATTTTCCAACTTTTGAGCTGTGGTTTGTGCCTGTAGTAACTGTGGAATAGTGAATAATAAACTCAGAAGAATTCTTTTCATTGTCTGGATTTTGCTTAACAAAGAGGTTTGGAAATATAACTCACAAAAGAGTATTTTATGATTTCGGAAATTGTGCGGCAGTTACTTCTGGGATCACTACTAATAAATCAAAGCCTTTAATGATGCGCAGTAGCCTCACATCAGTAACTTTAATTTTTCCACTGCTGATCGCCTCTCTTATCGGTACCAAATCAAAACATTGCCACTCATTCTGTGTTAATTTTAAAAATGGTTGTAAGGACTTTAAATGGCCAGCGTTTTCATCTATCTTTTGTGCAGGAAACCCCTGGAAAGGAGAAGCCTGTAGCCCTGATTTTCCAACGATGATGATGTGCATAGAATTGGTAAACTGACTATCGGCTACATTATTAACCAAGTTTCCAATATCAAATATCTCTAACAAGCTTTCTCCTTTGGCAGCATGGTTTGCACCATATTTATAAAGGTTTTTCTTGTTCACCCAATCATTGTAGCTCTCCATTAATTGGTTTTTCATGAGCTGTATCCTTAAATGATGGCTTCTCGATTTATAAATTTTAGCCGTTAGCTTTAACGCTGCTATTATTTTTTTCTCGGTAGGGCTTAATGCTAGTGTAGAGAGTTCGGTAATATTCTTTTCGAAATCATCGGTATACAAATAGAATGGATTTTTTTGATCCTTTAAAAAAGCAGCAAAATGATTTTTTGACTGATCTCTAATCACCTCGTAGATTGCTTTTGCCCTTTTGTTTTTAGTGGTTTGCATCAGCTCGTTGCAGATTAAGCGATCGGCAACCAATAAGATTTGATCTGTACCGCGAATATTGGTGTTGTTTTTTATCAGTTGCTTAAGGAGGTCAAATTCCGACTCAAAAGCATAGAAAGAAAATATATTTCCGTAATCGGCTGTGTATTTTTTTAAGGCATCTGCCGAAAGTGTTTTAACCTTCTGCTCAAAAATATGTGCAGTAAAGGGATCAATTTCACAGAAAAAATTATCGAACTTAATTTGTTCAGCAAGTTTTGAAACAAAAAATGGAACTTCATTCGTAAAATGTTCTTCGCCAATCATCACATTACTGCTTTTTTTAGCTTGGTCTAGTATTTTATCCCAGCCTAAACCTTTAAACTGGTTGGTTTCTTTAACGAAGCTTGTTTGGTTGTTTTTAGCCAATGCTGTAATTAAACTGTCTTGGGCCAAGACGGCGCTTGTAAAGAGTAGAGAAGCTAAAGTAAACGCGATAATTTTTTTAAACATCTTAATATGGAGTTGGAAAAAGTTTATTCACAAAAAAAGTGATGCTGTTCACATCACTTTTCTGATTATTTTTTAGAATTATACAATCTTGTTGTCAACCAAATACTCTGCAATTTGCACGGCATTGGTAGCAGCACCTTTACGCAAGTTATCTGCAACAATCCACATGTTTAGCGCTTTTGGATGCGATTCGTCTCTACGCAAACGACCTACAAATACCTCATCTTTTTCGTGGGCATCTTTTGGCATTGGGTATTTCAAGTTAGCTACATCATCAACC
>NZ_JAELTX010000153.1 GCF_016429065.1 Pedobacter sp. ASV17
GATGGAACCTACAAAGTTGCACTCTAAGGTTTTGTAATTCTTATAGTCTTTAACGTTGCTATCTATAAATTCTTGGAAACCATCCCTCAAGGTTTTTTGGATAAAATGATGTTGTCTGTGATGAACCATGAACCTGCTGAAAGTAGCAAGATACGAGTTAGGGAAAGGCTTTTGGTAAATGTTTTCTACGGCAATGTCTTTGGTGATTTGGAAAGTCTCCTCAAAAATCTCTCTCAAATCGGCTGGCATACTTTTATGCAGAAAGGAGATCAACATTTTTTTGCCGAAATAGGTGCCAGAGCCTTCATCCCCTAAAATATAGCCTAAGCCATGTTTGCCGTTATAAACTGTTTTGCCATCATAATAGGCAATGTTAGAGCCTGTTCCTAAAATGCAGGCCAATCCTTTTTTATCGCCACAGGTAGCATAAGCTGAGCCCAACAAATCATGGTCTACACTGATAAAGGCATTTTTAAAAAACGAAGAAAGACCATTCGAGATAATCTCGTGTTTATCAGGGTTTAAGCAGCCTGCGCCAAAAAAGTAAACTTCTTTAACTTGGCTGGCAATAGCCGAAATATCTTTGTTTTTAGAAAGGATCCTTACCACATCTTGGGCATTTGCAAAATATGGATTAATGCCTTGAGTGCTAAATGAAAGTGTTTGGCTTGGGCTGTAGGCCATCCAGTCTGTTTTGGACGAGCCGCTATCTGCAACTAAAATCATGCTCTAAAATAAAAAAATATTACAAATTTAACGTACCGCTAATCTGTTTTAAATAGATTTCCGACAATTTTGCTTGATATTTTATTTCTAGATACCTGTTATTGGCATTAATGGCATTTCTTTGAGCCTCACGTAATTCTAAAGGCGTAATATTTCCAAGCCTATATTTTTCTAGCGTAATGTCTAAGTTTTGGTTAGCCAAATTAACATTTCCCTGCTCTAATTTTACCAATTCCAAAAAAGTAGTATAGTCTTGGTAGGCTTGGGTAAGTTGCGCAATTAGATCCTGTTTGGTTTGCTCCACTTGTGTTTTTGCCGTGTTGATGTTCACTTTGGCATTGCGCTCATTTTGGCGTTGTAAAAAGCCGTTGAAGATGTTCATGCTCGCCGTTAATCCATAACTAAAGCCACGGGCCCTAAATTGGGTGTTAAATCCTGTAGGCGATTCGCTTTTATTAAAATCGTAACCACTGTTAAGACTAATTTGCGGATAGCGATTCCCTTGCACCTGCTTTAAGCTCAGTTCGGCCACGCGTTGGTTAAGGATGGCACTTTGCAAAGTAGGGTTTAACTGTTCAAGCTGTGAGGCAAGCGTGGTATAGTTGAGATTCCCGTCGATGTCAAAAATATTATCTACTGAAAATTTGATGGTGATGTCTCTAGCCAAAAGTCGGTTTAAGGTTACCATATAATTGTTCAGCAAGTTTTTTTGTTGAAGGTAGGTAGAGGTGTCTGTATTGTAATCTACCTGTGCTGCTACGACATCCAATTTTGAGCCGCGGCCTATTTTCAGCTTGCTATCCGCAATGCGTAAACGCAGCGCCGAAACATCGATGGTGCTATCAGCGGCAACCACTAATTGTTGTTGCTTAGCCAAGTTGTAATAGGCAGAAAGTACTTCGGTAATGGTCGTAAGAATTTGCGTATTCACGTTCTTCTGGCCTTGTTGTTCCAAAGCTTTTAAGCGCTCGTAATTGGCAAACATGCTGAAACCGTCAAATACCGTCCAGTTGATGCCAAAGCCGTAGCCCATATTGCTATTTCTCGCCCCATTAATCCTTCTTTCGGTACCACTGGCTTGGGTTTGTACGGTGTTTTGTCTACTTCCTCCAGTAGAAAAATCTCCAGTGACCAACGGAAGCATGCCTGCGTTGCCCCAGTTGGAGTTGTTTTTCGCAATTTCTACTTCGTTTTTAACGAGCTTAATATCGTAGTTGTTCTGTAGTGCAATGCTGATGGCTTCCTGCAAGGTCAGTTTTTCTTGCGCAAAAACCGATGAAATACTACAAAGGCAAATCGTGAGCGTTGCGTATATGTATGATTTGATTTTCATTTTTTCACTATTGGTTTTTCGGTTTTTCCTCATCGGCCAATGCCGCTGCTAACGATTGCTTGAGATCCGTGTTTTCCTTGTGCTCTTTTGACCAAACGGAATAGATGGCTGGAATGACGAAAAGGGTCAGTATTAACGAGAAAAGTGTTCCGCCAATAATTACGGTTCCCATACTCATTCGGCTTTTGGCCGCTGCACCCAAGGCCATGGCAATAGGCAATGCTCCAATGGCAATGGCCAAACTGGTCATTAAAATAGGGCGTAGCCTCGAAACGGCCGCTTCTCTAATGGCTTCCTGTACAGACTTGCCCTGCTCTTTAAGCTGGTTGGCAAATTCAACAATCAAAATACCGTTTTTAGTTACCAAACCGATGAGCATAATGGTACCGATCTGGCTAAAGATATTCCAGCTTTGTCCGCATAGCCATAGCGATAAAAATGCACCTGCAACGGCCATTGGTACGGTTAATATAATAATGATTGGGTCTTTAAAACTTTCAAATTGTGCGGCCAAAATGAGGTAAACCAGTAAAAGTGCCAAGCCAAAAGCAAACATGGTATTGGATGAACTTTCCTTGAAATCTCTCGATTCGCCGCTAAGGTCGGTAGTAAAACTTTCATCGAGTACTTTAGCGGCAATTCTGTCCATAGCCTCAATACCGTCACCAATACTTCTGCCCGGAGCTAAGCCTGCTGAAACCGTAGCCGAAATAAACCTATTATTGCGATACAATTGTGGCGGGCTACTTTCTTCCTTAGCGGTCACTAAATTGTCGAGCTGGATCAATTGACCTTTGTCATTTCGTACATACACCGAACTTAAATCCAAAGGATCTTTTCTGTTGCTCACATCAAACTGTCCAATTACCTGATATTGCTTGCCGTTCATAAAAAAGTAAGAGAAACGTTGTCCACTTAATCCAAGTTGTAGGGTTTGGGCAATATCCACAATAGAAACCCCAAGGTTTTTGGCTTTGTCTCTATCAATGGTAAGGTTAATTTCCGGCTTGTTAAATTTGAGGTTAATATCAGAAGTAGTGAAAGTTGGGTCTTGCGACACTTCCTCCATAAATTGTGGCACTTTTGCACGCAGCTTTTCAAAGTTCTGCGCTTGGATAATATAGCTGATCGGTAAGCCACCTCTTCGGCCCACAGAAATAGTAGGCTGTTGGGTAACGGTTACTTTGCCCTCCGTATATTTCCGAGTGATTTTGGTGAGTTGTTCAGCAATCTCCTTTTGAGTTCTTTCCCTATCTCCAGGATCAACTAGTCCCATTCTCACAAAACCAGAGTTGGTAGAGCCCGAACCACCGAAACCTGGGGAGGTAATGGTGATATTGACGTTCTTTTCTGGGACAGAGTCCAAAACCATCTGGTTAATTTTCATCATGAACCTATCCGTATAGGCAAAAGAAGTACCCTCTGGAGTGGTAACGCTCATGTTAATAGCGCTTCTGTCATCGTATGGTGCTGTTTCCTTGGGCAATACTTTCCAAAAGAGAAAAATCAAGCCTGCGCAGACCAAAATAATTGGGGCCGCCAACCAACGACGTTTAAGGAATTTCTCTAAATTGGTTTGGTAGCCTTCATTTAATTTAATGAAATAGGGTTCTGTCAGTCGATAAAACTTAGAAGGTTTGTGGCCTCCCTTTTTCATCAAATAAGCATTCAACATTGGTGTAAGCGTAAGCGATACAAAGGCGGAAATGAGTACCGCCGCCCCAATGGTGACCCCAAATTCCCTAAACAGCCGTCCCACAAATCCCTGTAAAAAAATTACTGGAAGAAACACAGCCGCCAAAGTGATGGAAATAGAAATTACCGCGAAGAAAATTTCATTGGAACCTTTAATCGCTGCTTCAATAGGAGATAAACCTTCCTCCACTTTTTTAAAGATATTCTCTGTCACCACAATCCCGTCATCAACCACCAAGCCTGTTGCCAAAACAATCGCTAACAAGGTCAGTACGTTAATGGAGAAACCAAAAATGTACATAATGAAAAAGGTGGCAATTAAGGATACTGGAATATCGATCAAAGGTCTAAACGCAATGCCCCAATCCCTAAAGAAAAGATAGATGATGAGGATTACCAGTACCAATGAAATTAAAATGGTTTCTGCCACTTCAGTTACCGATCTTTTGATGAACTGGGTGGTATCTAAAGAAACTTTGAGTTTGATATCGCTTGGCATATCAGCCTGTAGCTTCTCAAATCTTTTGTAAAACTCTTTGCTAATGTCCAAGTAGTTGGCTCCTGGTTGAGGAATCACCCCAACGGCCACCATCGGTTTCCCAGATTCGCGTAATACCGTTTCTTCGTTTTCAGAACCAATCTCGGCAACGGCCACGTCTTGAAGTTTTACTACACTGCTACTGCTATCGCCTTTAATGATCAGATTGTTGAACTGCTCGGCATTGGTGAGCTTTCCAAGTGTTTTTACCGTAAGTTCAGTAGAAGCTCCAGTCAATTTACCCGAAGGAAGTTCTACGTTTTCCCGGTCAAGGGCAGTGACAATATCCTGCGAAGTTAGTCCGTAAGAAGCCAGCTTAGAAGGGTCAATCCGGATACGCATGGCATATTTACGTTGTCCTTGGATTTGCATGCTACTCACACCAGGAATCGTTTGGATCCTGTCGGCAATTACGTTTTCGGCGAAGTCACTCAAGTCGGTTACGCTGCGTTTATCGCTTTGTATCGTCATCGAGATGATCGCATCCGAATTGGCATCCGCTTTACTTACAATAGGTAAGCCATCAATATCTTTTGGTAAGTTTCTGGCAGCTTGTGATACCTTGTCGCGAACATCATTGGCCGCTACATCGATATCTTTTCCTAAATTAAACTCAACGGTAATGTTACTGGTCCCTTGGTTACTGGATGAGGTGATGTTCCTGATCCCATCAATGGAATTGATTGATTTTTCTAAGGGTTCGGTAATCTGAGATTCGATGATGTCGGAGTTTGCCCCAGGGTAGGAAGTACGTACCGAAATGATAGAAGGATCAATGGAAGGGTACTCTCTAATCCCTAAAAAGTTGTAGCCAATTACCCCAAATAGGATAATGATGAGATTCATCACAATGGCCAAAACTGGCCTTTTAATACTGGTGGTTGAAATGCTCATACTTACTTTTTGGCTATTTTAACTTTCACATCTGCATCAGGTTTTAGGGCCATTGCTCCTGTAGTGAGTACCGTGTCGCCAACGTTCAAGCCCGAAAGCACTAAAATTTTATCTGCTGTTCTGGTGCCAGTTTCTACAGGCACTTGTTGTGCTTTACCATTTTTGGAGATATAAACTACTTTGCCCTTAAGTACGGGAATAACCGCTTCTGTTGGGATTAATATAGCGTCTTTGATGGTCGATAGAGACAGTTTTACTTTGGCAAATGAGCCTGGGAGTAATTCGCCGCTAGGGTTTTGTGCCAAGGCCTTAATTTGTAAAGTTCTGGTAGTTTGGTTAATGCCTGGTTCTATCGCAAATACTTTTCCAGAGAAGGTTTTATTGCTGCCGTCGATATTAAAGGAGATATCGCTATTTGGCTTTAGCTGTGAAACATATTTTTCTGGGATGGAGAAGTTGATTTTTACGGGGTTGGTACTTAACAAATTCGCTATGGTGGTACTAGGCGTAATGTATTCGCCCATCGAAATATTGCGTAAGCCCACTTTGCCACTAAAAGGTGCAATGATGGTGGTTTTGGCAAGCTGTGCCCTGATCAATTGCACTTGCGATTTCAAAGCTTGTAACTCGGCTAATGAAGTATCGTATTCCTCTTGACTAATAGCGCCTTTTGCTAATAGTTGCTTGGCCCTGTTTTCATTACTTGCCGAAAGGTTTTCTCTCGTGATGACCTCTCTAAGTTGTGCTTGAATATCTCTGTCGTTGATTTTAACCAAAGTAACGCCTTTACTTACGTTACTTCCTTCTTTGAAATAGATGCCAGTAACCAAGCCAGCAACTTCGCTTCTCAACGTAACTGCTTCATTCGCTTCAATACTTCCCGTAATATCTATATTGCTGGAGAAATCGCTGGTAGCTGCTATAATTCCATCTACGTTTAACGGTGCTCCACCTTTGCCCTTTCCACCTTTTCCTGCTCCTGCACCGCCTGGGCCACCCCCTTCGATTTTTTTATTTTCTGTGATTCTGTAATAAACAAGATAGGCAAGTCCGAGTGCCAATACAAGATAGAATATATACCTTTTTTTCATTCGTATAAAATTGTTTTCAATGCTGATGAAGCGATCATGATTTATTCATTCCATGGGAGTTTTGTAAAATCATGATGGTTTCATCTAAATAGTTTGTATTCGGTATAGAAATTTAAATGGTTTATTTCTTCTTCAGTTTAAGTAGCCAAGCTCTAAAAATGCGAAGTGAATACAAACAAAAATATCTAATTGTTTCACCATTATTAAGATGTACTAACTATGTTACAGCACTTTGAGGATAATCATTGAGGAAAGAAGTTTTAAATTCTATTTTTGTGCCAATAGGCTTGGTATTTTAGGGGCTTAAGTTCCTATTTTTACCAACAGGAAAAGTAAAATAAAGAACCAATTAACAAAGTATTTTTGGTGCTTTATGATGGTGAAACAATTAACTATTAAATGAAAAAAATCCTAGGAGTAGCACTGTTGCTAACGTTAACTATGGCAGCTAAATCGCAAGTTAAAATTGGCTTTGAGGTGTCTTTTAAAGAACCCCAAGCACACTATGCAGAGGTGGAAATGAACATGTCGGGCATTGCCGCAAAAGATTATGTAGATTTAAAATTGCCCGTTTGGACACCAGGTTCTTATTTGGTGCGTGAATTTGGGAAAAATGTGGAGAGCTTTACCGCTACCGTTAATGGTAAGCCTGCCAAAGTACAAAAGGTAACCAAAAATACTTGGAGGGTTTTTAATGCCAAAGCAGCAGCCCTAAAAGTTAACTATAGGGTTTATGCTTTCGAAATCTCGGTGCGTACCGCATTTATTGACGAAACACATGCCTTTCTTTCATCAGCGGGTATTTTCATGTACCCTGCGGGGATGATTAAAAACCCAAGTACCGTAAAAATTGTACCTTTTGGCAAATGGGATAAAGTGAGCACAGGTTTAGAGCCTGTAGCCGGACAAAAATACACCTATCATGCAGCAGATTTTGATATCCTGTTTGATAGCCCGATAGAAGTAGGTAATCAGGACATTTTTGAATTTACGGCTTCGGGTGTAAAGCACGAAGTAGCCATGTATGGTGGTGGTAACTATGATAAAGAACGTTTAAAAGTAGATATGGCTAAAATTGTAGAGCAAGGCACTGCAATTTTTGGAGACAATCCTAACAAGCACTATACTTTTATTGTTCACAACTATGCACAAGCGGGTGGCGGTTTAGAGCATTTAAACTCTACGGTTTTAGGGGCAAGCAGAAACGCGTATGGTACCGAAAAAGGTTACAAAGGATTCCTTTCGTTAGTAGCGCACGAATATTTCCACTTATGGAATGTAAAGAGACTTCGTCCAGTAGCTTTGGGACCATTTGATTACGACAATGAAAACTACACAACCAACCTTTGGACTGCTGAAGGATTTACCTCATATTATGAAAATAAGTTATTGATTAGAGCAGGCGCTACCAATCAAGCTACTTTCTTAAATGATCTTATTGGAGGTTTAGGGACGGTAATTAATACCCCAGGTGCTAAATTCCAGTCGGCTTCATCTTCTAGTTTTGATGCTTGGATCATTGGCTATCGCCCTAATGAAAATTCAAAAAACAGTTCTATTTCTTACTATAGCAAAGGCGAAGTAGTAGGAATGTTAATGGACTTGGAAATTGCGAATGCTACCAAGGGTGCTAAAAGTTTGGATGATGTGATGAAAGCCATGTACGAACAAGGAAAAGTTCAAAAAAGAGGCTATACCGATGCGGAGTTTAAGGCAATGGTAGAAAAAGTTAGCGGTATAAGCTTCACCAATTTCTGGGAAAAATATATTGATGGCGTAGATGATATCGACTTCGAGAAGTTTTTTGCATATGCAGGGATTGATGCCAAGGCGGAAATTGCTTCACCAAATAAACCGTATACTGGTGCAACTTTAACCGTAACCAGAAGTGTAAATGTAGGTGGTGTTTCTAGAAATTCGCCAGCTTGGGTTCAAGGACTAAATGTTAACGATGAGATTTTGGCTTTAGATGGCTCAAGCATTAATGATGAAATGCGCAACATCAAATTGCCAAACCCAGGACTTACTTTAGAGAACTTGCCTACCATCGCTAAAAAACAAGTAGGTGATGTAGTAGAAGTAACCGTAAAACGTGATGGAATGGAAAAGAAAATTTCTTTAACCTTGAAAGAAAGTCCTAACGTACGTATTAAAGCTGTCTCTTATACACATCTCCGAGCCCACGAGACGAATTACAAAAGGGGGGGGGGGGGGGGGGGGGGGGGGGGGGGGGGGGGGGGGGGGGGGGGGG
>NZ_JAELTX010000154.1 GCF_016429065.1 Pedobacter sp. ASV17
CGAGATATAGATATTCGTCTCGTGGGCTCGGAGATGTGTATAAGAGACAGAAATAATATATTCGCAGTAGAAACACCCAGATACAGATATGGCAAAACTGCTCATAATTGATGATGAAAGAGCGATAAGGAGTACCCTTCGCGAGATATTAGAATACGAAAACTACGAGGTCGACGATATAGATAACGGCATTGATGGCTTGGAGATGATTAAAAAGAACGACTACAACCTCGTTCTTTGCGACATCAAGATGAATAAAATGGATGGCATGGAAGTGTTGGAAACAGCGCTTGGCATTAAGCCCGACCTCCCGTTCATCATGATTTCTGGCCACGGCACGGTAGAAACTGCAGTAGAAGCCAGTAAAAAAGGAGCCTTTGACTTTATCTCCAAACCACCTGATTTAAACCGCCTACTGATTACCGTACGCAATGGTTTAGACCGTGGCTCTTTGGTTACCGAAACCAAGGTACTTAAAAGAAAGGCAAGTAAAACCCGTGATATCCTAGGAAACTCAGATACCATCGGAAAAATAAAAGAAACGATTGAACGTGTAGCCCCTACCGAAGCCAGGGTATTAATTACTGGAGCAAATGGTAGTGGTAAAGAATTGGTTGCTCGTTGGCTGCACGAAAAATCAAACCGCTCTGAAGGACAATTGATAGAAGTAAACTGTGCAGCTATTCCTTCAGAACTAATTGAAAGTGAACTTTTTGGACACGAAAAAGGCTCCTTTACTTCGGCAGTAAAACAACGCATCGGAAAGTTTGAGTTGGCCAATGGCGGTACTTTATTCTTAGATGAAATTGGGGACATGAGCATGTCGGCGCAGGCAAAAGTACTGCGTGCCCTGCAAGAGCATAAAATTACCCGTGTAGGAGGCGAAAAGGAAATTGATGTGAACGTAAGGATAGTAGCGGCAACCAACAAAGACCTTTTGAAAGAAATTGAAGAAGGTAATTTTAGGATGGACTTGTACCACCGCTTAAACGTGATTAATATCCACGTACCTCACCTTACCGAGCGTACCGACGATATCCCTGTAATAGCGCAAAGCTTTTTGGAAGAAATTTGCGGCGAATATGGCATGCCAGGTAAGAAAATTACAGACGGCGCCATGGATGCCCTGAAAAGATTACCATGGACGGGTAACGTACGTGAGCTGCGCAATATGATTGAGCGATTGATTATTTTGAGTGATAAAACCATTACCGAACAGGATGTGGTAGCTTTTGCCAATCCAAGTGGAGGCACCAATGTTGGCGCTAGTCAACCGAGCAGCAATAGCGGCAGTCAGGGTGGTAGCTTTAATTACGATAGTTTTAGCAATTTCCAAGAGTACAAAGACTTTGCAGAAAAAGAGTTCATCAAGTTCAAGTTGGAGAAAAACAACTGGAACGTATCCAAAACGGCCGACGATATTGATATCCAACGAAGCCATCTTTATAGTAAAATAGAAAAATTTGGACTGAAAAGAGCCGAATAAATATATTAACCAAGCGGGGCCCACAAGCCCCGCTTTTATTTTAAGGTTTTTATTTCCTTAAATCCCATTAAGGTTCAGTACATGACCTACCCCACTTCATCATAGTGCTTTTTCGATTAAAATTAAAGTCCATTAAAACTTGTTTTACTAAAATTTTTATTATTTTTGCTAAATATTTTAGCAAAACAAAATGCAAAGTCCCTTTCATCAAACGGTTATTGAGCGCCTCCAGCGACAAATTCTCGATTTAGAGGGCTACAAAACAAAACCTAGTAAACAGCAAAAAAAACTTGGTTTTGCTCATATCGAAAAGCATTTCCCAAATCAAGTTTTCCCTACAGGTACCATCCATGAGTTTGTAAGTACACAACCAGAACATACCGCCTGTACCAGTGCCTTTATTATGGCGCTGTTGGCCAAGCTCAACACCCATCAAGGTATTTACGTATGGATTGGAAAACAACGTCAGTTATTTCCTCCTGGGCTAAACTATTTTGGAATTCCAGCCCATCAAATTATTTTCATCAACTTGGTAAAACCAAAAGATATCCTTTGGGCTACCGAGGAAGCCTTAAAATGCCAGAGCCTTAGCGGAGTCATTAGCGAACTGGAAGCCATTACTTTTGCTCAATCACAACGTTTACAACTTACCGTAGAAAAAAGCAAAGTCACAGGTTTTATTTTACGTACCCAAACAGGGCCTATCCACGCTACCGCCTGCGCCGCTAGATGGCAAATTAGCCCAACGGCAAGCCTCAACCTAACGCAGTTGCCTGGAGTTGGTTTTGCCAATTGGCAGGTAGAATTGCTCAAAGTACGTAATGGTAGCACGGCAAGCTTCAACATTTCATGGCATAACGGACAGTTCCACACTATAGAAAACCTTGTACCACAACCTTTCCTTCCACATGCTATTGGTTCATGAACAAACGCTACGTTTCCATATGGTTTCCGCATTTGGTAACCGACCAAATGGCTATTCGGCAAAAAGAGCTGGATGGGCAAGCCTATGCTTTAGTGGCACATGAGCGCAACAAACAAATCATCATAGGAGTTAGCTATCAAGCTAAAAAACTAGGGCTAAAACCCAACATGCCTTTGGCCGATGCCAGAATCATTCTACCCTCACTACAAGCTTTCAAATATCAGCCGCTGCGTCAACAAAAATTGTTAACCATGCTGGCCGAATGGTTTATTCGATACAGCCCTAACATTGCCCTAGCCCCACCCGACGGCTTATCCCTAGAGGTTTCGGGCTGTACACATTTATGGAAAGGTGAAAAACCTTATTTACAAGAGATTAGTTCGAGACTAAAAAAAGCAGGCTATCATTTTAAGATAGCCATGGCCGATACTTTGGGTGCTGCTTGGGCCATTACCCATCATGGAGAAAACCAAATCATCAAAAGTGGCGAGCAGCTACAGGCATTATTCCCTTTGCCCGCTAAAGCTTTACGTTTAGAGGAAAATACTTTACAGCGCTTGGCCAAACTGGGTTTCCATACCATCGATAGTTTTATCCATATCGCTCCTTCTACACTACGCAGACGTTTTGGAGAAGAGATTAATCTACGCATTGGGCAAGTTTTAGGTGAGCAGCCCGAGGCATTTGAAGCCATTTCAGAGCCACATCCTTACCAAGAACGGTTACATTGTCTGGAACCTATTCAAACGGCCAAAGGCATTGAAATAGCTATCCAAACCTTACTGGAAAACTTATGTATCCTCTTACAAAAAGATGATGTAGGTTTTAGGAATGCTACCTTAAAATGTTATCGCCTTGATGGCAAACTACAGCAAATTAGCATTGGCACCAACCAAGCTTCCATCCATATCAAACATCTTTTCAAATTGTTCGAGCTCAAAATCAAACAGATTGAACCTGATTTGGGGATTGAGCTATTCATTATGGAAGCCACTAAGGTAGAAACATTGCCCAAACAACAAGAAGCATTGTGGCAAATTCAGGCACAAAGCAATTTGTCTGAAGTTTCGGAATTACTGGACCGCATCAGCATCAAAGCTGGTAAAAATGCCATCAGGCGATATTTGCCACAGGAACACCATTGGCCAGAGCACAGTATCAAAGCGGTAACCGACCCGCAACAATTGCCCGAAACAGAATGGCAAGCCCACAAGCTTAGACCCACCGTATTGCTCAACCAACCAGAGCCCATACAGGTGAGCGCTCCCATTCCCGATTATCCACCAATGAACTTCACCTACAAAGGTCAATTACACCGCATTACCAAAGCCGATGGCCCCGAGAGGATTGAACGTGAATGGTGGTTAAATGAAGGCAAGCATCGCGACTATTATTATGTAGAAGATGAAAAAGGGCAACGCTATTGGCTGTTCAGACTAGGGCATTACCACAGTAAAATTGCCGCACAATGGTTTATTCATGGATTTTTCGCCTAGCTTATGGAGTATGTAGAATTACAGGCCACCAGCAATTTCAGCTTTTTACGTGGCGCCTCACATCCCGAAGAACTGGTAGCCCAAGCGGCCCAACTAGGCTACCTTAAAATAGCCATTACCGACAGGAACAGTTTGGCGGGCATTGTGCGTGCCCACATCACCACCAGAAAGTATCCCATCAAACTTATTCCAGCTTGCAGGTTAGATTTAATGGATGGGCCTTCGCTATTGGCCTACCCTACCAACAAAAATGGTTATAGCCATTTATCGGCCTTGCTAAGTCTGGGCAACAGTCGTGCAGAAAAAGGGCAATGCCACCTTTACCAAGCTGATGTTTGGCAACACCGAACAGATATCCTGTTTATCGCCATTGCCCCCAATTCACTCAACCAAAATTTTGATTTCGAAACCGACTTTAAAACACATTTACAACACTACCAAAAAGCCTTAGGCAACAGCCTTTATTTAGCCATTAACCGCAGCTACACAGGTTCAGACCAGAAAAGAATGTTCAGGTTAGCTGAATTAAGCCAGCAGTTTAACATTCCTTTGGCGGCTACCAATGACGTACATTACCATGAGCCTCAACGCCGACAACTACAGGACGTCCTTACTTGCGTGAGGGAAAAATGTACGATATACAACGCTGGCTACAAACTGCATGAGAATGCGGAAAGATACCTTAAGCCCGTTGACGAGATGCACCGTTTGTTTAGGCCATATCCACAAGCGATTAGCAATGCGCTACATATTGCCGAACAATGCCAGTTTTCATTGGATGAACTGAAATACGTATATCCCGAAGAGCTTACCTCCGAAGGAAGAACTCCACAAGAAGAACTCATTTATTTAACTTGGCTGGGTGCCCAAGAAAAATTCCCTGAGGGAATCCCTGAAAAGGTCTTAAAAACCATCCAATACGAATTGGATTTTATAGCCCGAAAAAACTACGCGTCCTACTTTTTGACGGTATATGATTTTGTACGTTTTGCCCGTAGTCGTGACATTCTCTGCCAGGGACGAGGTTCGGCGGCCAACTCTGTAGTGTGTTATTGCTTAGGCATTACTTCGGTAAACCCTACCGAAATTAACCTGCTTTTTGCCCGTTTCATGTCTGATGCCCGTAATGAGCCACCCGACATTGATGTAGATTTTGAACATGAACGCAGGGAAGAGGTAATGCAATACATTTATGAGAAATACGGTAGAGACCGTGCTGCAATTGTCGCTACCGTTACCCAACTGCATAGCAAAGGAGCCATTAGAGATGTAGGCAAAGCAATGGGTTTATCTGTAGATACGCTCAACATTCTTTCGGCAACGGTAAGCAGTCATTATGATGAGGGTTTTGACCGTGAACGTTTAGTGGCCCATGGCCTTCATCCTGATGATCCCTTGCTCAAAAAAACCTTGGAACTTACCGCACAAATGGTGGGCTTTCCACGTCAGTTAGGTCAACACACGGGAGGCTTTATCATTACCCAAGGCAAGTTAACAGATTTATGCCCCACGTTGAATGCCCGTATGGAAAACCGTACCTGCATAGAATGGAACAAAGACGACATTGAGGCTTTGGGCTTTTTAAAAGTAGATGTATTAGCCTTAGGCATGCTCACCTGTATCCGTAAAGCTTTCACTTTAACTAAAAACCATTACCAGCAGGATTACAACCTGCATAATATTCCTCATAAAAATGGTAATGAAGTTTATCAAATGATTAGCAGGGCCGATACCTTGGGCGTATTCCAGATTGAAAGCAGAGCACAGATGTCGATGCTGCCAAGATTGAAACCCATGCAGTTTTATGATTTGGTGATTGAAGTGGCTATCGTTAGACCAGGACCAATACAAGGCGACATGGTACATCCTTATTTGCGAAGAAGAAATGGCGAAGAAGAGGTAGAATATCCTTCAGAGGAACTTAAAGAAATATTAGGAAAAACCTGTGGAGTACCACTTTTTCAGGAACAGGCTATGGAAGTGGCCATTGTTGCAGCAGGTTTCACCCCCACAGAAGCTGATGAATTGCGACGAAGCATGGCTACTTTTAAAGCCGTAGGTAAAGTTACCGATTTCAAGAAAAAGCTACTTGAAGGCATGCACAAAAAAGGTTATGAACCAGATTTTGCAGAGCGGCTTTTTAAACAGATTGAAGGTTTTGGAGGTTACGGCTTTCCCGAAAGTCATGCGGCGAGTTTTGCGCTTTTGGTCTACATTTCCAGTTATCTCAAATGCATTTATCCTGACGTGTTTGCTACCGCCCTGCTCAACAGTATGCCCATGGGCTTTTATCAACCTGCACAAATTGTGATAGATGCCGAAAAACATGGCGTCACGGTTTTACCTATAGATATTAATTATTCTGAGTGGGACAATACGCTAGCCGATAAAGTTGGTAATTTTTATGCCATTAGATTGGGGTTTAGACAGGCCAAAGGTTTAGCCGAAGAGGAAATGAATTTTCTGGTGGCCCAACGTCAATTGGGATACAAAAGCTTAGCGGCTTTACGTGATATCGGGATTAGCCAAAGCACCTTGGAAAAACTGGCCGATGCTGATGCTTTTAGGAGCATGAATATGGACCGCAGAGATGCGCTTTGGCATATTAGTGCTTTACATGATAGACCTATTGCTTTATTTGAGGGCAAAGCTGATAACAGCCAACATGAAACTCAAATTTCTTTACCCTTAATGCCTACTTCGGAGCATGTGATACATGATTATGCTCATGTTGGGCTTTCGTTGAAAGCACATCCTGTTAGTTTTATACGCAAAGAACTGGAAGCACTTCGGGTGTTAAGTACCCAAACGGCCAATGAAGCCAAGGATGGAGAAAGAATAAAAGTAGCTGGATTGATATTGGTTCGTCAGCGACCTGGAACTGCCAGTGGCATTTGTTTTATTACCATTGAGGATGAAACTGGCATTGCCAATCTTGTGGTTTATCAAAAATTGTTTAACCAATTCCGTAAGGAGATATTAGGAGCCAAACTGCTCATGATAGAAGGCAAAGTACAACGTGAAGGAGAAGTGGTACATATTGTAGTGCAGCGTTGTCATAACTACAATGGTTTATTACAACAACTGCATGGTAGCAAAACCCGTAACATCCCTCCTACTATGGGTGAAAAGGTTTTTCATGATGGCAGGAATTTTAAGTAGTGATTTAGTAAACCTCGTAGGTTTTGAAAACCTACGAGGTTTTTTGTTTAATGGCTACAGACTTACGAAGTCTAATTTCCATGCCTCTAAAGACTTCGTCAGCCTAAAAACGAACTATTTACGCAATAAGAATACTTGGAGGAAGAATCCCTTATCTGATTTCACATAACGATTAAAGGCCAGTATATTTCCATCGTTAGACCACACCACAGCGCCATTTAACTGCTCTGGAGCACTATATTTTTGGGTTAAGCGCTGTGAATTCCCTCTAGCAATTTCGGTGATGAATACGCTTTTGTCGGCGAGATACGAAAGATACAAACCATCTGGACTGATGTTGAGAGGACCAGTAATGGAAAATTCATTGCGGGTGATTTGCTGTATAGCTCCCCCATTTGGTGATACGGCAAACACCTGTACCAAGCCATTTTCATCTTCAGACAGGAAGAAAATCAAACTACCATCGGCATTGCTACGCAACCAATGCCTAGGTCCTTTTACTCCTTTTCTACTAAAGGTGATGCGACGTTGACTAATACCTTGTGGGACAGCTGGACGGGTATTAACGGTACCAGCAATACTTTCATCAAAAGCTGTTGTACTCAAATCATCAGGAATATCGGCTACAAAAATTTCAGTAACGGTATTACCTTGTTCATCTCTTACATTTCCCTGATAAGCAATGGCTTTGTATTGTCGACCACCATCAATGTTAAGATAACCCTCTTTTCCAATCCAACACTCATCAAAAGCTTTGTCTATTTCATTGCTCCCTGGTTTTGGTTTTTCGGTGACCGTTGCCACCAGCACAGCAAACATTTCACCATTGTTATTTTCTATATTGATGGTATTAGGCACTTGTACCTTTTTAGGAAACATGAGGCCTATGGTGCGCAAATCTTTCACTTGTGAATTGGATTTGGCTAACTGCTCCATCACGTAATCGTTATAGGTATAGCTAATCATACTACCATCGGCACTCCACGAATGGGCATGTGTCCCTCCTCGTAAAGCTCCCTTTGTGAAAGGTTTTTCAATGTTCCTCGCATCCATAAAAATGGGCTGCTCAGGAATTTCTAAATCAATCGCCACACCAGTCCTACGCGTAAAATCGTAAGGCTTTTCTGCATCCACATGGCGAATACCGTGTATAAAAATGACTTTATTTTCTTTTGGAGAAAAGCTAACCGCCCCAACACCTGGACCATATTCTGTTTGATTTGGAACGGTATAAATAATCTTTTCCTCACCTGTTTTCAAATTAACAACACCTATGCTTCCAGTAATCTTGATACCTCCATCATTATTTCGGTGGTCAAAAACAATCCATTCATTATCCGCTGAAAATACCTGACCTGTATTTAATGTGTGTCCAATCTCGCCATGTGTAATTTGAACTTCTTTTTTATCGAACATACGAGTTACTTTTTTTGTTCCTAGGGCTTAACATGTAATTTGGCTAAAATAACGGTATACGATAAGAT
>NZ_JAELTX010000155.1 GCF_016429065.1 Pedobacter sp. ASV17
CGGCATCAAGGTAATTACCATCACTACCAGTTGCAAAGCGCAGGGTATAGCCCTTTAAAAAGCGGGAGGTAATTAGGGTTTCGTACTCCCAGTTCATGTTGCCCTGTTTTTCAAGGTCGGCCAGCACTGTTTGGTTAGCAGGTTCTTTAAGTGCTTCTATGACCTTTAGCACCATTTTGTCGTTACCGCGATAGGTGTTCAGCAGGCTGTTGCCCGGCGGCAGCTGGTCCCTTTTGCAGGCCACGGCCCACAGCATGGCCATGGCCAACAAGACCATGCCCATTTTTCTAGTTAGATGTAGTTTTTCCATTTATGATTGTTTTTTTGTGAAGAGAAACAGAAAAGAGATCGGCAGGAAAACGAAGGCGAATTATGGTAAAGACAGTTTACTAGGCCCACCCTCTCAAAAAAAATGAAAAATATTTTTCCACATATAGGAAATGGCCATTTGCAGGCTATTCAGCAAGCCTTTTTAGGATAAAAAATATCCGAACTGTGTTTTAAAGATAAGAAGGCTAAAAAGAAGAAAATGTGCGAAAACCACCTTTTTGGAAATTATGAACAATCCCGAAGTATCGGGACAAGTTCCCGAAGGGTCGGGACAAATTCCAGAAGTATTGGGACAAGTTCCAGAAGTATTGGGACTACTACCTATGACCAAAATAATCAATGACCAATGATCAATAAACGAAACCCGCTACTTGGTTACTGAAGAAGCAGTATAGGTAAAGTCGAGATGGGTCTAGGAAAATAGGGTATGGGTGAGCACTAATCCCTAGCTACTAGTTCCTAACCACTAACAACTAGCAACTAACCACTAGTCACTAACTCCTAGTCACTAAAAAAAGGCCAGTATTGCTACCGACCTTTCTCACGAAATAACTAACCTAAATAATTATTCGTATTTGTAAACTACCGTTTTGCTCGATGCAGATAAACTAGCTACTACATAAAGTAATCCGTTTGGCGCTGCTTGTAAATCAAAGGCAGTTACTTTTTCATTAATGATCTTACGTTCGGTGTTCCAGTTATTAGTGGTTTTGTTCAAGGTTTTCACCACTAATGACGATGCATTAGCATAAGCAAAATATAGGTCATCTTGCTTGTCAACCACTAGCGCAAAAGTATCCGAAACCGCTCCGCTTAATACGCCATTGCCTATTTCTTGCCAAGCATTGGCACTCGCATTAAATTTCATCACGTGGTTCATTCTGGTCGCACCTGAACCTACTTGGAATGCTAAATAAGCCTGTCCAAGTTTATCAACTGCAATAGCTACCGACTGGAAGCCTACTAAACCATCAGGAGCTGAGAAAGAAGTTGGTCCTACAGCAGTCCACACATTGTTGACAAGTTTGTATACCGATGGCCTGTTAGCCCCTGTTGTTCTTTCCATTAAACCTAAATAGATATTACCATCCAAACCTCTAATCAAGTTATTCTGGAACATGGTTTTTCCTGTTAAGGCACCTGTAGCATCACCCCATTGGTTATTCTTATAGCTAGTTACATAAACGCCCCTCTGAGGGATAATAGGATATTCGGTAGCATTGCTTTGCTTAGTCATAGAAATTACCGGCACATCGCTGGCATCCATCGCCATCGTGAGGTAATCTATCTTCATTGGGGTAAATCTGTTATTACCAACCGTTGCCCAAGCAGCACCTGTATATTTTTTAACGGTTCCTCTTTGCTCAGCGTTAAAATAATCTTTATAAGCTACATAGAGCTCGCCAGCGCTATTAAATGCAAGGGTTTGTGCATCAGCTCTAAAATCAGAAATACCCAATTTATCACCCAGGTTTTGCCATTGACCGCCTACATAGCCCATTACCGCTACTTTTCTATTATCCGTAGCGATGGTTGCACCAGTTTCATCTTTACCTGTACGCTGGTAAATAAAGTATGGGTTACTGTTTAATGGGTTAATGGCCAGCTTTGGCGAGGCGGCGGTTGGCACCGTTAAATTATCGCCAAAAAGCTCCCACTGTTTACCCAAAAACACCACATTTACTTTGTATTCATACGGAGTAGTTAACGAGGCCTCATTTAAGCTATAAGTTACTTGGCTATCAAAGTTATTTGGAGTTATCTTGCTTTGTTGATCTACCGCCCCTACTTTCAAACTTGCGCCAGTGGTAGTGGTAAATCTAGCTTTAAGCCCCAAAAAGGAAACGGTTTCTGGCAATGCCACTTCAACTTCCAAACCTCTAATTATCCCTACGTAGTCAGTTTGCAGGCTTGGATTATCTTCCTTAAAGAAACCATAACTAGTTAAGGCAATTTTCTTGCTTACGGTTACCGCATAGCTTCGGGTACTTTTGTCCTCTGCTTTTACTCGGTAGCTTTTGGCAGTGGTAAAATCTTGCATGGTAATGCCTGATTCTTGAACTTCAGTCCCCACTTGTACAATAGTCCTTGGGTTATCCGTTTTAAAAATCGCCTTTAGTTCCGTCACATCGGTTTCCGTAGGTACGGTTACGGCAATGTTCCCATCGGTAATTACCCCTTGATATTCTTTTTCTACATTCAGGGCATCTTTTATTTTAAAAGAAAATGATTCGATACCCTTAGCGTACATTACTGGATCTTTTTTACAACCAGCCATCACCACTATCAAAAGCAGCAAGGAAACGCTCAGTTGGTTAAAAATAGTCTTCATGTTATTTGTTTAAAGTCTTATAGTTTTCTGGCATTAATATGGCCTTAATACCGGGTTGGTTGATGATATATTTTTTTGCGTACTCGGCAATTTGCGCTGGAGTAATGCTGTTTACCATTTCCTCGTATTTGGTGAAATAGCTGAAATCTTTGAAGCCAAAATAAAACTGGTTTCTTAATGCGGTACTCCAGAACAAGTTTTTGCTCGACTGCTTTTTGTAGCCATCGATCTGTTGTATTTTGATGTTCTTCAAATCTTCCGCAAAATAATCTGGCTTATTGGCCACTTTGTCCAATTCTAATTGCGCTTGCTTCACCAAGAAATCAGCGGCTTCTGGTGCGCAGCTAAATGACACTCGTGAACGGATCAACGGATTAGGAATACTGGTAGAAGAAACAGATACGCCTACACCGTAAACGCCCGAATTTTCTTCGCGAAGGTTCAAACGCATTTTCACCTTCAGCACTTCCTGTAGCAGCGTTTGCACTAAAATATCTGGATAGTCGTATTTTACGTCATTGCTTTGGTAAAATAGATTAACTGTGCTTTTAGGTGCTTTACCTGCATACATTAAAATGTCTTTTGCTTTGTTACCGCCTGTTGGACCTTTATATTTAAAGTCTTTCACATAATCGCCTGATGGCAAACCACCGATATATTGTTCTACCATTGGTTTAATGCTATCAAGGTTAAAATCACCAACAATTACAAACTGAAAATCTTTAGCGGAACCAAACCTGCTTTTAAATACAGGAATGATATTTTCGAACTTCACTTCTTTGTTAATACGTTCTGCGGTAACATCTGAAGCAAAGTCGTCGTCACCTTTTAGCAGCTCAGAAATAGCCTGGTTATAGGCGTAATTCGGAGACAGCTTCGCATTTTCCAAACCCTCTAATGCTTTACGTTTGGCCTGATCAAAAGTAACCTTATCCGCATTTGGATACATCCATTTCAGGTACATCAATTGGAACATGGTTTTAGCATCTTTCCAATCGGCGTTGGTCACCACGCCTTCTCTATTGCCCGAAAGAATAAGCACTGCCGATGCAGAGTTGCCCGTTAAAAATTGGGTCAATGCTTTTCTTCCAAAGTTACCTGCACCACTTAGTCCAGTTACTGGCTTTACAAATTGAGCAGTAACGTACTGGCTAGAATCCAAGGCGTACATACCACCTTCCCTAAAGCCAGAAATGGTTAAGTAATCTTTCTTTTCTTTGGTTTGCTTGATATAAACCGTTGTTCCGTTAGACAATGACCACTTGGTTACACCAATTTCAGCTAATTGCTCTTCTTTAGTGACCTTACCAGCTATGGGTTGTTTTTCCAATAACTGCTTAGGCACCTCAACTTCATCGTTCCAAGGAGATACTTTTTGCTTAAGCGCATTAGCCATTAAAGTTTTTAATTGCGCTTGACTTGGCAATAAAGCTTTATCCTTTTCGGGTGCGGTAAGCAATACCACCATGTTATTTGGGGTAAGCTTAGTCTTTAAAAAGTTAAGCAAACTTACCGAGTCTATTTTTGCTGCATATTTAAGTGCAAGTGCGGTACGCTGTGGCTTATCCATCATTACACTACCTACATAAAAATCTTCATGCATTTCGTTCAAATAGGTTTCGGATTGGCTTTTTTCTTCCTTCGCTCCTCTCTTAATTGCCGCCATATACTCTTCACGGTATTTAGAGATTTCCTCAGAAGTAAAGCCATATCTCAGGATACGTTGCAGTTCCAACAGGTAATTTTCAATACCGTTCTTCACCTGATCACGATACAAGGAAACTCCACCAGCAACCACACCATTCTTTAACACGATATTGCTGATAGAAAAGCTACCATCTTTAAAATTGTCGCTCAACTGCGAAACTCTACTGAACCTATTTTTTGCCAAAGCGTTAAAAAAGCTTCGGGTTTGCTGTTGTTCATAATCTTGTTCGCTTTTTATAGCGCCTGATGATTTAATTTTATGAAAAAAGCTTAAATCGATTTCCCTTGCCTCCTTATCAGTGATGATAGAGAACAAAGTGTCTTTATGGCTTGGCAGCTCATAATACACTCTCGGATCTTTGCTTTTGGCTTTGTATTGGTTGAATTCCGTCTTAATGTATTGCTCTACCTTTTTAGGATCGATATCCGTCACAATGGCGATGGCCATTAAATCAGGACGGTACCATTTCTGGTAAAAATCTACAATCGTTTGGCGTTTAAAGCTTTTCAGGATATCCACTTTACCAATCGGTAATCTTTCGGCATATCTTGACTTATTGAATAGCACTGGTAAGTATTGATCTCTCAACCTATTTTCAGCACCTTGTTTGCTACGCCATTCTTCAATTACTACGCCTCTTTCTTTATCAATCTCTTTAGCGTCAAAAGTTACTCCAAAGGCCCAATCAGCCATAATATCAATAGACTTCTCTAGGTTTTTCTCCTCTTCTGTATTGATACTGATCTTATACACGGTTTCGTCGAAGCTCGTATGTGCATTTAAATCGGCTCCGAATTTTACCCCTTTCGATTCTAAGAAAGTGATCACATCATTTTTAGAATAATGTTTGGTTCCGTTAAAAGCCATATGTTCCACAAAATGCGCTAAACCAAGCTGCTTTTCATTTTCTTGCAATGAACCTGCATTTACAAACAAACGTAAGGTTGAGGTTCCTGGGTCTTTATCACTTTTGTAGATGTAATAGGTAAAGCCATTGGCCAATTTCCCTTTTACCAAATTTGGATCTTGCTTAAGAGTTTGGGCAAAGCCTATCGAACAAAGAGCCGTTAAAATGAGGAGCGTTGTTATTTTCTTTAAATTCATTACGCTGCTTATTTTTTAGTGATGATTAATTCTTTTTGTAATTGATCAGGTCCTGGCAAACCAATCGTATAGTTTTTGCTATTGCTCAACAAACGAATAATAATGGTATTATTTTTTGTAGCATCTACTGGAGCAGCAATCCATTTAATGGTTACTGGACGCTCAAAAATACCATTAGGAAAGTTTAGGGTATTGCCTTGTGTAATCAACTCGAAATCACGACCAGCCAATAAGCCGTTGCCTACCACCACTTCATATTTAAGGTCAACCGGCTCAAATTGCAGCTTGGTACTGAAATAAACTTTATAGTCTACTTGATCATTTCTGTCTGTAGCCACTACCACGCTAGCACTATTGCCTACATGAATATGAAAAAATGGATGATCATAAGGTTCAAACTCATCTTTACAGGCAGAAAATAACGTTATACTTAGCAATAACGATAATATATATATGTATTTACTCTTTTTCATCTCGCTTCTAATTATATCCAGGATTTTGTTTCATTCCTTTATTTGCGTCTAATTCTTTAGTGGTGATAGGCAACACAAATTTGTCGTTAGGGTAAGTTAACGTACAAACCGTAGCGTTACAATCTACGCCACGCACCAAATTTTCCTTTCTTCTCACAATATCATACAAACGATGGCCTTCAAAGCATAATTCTCGGTTCCTTTCATCTGCAATTAGTTTATACAAATCATCAGGAGATGGATTACCGATATTAATAGTCTGATTAGGATGAGCCCTTTGAGAGATGACACGTAAATCTTCCTTAGCGTCATCATAGTTTTTTAAATTCCAATTTGCTTCAGCCCTATTCAGGTAAACCTCAGATAATCTCACCACTTTAATCGTATACGCAGAAGTATATTTAGTAGTATATATCCTAGGGGCATTGAGGGTATTAAAAAGCTGAGTTTTTCTGATATCGTCAGCATCGAATGTATTTAACAGTTTTAAGGATGCCCCATACTGCGTAGTAAACATCGTAATAAGCTCCGTAACACTAACTTTTTCAAGGCTGGCACCCGATAATTGAAACAACACTTCTGATTTTGTTGAGGAAGTATTTGTATTAGGGGTATAGGTAGAAAACAGCGAATTATATTCGGTAGCTGTTGCTAGCTTATACCTGGTATCTCCAATTACAGCATTTGAAGTATTTAAACAATTTTGCCAGTCGCCCTTATATAGGTATACCCTAGAAAGCAATCCAAGTGCTGCTTGGTAACTAACCAAAGCCTGATTGGTAAAATTATTATACTTATTTAATAAGGGTAAAGCATTTGATAGATCTAATAAAATCTGATCATAAGTTTGCTTCATTGTTCTTCTAACTACATTTTCTCCGGGAGAAGGCGTTTTAGTTAGCACAGGTACACCAAGATGAGAAGCGTCTGCCGTAAAATTATAAGGTTGGGCGTAAACTTTGCTCAAATCAAAATGACATAACGCCCTTAACACCAATGCTTGCCCTTCTATGGTTTCAATTTGGCTTAACTGATTTGGAAATTTTTCCTTTAAAGCGGGCAAAGCATTAAGCACATTGTTCACATTATTTAGTGCCTCGAAAATACCGAGCCAAATATGGCCGGCCACTAAGGCATCGTCTTCTGGCGTACTGCTAAAATTATATGACTGCATCATACCTTGAGCTGCAGGTGTTGTCGTGTAAACCATATTATCTGAAGCCACTTCTCCATGCATTCCAAATTCATTTCTATGGTAATCCAAAACTAGCCTATATGCACCTACCAAACCTAATTGGGCTCCATTCACATCTTCAAACAATACCTGCTTGCCAACTCTACCAATTGGTTCCTTTTCTAGAAATTTCTTACACGAAGCGAAGCTGAACATCAGCGTTGCCAATAAGATTATTTTATATATTAACTTATTCATATTAATCAAATTTAAAAGCCTACATTCAAACCAAAAGAGAGCACCAACGGCTGTGGATAGGGGTTAAATGAATTCCTGTAACTGTTATAATTCTCTTTAACTTTATATGGAGTCCAAAAAGCTACATTATCTGCCTGAACATAAACATTAGCTCGTCGTAGGCTTATTTTGTTCACCAACTTAACTGGGAAATTATAATTCAAGCTTACATTGGTAAGTCTAAAAGCTGTACGGCTATGTAAAAAACGAGTGGAGTTTCTACCATTGTCGGCATTTTCCTTTAAAACAGTTTTTGGCACCAAGGTTAAATCTCCAGGCTCTCTCCATCGATCTAATTGGTTTCTTGATTGATTGTCATCAGCTAAGTTTCTACCATCTGATTCTGCTTCACGTTGTAAATTACTGAAAAGATAGCCCCCTACCGTATATTGCATCAGTGCTTTTAAAGAGAAAGATTTATAATCGATAGTGTTGGTCATCCCGCCAAAGAATGTTGGATCCTGTGTTCCTGCCATTACGCGATTGTTCAAGTCGAAAACTTTAGTAAGGTTACCTTTTGTATCATACCAAAGCGGCCCACCATCCCTAGGATCAACACCTGCCCAACGAATTAGATAATTTGTTTTAATAGGCTCTCCAACTCTTCTAATTGTGCTGCCAAATATTTTTTCATTATCGTTGTAGAGTTCCAGGATTGTATTTCTATTGAGTGAAAAGTTAATGCTGGTATTCCAAGCAAAATCCTTACGCATGATATTTTGGGTATTTAAGGTAATCTCCACACCTCTGTTTCTGATTCTACCTACATTTTGAAGGATGCCGGTAAAACCCGTACTTCTGGTAACGTCTACATCATCAAGCGCATTTTTGGTTACGTTTTGATAAACCTCAACGTCAAGCGCTATTCTTTTAAACAAGCCTAAGCTAATGCCCGTATTGATGGCAGTTGTGGTTTCCCAAGACAATACAGGGTTTTCGCCGTTGGTCATGGTAGCACCCAACATTTCGTTGTAGATATTTTTCGTTACGTCAAAGCTGTATATACCTTTAGATTTGTATGCTCCAATCCTAGAATTTCCATTGGTACCGTAGCTCAACTTAATTTTAGCAAAATC
>NZ_JAELTX010000156.1 GCF_016429065.1 Pedobacter sp. ASV17
GGGTGATATTTAATTGCTAATTTACGGTAGGCTTTTTTAATTTCCTCAGCCGAAGCGCCCTTAGCAACTCCAAGTACGTCGTAATAATCTCTTTTGCTCATTTTATTAATGTGAGAATTTGTGAATTAGCCAATTAGCTAATAATCACATCATCAAATTCTTATGCTCCAACCACCACTTTGGCAAAACGAACTACCTTGTCGTTAAGCGTGTATCCTTTTTCTAGTTCGTCAATTACTTTTCCTTTTTGCTCTTCGGTAGGTGAAGGGATTTGGGTAATCGCCTCATGTAAATCAGTATTGAACTCTGTGTTGATGCTTTCAATTTCTTTCAAGCCTTTTTGGTTCAAAATGCTTTTCAATTTGGTTTGCACCAATACAATACCTTCGCGAACAGGAGCTACTTCCGTAGTGTTTTCTGTGGCTTTAATGGCACGTTCAAAATCATCAAGAACAGGCAAAAGTGAAACCACTACATCTTTTCCAGCAGTTTGCAAAAGCTCTACACGCTCTTTTTGAGTACGACGTTTAAAGTTATCGAACTCGGCAAATAAACGTAGGTATTTATCGTTTAGCTCAGCTACTTCCTGTTTCAGTTTATCTTCTGCCGACAATTCTTCAGCAGCTTCATTTACAGTAGCTTCATTTTCTGTATTTTCAGTTGAATTATTCTCTTTAGTTTCCTCTGTAGCTTGATTTTCTACTACAGCTTCTTCTTCCTTTTTCTTCTTATTAAACATCTGTAAACTTGTTTTTTGGGTTCATTGTCAAAAGTGTTGCCAATACAAATAAAACAGCCATGCTGTCAGTTTTGTAAGGTTATACACTAACAGAATGGCTGAAAGTTAAAATTTTGTCAGAAAATGCTTAGGCAATTTGAGCATCTTCGTGTACCAAACCATTTTCACATTTAATGATACGTGAAGGGAAGGTACGGATGATATGGTAATCATGGGTAGCCATTAATACGGCAGTACCATTTTGGCTAATTTGTCTTAATAACATTACAATTTCTTCCGAAGTTTCTGGGTCTAAGTTTCCAGTAGGCTCATCGGCCAAAATAATCTCTGGATTGTTCAGCAATGCCCTTGCGATAACGATGCGTTGTTGTTCACCACCTGATAGTTCATGCGGCATTTTTTTGATTTTCGAACGTAGTCCAACCTTTTCCAAAACGTCTTTAATGCGTTCAATAATCAGGTTTTTATCTTTCCAGCCCGTAGCTTTTAGCACAAACTCTAAATTTTGTTCAATCGTTCTATCGCTTAATAGCTGAAAATCCTGGAATACAATTCCTAGTTTTCTTCTCAAGAAAGGTACTTCTTTATCTGAAAGTGTTTTAAGGTTGAAATTGGCTATGCTGCCTTCACCATTACCAATGTGCAAATCGCCGTAAATGATTTTTAGCAAACTACTTTTTCCCGAACCTGTAGCCCCAATTAAAAAGACAAATTCGCCTTTGGCTATATTGAGGTCAACGTTAGAAAGTACAAGGTGTTTCTGCTGAAAAACATCAACATTGTTTAGGGTAATTACGTTTTCGGCCATGTTAAATATCTAATTTGGTTACCTGTCCAAAAGGCAACTCGTTTATAATGTTCATTATTTTTTCCTGTTTATCCCCAAAGCCCAGCTTTTCTAGTGATTTATCAGGTCTATCTACCCTAAAATAAGCCAATAGCGTAAACTTTTCATCTCTAAGTTGTACGTAATCTGGTATTTTGGCAATGCCCTTAACTTTGATGATATACATCTTTCAAAAGTAAGAAGTAAAAAGTGAAAAAGGGAAAAGTAATAGTAAAAAGTCGGAAAGTCGTTTAAGACTGGACATAAAAGTTAGGGAAAACTTTTTCAGCAATAAAACAATCTAACAGTAAAATAATTTCCCCTAACTCCTAACTCCTAACTCCTAACTCCTAACTCCTAGTTTCCTAATCCAGTTAAAAACGCAATGGTATTTACATTATCTGCATAATCCCAAAGTTTTGGGTGCTGGCTTTGTCCAAATGGTAAGACCTGTAAATTTTGTATAGGAGTATTGGATACGATACATTGAATTTGTTCTTCCTGTTGCGTTAGTTTTTCGGCTACCTCCTTAATATCTTCATACGTCTCGTAATATAACACTGCCAAAGGCGAAGACAGCCCTTCATCTTCTTTCAGCAACAGAAAACCATTGTCGTAATGCGTCTGTAGGTTCACGAGGTAGATTGATTTATTATAATCGTAATTGTTGTTGTACTTAAAATGGTTGATGATGTCTTGATACTGCTCTAAAGGCTCAAAAAAGTATTTGATATCATAACCTTTTGGGATAAATATTTTAGAAATCGAGCGACAGCCCATTCCAAAATAATCTAAAATATCATGCCCCAACTGAGCAATTTCTTCTTTGCTCTCCTTGCCAGTAATAATGGCTACGCTATTCCTATTTCTTCTGATGATGTTGGGTACCTTACCAAAATAATATTCGAAATATCTAGAAGTGTTGTTGCTTCCCGTAGCAATTACCGCATCAAAATTCTTTAACTGCTCGGCATAAACGATATGGTTTTTCAGTTCAGGCAAAATATCGCATAAACGATTAAGCAAAAAGGGTAGGAGCTTATTGTCTGACGACGATAGCTTAATGAGGGCGATGTTTCCTGTGGCCAAAACACACATCACATCATGAAAACCTACCAAAGGAATGTTTCCTGCAAGGATAAGACCAACGGTTTTTGGCGTTTTAGCCACTTCTACCGTTTCAAACCACTGTGCTAAATCTTGTTCATCAAGCATTTCAGCAATTGCTTTAATGGCTCTGTTTACCTCGGTAGCTGTAAACCAAGCATTTGCATTGCTAGCAGAATTTAGGATAGCAATTAGGGCTTCGTCGGGCTGTTGGAGGTATAAACCTAGCTGTTTAAAAGCTGAAATTAACTGTTCTTTGCGAAGTGATGACATATTTAGAACTATTATAAATGGATTATGTATTATATTTGCGCTGCAAAGTTAAGCTTAGCATTTAGAATTAGACGATAAGATGGCAATTAAAATAACAGACGAATGTATAAACTGTGGGGCATGTGAGCCAGAATGCCCTAATAATGCAATTTACGATGCAGGTACTGCTTGGAGATTCTCTGATGGTACTAGCTTAGATGGTATTATAGATTTTGGAGGCAAGGAAATGGATGCAGGAGCAGCTCAAGATGCAGTTTCTGATGAAGTATACTATATTGTTTCAGATAAGTGTACCGAGTGTAAAGGTTTCCATGATGAGCCTCAATGTGCGGCGGTTTGCCCAGTAGATTGCTGTGTAGACGACGAAGATATCCGTGAAACGGAAGAAGAACTATTAGCTAAAAAAGCTTGGTTGCACCAAGAAGGTTAATCGGGCGAAGCGCTAAAAGTTAAAAAGTTTAAATCCCTCGGGATGATATAAAAGAAAAGGAGATGCTGAAAAGTGTCTCCTTTTTTATTGCTGTTGGTTCATTGAAGCACAAAAAAATAGGCCAGTGTTGTGCACCGACCTATCCAAATGTTGTTTAGTTTATTAAAGGCCAACTACGGCATCGTAGGTTGCTGCTACTTTTACCGTTAAGTCTTTGTTTAAAGCGGTATTTACTTTAGATTTTAACGTGTATTTTAAACTGCTGCTTGAAACCAAGTCTTTTAAATCAACACTATTGTTAACCGTGAAGTTAATTTTATTGGTTTGCGCAGTAGAGGTACTGGTGTATGTGGCAGTAAAAGGTGTTTTTCCTGTAGCCTCTATCAATGCTGATATTTCGCTTAAGTTGCCAAAGCTATTATTAGGTTCAGAACCTGCGATAATTTCTGCAGTTAAGGTTTTTATCTTCAAAGATTTTAAATTTTTTAATCCAAAAGAAGGCGATTGTTTTTTAATCAGTGCATCTAAATCTGCTGCCGTGGTTTGAGAAGTCAGCTCGATGGATTGCGTGGTTACCGCCTTAGGCGTAATGGTAAAGGTGACATCTGCTCCTGTTAGGGTAATGTTTTGGTCGGTAGCCTCTTTTATCTTATTACAAGAAGTGGCGACCACAGCCGATGCTAACATCAATAAGCCTAATAATTTCTTTTTCATTCTAGTTTGTATTTGTATAAATGGTTAATCTTTTCCTAAAGGTAAAAAACCTGTTACCATATTTACAAATTTAATTACTTGATTATTTAAGGATTATACATCGATACTACTGGTGGTTTTACTCTTTGTAAGTGTAGAGCCTGTGCTTGCCGCAACTACCAAGGCAATGGTTGTCCATTCAAGAACGCTTAAATGTTCATGCAAAAATACCAAGCCGCAAAGCGCTGCAGCAGCAGGTTCTAAGCTCATTAAGATGCTGAATGTTTTGGCGGGGATGTGTTTGAGCGCATTCATTTCGAGCGTGTAGGGGATAGCACTTGATAATAAGGCAATACCCATCCCTAATAGAAATACATTAGGACTAATGTTGCCCAAATTGCCTTCAATGAGGGCCGCTGGTAGAGCAATACACGAGGCAAAAATTAAACCGATACTTACCGCTTGTCCGCTGTCCATGAGCTTGGTTACTTTGCTGCCAAGAATAATGTAGGCCGCCCAAAAAGCACCCGCTAATAAAGCCAAACCAGCACCTATGAGGTCAATATCGCTATTGCTATGCCATGGCGCAATTAAGGCTATGCCCGCGGCCGCCATCAAGGCCCATAAAAAATCTATCGCTTTTCTGGAGGTAGAAATGGCCAAGACCAAAGGCCCTAAAAATTCTAAGGTAACCGCCAGCCCCAAAGGAATTCTGGACAGTGACAAATAGAATGTAGTGTTCATGATACCCAAGGCCAAGCCATAAATAGCTGCCCATTTCCATTGGATAGGGGTAATGGTTTTAAATGATGGCCTGTAAACGGCCAATAAAAGAATGGCCGAAAGCACAATCCGTAAACTTACGGTGCCCGCCGCACCCATGATAGGGAAAATACCTTTTGCAATGGCGGCACCTCCCTGTACACTGATGATAGAAAGCAAAACTGCGGGTACGGGAGGGATATTTTTTAACTTCATGGACGGGGATATTTTCTGCAAAAATAGTTTTTTAGGAACGGATTACAGCATGGAAGATGTTAGGCCTATATGTTTGTAGGTATTAGCTAGTTTGTCGTTCTTTGTAAAAGAAACTAATTGGTATTTTTTATGAAAAAGGCAGCGGCAACACGCCTCCATCTTTTGCAACAGGCTTTTGAGCTGATTTATCGCAAAGGCTATCAGGCCACCAGTATAGATGATATTTTGGCAACCACCAAAGTAACCAAGGGCGCCTTTTACTACCATTTTAAAAATAAGGACGAAATGGGACTGGCCATTATCAATGAGCTGCTAAAGCCCATTTTAGCCAGCAGTTTCATTGAACCTTTGCAGGCAAACGAAAATCCTTTGGATGCCATTTATAATTTAATGCATGGACTGTTGTTAGAAAACGATTTCCTGAAAGTGGAGTTCGGATGTCCTGCGGCAAACTTAACGCAGGAGATGACCCCGTGGAATACAGATTTTAGTTCGGTGTTGAACGAGTTGACCCAACAATGGTCGGAACTGATGACCAGTGTACTCGAAAAAGGAAAACAAACAGGAGTGATACGTAAAGACGTAAATGCGGCACAAGTGACTTTATTTGTGATGTCGGGCTATTGGGGCGTAAGGAATTTTGGGAAGTTAGCCAATAGTAAAGCCGTTTATTTACCTTATTTAAAGGAGCTTAAAAGCTATCTTCAGAGCTTGACTTAAATTTTACAATCAAAAACATACTAATTAGTATGTTTTTGATTTACTTTACATCGTTAATTAAAAATCGATGTATCAGGCCTTCACTTTTTATCATTCTACTGTTCGTTGGCTCGTATTGGCGAGCTTAATTTATGCCATCTTTAGGGCGTATCGTGGTTACCGTTCCAACGCTGTATTTAGCAAAACGGATAATGCGGTTAGGCACTGGACGGCCACTATTGCCCATGTCCAATTGATGTTGGGCTTAGTGCTGTATTTTCAAAGTCCTTTAATTAAATATTTCTTCGCCAATTTTAAGGAAACCGTTTGGAAACTGGATTTTAGCTTTTTCGGACTTTTACATAGCTTAATGATGCTTTTGGCAGTAGTTGTACTCACCATTGGCTCGGCCTTGGCCAAAAGGAAAACCAATGACAGGGATAAATTTAAGACCATGTTACTTTGGTTTTCTCTCAGTCTTTTGCTCATCTTCATCGCCATTCCTTGGCCTTTTTCACCACTTGCTCAACGACCTTATTTCAGATAATATGATTCAACTTTTCTCTACAAAAATTGGCCGACTGCGTGTGCTCGGCTTTCTGGAAGGCTTGTCCTTGTTGTTCCTGCTTTTTGTGGCTGTTCCCATGAAATATTTGGGCAATAACCCTTCGCTCACCAAGCTGATTGGCCCTGTGCATGGTGCTATTTTCGTTTGGTTTTTATTGAGTACGCTCAGCCTAGGAGTGGAGCAACAATGGAAATTTAAAACAACGACTTGGAAAATCATCGTGGCTTGTTTTATTCCCTTTGGTACTTTTTATATCGATTACCAGATTTTTAGAAACGTAAAGAACAACCAATGATGAAAACTATTTTATGGATTTTATTATCGTTTTTAGTGATATATGTAGGTTATCGTACCTATCGATTAGTGATGCTTGCTGATGGATTGGACAGGAAGATTGCTGATGGCGCCGTGATTTTGGATGTGCGTACTGCCGAAGAATATGAAATGGGCCACATTGAAGGGTCGGTTAATATTTCATTGGGAAGTATCAGGGAAAGATACCGAGAATTGGACCCTAACAAAACCTATATCACCATCTGTTCCCATGGCTTGCGAAGTGTTAAAGTGGAAAGTCTTTTGAAAGAACGTGGTTTTAAAAAAGTATTTAATGGCGGTGCTTGGACTGATTTGGAAAAGATGGTATTGGCCCAAAAGCAAAAGAAATGATGCTGTTGATTTTTAAAACGAATGTGCAATGCCGTGCTGATGTTGAATTGCTTCAGCCTTATTTAGATTTGCAAGTGGGTTGTTCGTGTTGGCATTTTGACTTAGAAGATTGCGATAAAATTCTTCGGGTAGAAGTTAAAAACGAGTTGTTGCTTGGTATTGTGCCACTGTTGAAGTCTCAGGGTTTCTATTGTGAAGAGCTTGAGGATTAACATTGTGAGTTTTATGCAGTAGTTCCTTTAAGCGTGTCGGGGAGAAAGATTAAATTTGGGGAATGATTAATAAATAACGGTTTGCAGGTTTAAGTTGAGCCTAATTACTTACACAAAGTACCCATATCGCTAATTTAACTAAATGGCTTCAAATTTTTGTGTTCTTGCTTCGCCCTAGGCTTAACTTGAACCTGTTGTTAGCAGCTGCCGTTTTTATTTTAATTTTATCGCACCTTCATTGGTCAAATTGAAGGTAATTGTTTCATTGCTGGCGATTGCCTTTAATTTCTCAGCAAATTCGTTGCAACTATTTTGTTCGGTCAATGTAATCACTCTGTCTGTTATTGTAAAAATATAATTTTCACAAATGTTGCTACTGTCGTCATTACTACTATTATCCCATTCTATATGACTATAATAATTATCTATAGAGGCAAGGCATAAAATTTCATCTAAATCCCAAATTTGAAAGCCCTTTGTATATTCTGCCCACCCATGAGTTTCTTGGGATATACCAGTGCTCGTTGTGTACTTTATCAACAGAATATTGTGCTTGTTACTTAATGAAATTTTTTCAGTTTCAATTTCACGATAATTTATCTCTGATAGCACAGGAAACACTATGAAATTATTTCCTCGTTTAACAGCAACTACATTTTTATTAATAAACTGTTCAAGATAAATTTGCAACAAAAATGCAGATGAATTATTTAATGTGTCGATGACAAAGCTTTTACCTTCAATACTTTCCAGTGATTGGAGAGTGTCAATTTTCGGTTTGTAAATATGTATTGTGTCGGGAAACTTTAAATATTTGTCGTCTTGACAGAAAGAATTTTTTGTTAAATAAAGTAAAAGTCCGATTGTCAAGATGAATTTTGCCATGTTTTTTACGGTTGCTGCTAACATTATAATATAC
>NZ_JAELTX010000157.1 GCF_016429065.1 Pedobacter sp. ASV17
CAATAGAGTTGGTAATCATAGAGTGCTGAATTACTTCACCCTCTTCAATACCCATACGCACCATGATGTTAGAGATACGCTCTGAACCGAATAAACGCATCAAGTTATCTTCTAACGACACAAAGAACTGCGAAGTACCTGGGTCACCTTGACGACCTGAACGACCACGCAACTGTCTGTCTACACGACGAGACTCGTGACGCTCTGTACCGATGATGGCCAAACCTCCAGCTTCTTTAACCCCTGGGCCCAACTTAATGTCGGTACCACGACCAGCCATGTTCGTCGCAATCGTTACTTGACCTGGTTGACCTGCTTCCGCCACAATATCCGCCTCTCTTTGGTGCATTTTCGCGTTCAATACGTTGTGCTTAATGCCTCTCAATTTGAGCATACGGCTTAACAATTCCGAAATCTCTACCGAAGTAGTACCCACCAATACAGGTCGGCCAGCCTCCGTCAATTTCACGATTTCTTCTGCTACCGCATTATATTTCTCTCTTACCGTACGGTAAACATAATCTTGTTCGTCTTTTCTAGAAATCACTCTGTTCGTAGGGATTTCCACTACGTCCAATTTATAGATTGACCAAAACTCACCAGCTTCCGTAGTTGCTGTACCCGTCATACCGCAAAGTTTGTGGTACATACGGAAATAGTTTTGTAAAGTAACCGTCGCATAAGTTTGTGAAGCATCTTCTACTTTCACATTCTCTTTTGCTTCAATCGCTTGGTGTAAACCATCAGAGTAACGACGGCCTTCCATGATACGACCAGTTTGCTCATCTACAATTTTAACCTTGCCTTCATCAATGATATATTCTACATCTTTCTCAAATAAGGCGTAAGCTTTTAACAATTGGTTAATCGAGTGTACACGCTCTGCTTTCACTGCATAATCACGCATCAAAGCATCTTTTTGTGCAATTTTCTCTTCGCTGCTCAAACTCGATTTTTCGATTTCGGCAATTTCAGTACCCACATCTGGCAACACAAAGAAACTTGGATCTTCCCCTGTTTGGGTAATCAACTCAATTCCTTTTTCGGTCAACTCTACTTGGTTATTTTTCTCATCAATATGGAAAAACAACTCAGCATCTACTTTAGGCATGTTCTTAGACTGGTCAGCCATGTAGTGGTTTTCCGTTTTAAGCAAAGTTTGCTTGTTGTTACCTTCACTTAAGAACTTGATTAAGGCCTTAGTTTTAGGCAAACCACGGTGTGCACGTAATAATGCTAAACCACCTTCACCTTCTTCTGTACCAACGTTACCGCTGTTGATTAAGTTTTTTGCCGAGTTTAATGCTTGTGTAACGTATGTTTTTTGTGCATTTACCAAACGCTCAATACGAGGTTTCAACTCGTGGAACTCGTGTTGGTCGCCAAAAGGAACTGGACCCGAAATAATCAATGGTGTACGTGCATCATCAATTAAAACTGAATCGACCTCATCCACCATGGCAAAATGCAATTTGCGTTGCACCAACTGCTCTGGCGTTTGCGACATATTGTCACGCAGGTAATCGAAACCAAACTCATTGTTGGTACCGTAAGTGATATCTGCTAAATAAGCTTTTCTTCTTTCTTCTGAGTTTGGCTGGTGTTTATCGATACAATCTACACTTAAACCATGGAACTCGAACAATGGACCATTCCACTCCGAGTCACGACGGGCAAGGTAATCGTTCACGGTTACAATATGCACACCCTGTCCAGCCAATGCGTTTAAATAAGCAGGCAAGGTACTCACTAAGGTTTTACCCTCACCCGTAGCCATCTCCGCAATTTTACCGCTATTTAGCACCATACCACCAATCAACTGTACATCGTAGTGTACCATGTTCCATAGCACCTCGGTACCAGAAGCATCCCAACGGTTAGCCCATAAAGCTTTATCGCCAACAATTTTTACGTTGCTTTTTCTGGTAGCGATTTCCCTATCAAATTGTGTAGCGGTTACTTCTAAATGTTCATTTTCGCTTAAACGACGCGAAGTTTCTTTAACTACGGCAAAAGCTTGAGGCAATATTTGTTGCAACACTTTCTCCAACTCTACATTACGTTCTTTTCCAAGGCTATCAACCTCATCATATAGACTGGTTTTTTCTTGTAATGAAAGTTCAGTACCCTCTGCTTGTGTTTTTAAATTGGCGATTTTGTCATCGATGCTAGCCAATGCCGAAGCAATGGTTGCTTTAAATTCAATGGTCTTATTTCTAAGTTCGTCGTTACTTAACGAAGACAGCTTAGCATATTCTTCGTTAATTTGCGCTACAATAGGCTGTAGTGCTTTTATATCTCTTTCTGATTTGCTTCCAAAAATCTTGGCTAAAAATCCTAACATGTTTATTTACTTAATTGCTTTATTGTTAAATTGATTTATGGTTGAAATAGGCTAACTATTTAATCGATTAATTGTTTCGAAAATCATTAGTCACCAGGTTTCAACATTTGTATTTCGTAATACTTCTACCTACCACAGGCAGGTAAAATCGAAAATGAACATACAACAACCAAGCCATACCCTTATCGCAGGTCAACTTGACAGCTATAGCATTTTTCACTCCGTTATCAACGAAACATTATAGTTTGGATTTTAGCAGCGCTAGGGGCTGTTGTTCCTTGGATTTTCTAACGTAACCGAATAAGCAAGAGGCTGATTACGGACATTGTATTTGATACAGTTTTCGCTAGAAAGCACGCCAATGGCGCTCAACTGATTGTTAGATAAGATAAAGTGGGGCAGATCCTGCAAATCCTGTATCGAGCGAATAGAACTTTGCTCTGAAGTGGTTTGCTGCTTGGCACAATAACGCTCGGTCAAATAACGAGTCCCTTCCACACGGTCGGCTTTAGCCAAGTGGGAAAGACTGAAAAACACAAGTGATATGGTGACAAGATGCCTCATTATTGCGGCAAATCTAGTTTTATTCTTTTATAATCAGAAATTTGATTTCAGCGAGACAAGCGTTTAGCCCCATTTCATCCACACAAATAGGCCAATTACCGATACATTTATCATTAATTAACATTTACTAGCTTTTTTTGATGATGCAGAAGAAAGTAAGGCTGTACACCAACATCCAAGCCATCGCAGGGCTATTGATTTTAACCTTACCACTTTTTATTTTTTTCGGACAAAGCAACAAAACAATCAACATCACAACAGTTTTTGGCTATTTAGCCTTTTGTTTGCTATTTACAGCCATCTATTTCCTACACACCAAAATTTTATTCCCGTTGCTTTATGCCAAAAAAAAACATGGCTTGTATTTTGGCATATTGATCCTATTACTAATCATTATCGCCTTAGCAAGGCCGTTCGACTATTTTATTTCGCAACCAAATCCAAATAACCAACCCTTCCCACCACAGGGAAATATGCCTCCCGGACCTCCGCCACAAAAAGGTAGCCCAGGACCGTTATTGGACATTGTAAGTATTTTTCTCTTTTTACTGGCCTTGCTTATTGGTATCGCTACCGAAACCAATAAACAATTAAGGCTAACCATGCAAAGGGCACTACAGGCCGAAACCGAAAAAGCCAATGCTGAGCTTGCTTTTTTAAAGGCCCAGGTAAACCCTCATTTTCTGTTCAACATCCTTAACAATGTTTACACTTTAGCCTTTACACAAGACACAAATACTGCACCCGCCATTTTAAAGCTATCCAACATGATGCGCTACCTTACGGACGATGCTCGCAATGACGAAGTGCCTCTCGAAATGGAAATTGGTTGCATGACGGATTATATTGACCTACAAAAATTAAGGCTCACAGAAAAGACACAGGTGGACTACCAGCTAAGAGGAAGCTTTGCCAACAAAAAAATAGCACCGCTGATTCTCATGGCTTTCGTAGAAAATGTATTCAAATATGGTGTAAGTAATCATAAAAATAGTAAATTGGTAATTAAGCTATTGGTGGAGCACAACTTTATTAATTTGTATTGCGAAAACACCATTAACCATGACAAGAAAAACGAAAAGAGAACAGGAATAGGAATGGAGAACACCAAAAAGCGATTACAATACACCTACCCTGGTAGACATATCCTAGAAGTGGAGAATAATCAAAAAACATTTAAAATTAACCTCACAATTCACCTAGTATAATGGAACCTTTAAAATGCGTAGCAATTGACGATGAGCCTTTAGCCCTTGCCTTAATCAAAACCTATATCCAAGCCACTGAAGGATTAAACTTAGTGCATGTTTTTGAAGATGCGGTTGCAGCCATTGAGTACCTCAGCAAGTTTCAAGTAGACTTATTGTTTTTGGATGTAGATATGCCCGATATCACGGGATTGGAACTCTATGGCTCCCTAGCCGTAAAACCTATGGTGATTTTCACTACCGCCTATAAAAGCTTTGCCTTTGATGGTTTTGAACTGAACGCCATTGACTACCTACTGAAACCCATTGAATACGCAAGGTTCAAAACAGCGACGAAAAAAGCGCTAGACTACCATCTTTACAAACAACAAAAAGAGTTGGAAGGCCCTAATGAACATCTTTTTGTATATTCAGAATACAAACTCATTAAAATTGAAATCAAAGAAATTGTCTACCTGGAAAGCTTGGAAGATTACGTAAAAATCCATTTGAGCAACGGAAAAATGATTTTAACCCTCACCACGCTCAAAAAAGTAATCGATAAACTCCCAGCGGAGAAATTTAAGCGCATACACCGCAGTTATGTGGTTGCTGTTAAACATGTACAACAAGTGGCCAGTCGAAAAGCCCAGCTCAGCAATGGCCTTTCGTTACCTATTAGCGATACTTATGCCGCTTTCATTAACGAATGGAAGAACGCTTAAGCCTTAACATTTCTTAACACTGTTTTTTCTCTGTCGGCACAAAGTACCGCTTAACCGACACTTGCTTGCTATAAAAAGCATCACTTCACATATTTGATAAGTGTTTCACCAAGCTTATTTGATATGGAAAGAAAAAACTTTTTAAGGAGCCTGTTAATTGGAGCAATCTCCACTCCAGTAGTCATCGATGCCTGCAAAAAATCTAGCACCACAGAAAATGCAGGAACCACCACCACAGCAACTGGCGGTTCATCTACCAGCAACTGCGTGGTAGCTCCTACCGAAACCGAAGGGCCTTTCCCTACCAAAGTACCAGCTTCCTATGTACGAAGTGACATTACCGATGGAAGAACCGGCCATAAACTGACTACCAAAATCATTATTGGCAACAGCAGTAGCAACTGCAGTCCTTTGGCAGGTGCCATTGTAGACATTTGGCACTGCGATGCCGACGGTAACTACTCAGAGTATGGTGGCACGGGGATGCAATCTACCAATTACCAATCGGTGCATTTTTTACGCGGCAGGCAAACCACCGACACTAACGGATTGGTAACCTTTACCACCATTTTCCCTGGCTGGTATACTGGTAGAGCCACCCATATCCATGTACACGTCTACAATGCTGCTGGCAAATCGTTAAAAGTAACCCAAATTGCTTTCCCAGAAGGCACAGGCACTGCCGTAGCACAGGTAAACGGCTACAGCAAAGGCTTATCCGGCTATACTTACAATAAAAACGACAATGTTTTTAGCGACGATACTTCAGGAATAGAAATTGCCACGGTAACAGGCAGTGTATCGGCAGGTTTCGAACTTAAAATACAACTCAGTGTTCCAGTATAAATCCCTTACCATGAAAAGGATTCTGACATCGCTTTGCGGCATTTTACTCATCGCCTCTATTGTAGTTACTTCAAATTGCTTAGACGCGGAAGCCAGTGAGCAAAGCCATGGGAAGCTCTTTAAGGCTTTGCTGATCATATTGAATTTAGTTTTTGTGTTGGCATTTCTAGTAAGCACATTGGCACTTATTAAAGAGGAGAACAAATCATGAAAGGGAAAATCAGGCTCTGTTATCGAAAAATGATTACCGTTGATAGCATGGGCACTTGGGAAAGGTTGGTTTTTACCGACTCATTTACCGAGTTTAAAATGCAAGCACAGTACTACGACCAAGCAGGCAAGTACAATACTTTTGCGCAATTGCTACAAAATGCACCCAATGCCAACCAATTGCATTTTTTGGTAAGTGCAGCCATTGTGGGCTATGTGAAACAGCTGAATGGCATTGTACCCGACGTGACCAACAATTTGGGATTACTGTTTTTAACCTTTGACCAATTCCGATTTGAAATCGTTAATTCTGATTTAAGAAATATCGAAAAGCATGTAGTGGCCATCAATTTTTACAGTGATGAACTCAACTACCTGGCACAAATTGACCAATACCTACTGACTTCCAAAGCAAATTCAACCACGGAAAATATGGGCGAAACCTTAACTGACCTTTTTACCATTAGCCCATATCTTTCCATTTATAGTATACAACAATGAAAATAATCTCTCAAGGGAAGATATTTCTTTCCGACCAAAGAAGTGTGACCGAAAACGAAAGAATCAAAAGATACAGCACTTTTAATTTCGACAACATTTACAACCCCGCAAAAGAGGCGATAGGTAATTTATATGCCCTGCATGATGACATGCTTGCTCCAAATGCTGCTATCAATTTCTTCCATCGTGAGCAGGGATACGTTATTATTATTCCCGTTTTGGGCAGCATTAGTTATTTTGATGAAGACGAAAAGCAAATCGATATAGAAGTGGGCAAAAGTGTCATGATTTTCCACAAGGAAAGTTCATTTTTCAAACTACAGAACCCCTACCCAGATGCCACCATTAGCTATTTGATTATTGCCATTAAAAGTGACGAACAGCACGCCAGTTCACCATCTTTTTTGGATATCGACTTGAGCAAACCCAACCAATTGGACATCATCACCAACCAAGCCGTTCCATTCAAAATTGGTGTGGGCCGATTTAAAGGCAGAGGCGAAAACGAATATGCCTTATCACCTTCTTCTACCCTATACGCTTTTGTATTGTCGGGTGTTTTTGAAATTGATGGTCGATTACTTCACGAACGTGATGGTATTGCATTATGGGCCACCGAAAAAATCGAGATGGAAGCCTTGAGTAATGATGCCATTCTACTCACTATTGAACTGCCCGAATAAACCGAAAAAAGGTCCTCAAAATATTTCATACAAGCACCTCAAGGAGCAAACTGCTCAAATACTTACATTTTTAATTACACTTTTAACTTTTTATACCCCCAGTAAGCAGAAAGCAATATCTTTGCGCTATGAATATCTTACTAATAGGTTCTGGCGGAAGAGAATGTGCTTTTGCTTGGAAATTAAGCCAATCGGAAAAATGCGACAAACTGATTATCGCCCCAGGTAATGCAGGTACTGCCAGCTACGGAAAAAACGTAAACATCAATCCTAATGATTTTGAAGCAGTGAAAGCACTTGCTTTAAAAGAAGAAATTGACATGTTGGTGGTTGGTCCCGAAGAACCTTTGGTTTTGGGTATTCACGATTTTTTTGTGAACGATGAAGAACTGGCTCACATTCCAGTAATTGGCCCTAAAAAAGAAGGTGCCGTATTAGAAGGGAGTAAAGATTTCTCCAAACAATTCATGGAGCGCCACAACATCCCTACTGCAAAATCGAAGTCATTTACCAACGAAAACCTAAACGAAGGACTAACCTATTTAGCGCAGCACACCCTTCCCATTGTATTAAAAGCTGATGGACTTGCCGCAGGTAAAGGGGTATTGATTATTGATAACCACCAAGAAGCACAAGATGAACTAAGGCTGATGCTAGATGGTAAATTTGGCAAAGCGGGTTCAACTGTAGTGGTGGAAGAGTTTTTGACAGGTATTGAATTATCAGTATTTGTATTAAGCGATGGAAAAAACTATGTGACCTTACCTGAAGCAAAAGATTACAAGCGAATTGGCCAAGGCGATACAGGCTTAAACACTGGCGGCATGGGCTCTGTTTCTCCAGTTCCTTTTGCCGACGCTACGTTTTTAAATAAAATTGAAGAACAAATCATTAAACCTACCGTTAACGGTCTAGCCAGCGAAGGAATTGACTATACAGGCTTTATTTTCTTTGGTTTGATTAAAGTTGGTGATGACCCATATGT
>NZ_JAELTX010000158.1 GCF_016429065.1 Pedobacter sp. ASV17
TGTCATTAGTTACCATTGGTCGCCAGCTACAGGCTTAAGTGATCCGAATATAAAAAACCCACAGGCTAACCCAGAATCTACTACCGAATATACCTTAACGGTTACAGGCGCTGGAGGCTGTTCGGCTAAAGCCACGGTAAAAGTGGTGGTGTTAAAAGATATTTTCATTCCCAATGTTTTTTCTCCAAACGGCGATTCAAAAAACGATGAGTGGGTGATTAGAAATATTGCCGACTATACGGGCACAAAAATCCAGATTTTTAACCGTTATGGACAAAAGGTATTTCAACATGACAACTTTATTGCTCCTTGGGATGGCACGCTAAATGGCAAACCATTACCCGTTGGTACTTATTACTATATCCTAGAATTAGCCAACAAATCAAAAACAAAATATAAAGGCAGCATAACGATCTTAAGATGACTTTTATAGATATCAAACTATTTTGCATGAGATAAAACTAAAAATGTAAAAGATTGCTTTAGTTCTTAATATCTTTGCCACAGACAAATTATACATGCAAAACCTTGCTCCCATAGCTTTATTCGTTTACAACCGTCCGCAACATACTGAGCGAACGATCAAATTTCTACAGCAAAACTTGCTTGCGGCGGATAGTCGTTTATACATTTTTTCTGACGGGCCAAAAACGCCAAACGATGAAGAAAAAGTAAATGAAGTGAGAAGCTTTATCAAAACAGTAGAAGGCTTTAAATCTGTAAAAATTATCGAAAGCAAGGTAAATAAAGGTCTAGCTAATTCAGTTATAGAAGGAGTTACGCAATTGAACCAAAACTACGGACAGGTGATTGTTTTTGAAGATGATTTGGTTTCCTCGCCCCATACCCTAACTTATTTTAACGAAGCCCTCAACATTTACAGAAATGAGGACAAAGTGATGCACATTGGAGCTTACATGTATCATTTAAAAGAAGAAAATCTACCTGATAGTTTCTTTTATCGGGCGGCCACCAGTTGGGGCTGGGCAACCTGGCAAAGAGCTTGGCAACATTTCGAGCCCAATATCGATACTTTGTTAACGCAATTCAATGCCCGCAAAATTCATGAGTTTTCGATAGAAGGCACCATGAATTTTTGGAAACAAATGCAGGATTTTAAACATGGCAGAAATAACTCATGGGCCATTCGTTGGTATGCCTCCATTTTTCTAAAAGGAGGATTAACCCTAAATCCGTCTCAGTCCTTGGTGAACAATATTGGTCATGATGGTACTGGCGTACACTCTGGCATTAACGACATCTACAACGTCATCATCAACCCCAAACCCATTACCGTTTTTCCAACACAAATTGTAGAAGACAAAAATGCTTATGCCGCCATTAAAAATTTCTTAGCGGGCAGAAAAGGCAGTCTATGGACCAGAATTAAGCGCTACGTTAGGGAAAAGCTCATCAAATAGTTAAAAAAGCCTCATAACCCTCTTTCCAACAAAGACGAATCGAAGATTTGTGGTAAATCACATTTTGATCTCTAGGAATTTTAGTCGTTCTGAAATTTCTTTCTTTATGCTATCTTAGTCATAACATACGCTGCCGTTTCTCCAATTTGCCTTAAAGTTCCTACAGCCTTAGCTAACCAAAAATATTCCTTCATGAAACTGTTTATCTTCATATACCTCAACTTGGTAGGGTGTGCTACCTTATTTGCGCAAAACACAGCTCCTAAACCTTATGGCGCAGTACCTTCTGAACGACAATTGGCATGGCATAACGTTGAACTTTATGGCTTAATACATTTTACCCCCACTACTTTTGAAGATAAGGAATGGGGATATGGCGATGCTAACCCCTCGAAGTTTAATCCAACAGCATTCAATGCAGAACAGATTATTTTAGCGGCAAAAGCTGGCGGGTTAAGAGCCATTATTTTGGTAGCCAAGCACCATGATGGTTTTGCTTTGTGGCCCACCAAAACCACTTCTTATAACATTACCAAAAGTCCGTATAAAAGCGGCAAAGCCGATATGGTAAAGGAATTTGAAACCGCAGCCAGAAAACATGGGCTTAAATTTGGCGTTTATTGTTCACCCTGGGACAGAAACAATCCATACTATGGCACGGAAAAATATCTCCCAATTTATCAAGAACAATTAAGGGAACTTTACACCAATTATGGTCCGCTTTTTATGAGTTGGCATGACGGTGCCAATGGAGGTGATGGCTACTATGGAGGTGCTAATGAAAAACGATCCATTGATAATACCACCTACTACGACTGGAATAATACTTGGAAAATCACAAGAAAACTACAACCTACAGCAAATATTTTTAGCGACGTTGGCCCTGATGTACGCTGGGTAGGCAACGAGAAAGGAACTGCTGCCGAAACCAGTTGGGCCACTTTTACGCCCATGCCGCCACAGGGGAAAAATGTTGCAGTACCAGGCCAAGCCAATTATCCTGAAAGTCCAGCTGGCATTAGGAATGGAAAATTTTGGATGCCTGCTGAATGTGATGTGCCTTTAAGAGGTGGTTGGTTCTTTCACGCCAATGAAAAACCGAAAACACCCGAACAACTGTTTGACCTTTACCTCAAAAGTGTTGGAAGAGGTGCTGGACTAGACTTAGGTCTTGCCCCAGATCAAAGAGGTCTTTTGCATGAAGATGATGTGGATGCCTTGAATAAATTCGGAACTATACTCGCCAAAACCTTCTCAAACAATTTAGCTACCCAAGCAAACATAGTAGCTAGTAATACCAGAGGTTTAAAATTTAAAACTAGCTATTTAAAGGATAACAATAAAAGTACCTACTGGGCAACAAACGACGGTGTAAAAAATGCCAGCATTTCCCTCAATTTTAAAACACCCGTCACTTTTGACATCATCAGCCTTCAAGAATATATTCCACTTGGACAAAGGATTGAACAATATGACATTGAAGCCTTAATAGATGGCAAATGGCAACAAATAGCACAAGGAGAAAGTATTGGAGCCAAACGTTTAATCAAATTGGAGCAACCCATCTCTTCAAGGCTGATACGGATAAATATTAACAAGTGTCCCGTAGCAATTACACTGAGTGAAATAGGTCTTTTTTTATTGGGGTAAAGGAGAGGAAACGCGTCCCAAACTGTCCCTAAACTTAGCCTGCATTTTCATAAGGTTGGTAATCTTTTCAGATACCTGTTTTTTGTATTGATGATCGCTTTTAACATCTTTCATCAAAAGCTCAGCTGCTTCATAGGTTTCCTTGGCAATTGCTGTTCTCAGTTTTCTATCTAGCGTAAGATGATCATTCAATTTTAGTTTACCCATTTTTTCTACCACCTCCAAGTTTGCTTTGCTTGGCCTAATGCCAAATGAATAAACATGTTGAATTTTTTGGTCTTTAGAGTAGTCGGCTTTCATCCACAATACTCTATTAAACATGAACGCATTGAGGTCAAATTGCTTTTTTAACTTAAAAAATTCCTCATGCTGATAAACGGTAGTAAAAGCTAAAACGACATAACTAAACACCCCAAACAGCACAAGCACAACCGTATATTTTATCGCAGGATAAATTTTCTTGATGCCCCATCGATGGTCGAAAACCAAGAGATAAGTGATAACAAAACCAGAAATTAGGCCACCCAAATGACAGGCATTATCTACCCTTGGGCTTATACTTCCATTGATCAGCATCATCCCGAGTACAAAAACAGTACTCACCAATAAAGCCTTGTTCGCATTCTTTTCAAAAAATTTGTTCAGCAACAGAGCCAGCATGGCACCAAAAAGCCCCATAATAGCACCCGAAGCCCCTACGGTGTAAATATTTTCGTGGTAAGCAATACTCGTTAAACCTGCACAAATACCACTTAGTAGGTAGATCAGCAAAAAGTTCTTCCAACCAATTTTGTTTTCCAACATCAGCCCCAAATAAACAAAGGCGTACATATTGAAGAAAAGATGCCTAAATGAGCCATGCAAAAACTGGTAGCTGAGTAAGCGCCAGTAATCACCTTCCAGCACGAGCTTTCTATTGAGTGATCCCATCACATCAAGCTCCATAAAGACTTTGGTGATCTCTTCAGCTGGCATTTGCTGACTCACCAAAAACATAGGTGTAACCATCAATAAGCCAATCCAGGCTAAGAAACAAAGGATATTTAGCCCTAATAGAATCGGTGCAGCGATATAGCCTTTTCGGGGAGCAAACAGATAAAAGAAGTTCTTCATCTTATCCTTTACGGCCAAAGGTGCCTTTTCAAAATAGTGATCGTCCTGCTTTTCCGCAAAATCATGAAAAGCACGTACCTGCTCATCCCATTGGTCACTCAAATGGTATTGTACATACTCAAATTCGTGAAACAGCTTCTCTAAATTGGCTTCATTTTTTCCGTAGTCGTTAAAGAGCAATTGCATGCCCACGCATTCGCTCTTCACCACGGCAAAGTTTCCGTGGATGCGTACCGTTATTTCTTCGCTATAAGATTGAAATGAAAGTGGCGTATAGGCAATAATACCCGATTCGGAAACATGGCTCACCTTCCAGCCCAAATTTTCGAAAGCCTGTCGAACAACAATTAAATACTTGTCCGAAGGAAAATCAGATAAAGGAATAAACTTTTCAACTTTGGGAGAATATCCCCAACTGATACCCATGAGCGTTAATTTTTTTAGTCTGTTCTCTTGGCTTCGATCACGATGTAAGGTGATAATTGTTTGGAGTCAAAAGGGAATATTTTGGTAAAGACCTTGCCAACTAACCAAGTGGCTTTCTTAAAGATCCTCACTCCTGCTGATTTTTCCTTTTCGTTCTCTAACCAGATACTAAATTTACCAAAATAATTGGCACTTAAAACTTTAAGCCCTGCATTTTCTACGATCTGTTTCAACAGTTGAGGATCCATGCAGTCAATATTATGCTTATCGTAATTTTCTTTATCGAAGTTTCTCTGGAACCAACCATTCAATGCTTTAAAATTTGGCAGGGTGATAAACAACGTCCCGCCTGGTTTTAAAAATGAAATGTGTCTACGGATAATGTCTTCGGTGTCGTTAAAATGTTCAATCAATCCGCAGCTTAATACCAAATCATATTGCTGTGCTGGCTCATAATTAAATAAATCCGTCTCAATGATGTGAATATCATCTTTAGCCAATCCATTAGCCTGTAGGAGTTGATGCGTAATGGGCTCATGAACAAAGTAATCAAGCAAAGTAACGTCAAGCTTTAAGTACTTCTTTAAAAAAACCGCATAATATCCAGGGAAGCCGCCAAGCTCAATAGCTGTTTTAACCTGATCTCGTTTAACGATTTCCTTTAATTGCTGATGGAATAAATAATTTTCTGGTATGGTAACGGAAAGATCTGTTTTGCTTTCCCAATATTTCACCCAAAAATCTCTGTCGGTAAGTAAGTTTGCCATTTTGTAGAAGTAAACTTACGAAGTTTAACTTTAATTGCCTGTAGTTTTCAAGCGCTTTACCATTAAAAACTTCGCAAGTTTATATAGTGCTTTATGTTGGATTGCTTCAATGCGAACAATAAAAACAATCCAACAATTTAACAATTATTATTTCAGGTCTTTCATAATTTCTGCCACAGCTCTTTGTAACTGAGGGTCTCTACCTGCCAATCGATCTTCAAAAGCATTTTTCACTGCAATATCTGGTGCAACACCTTCTTTCTCTAAATTCTTTCCGTCCATGGTGTAGCAACCCCACGATGGCAAACGATAAGAAGAACCATCAACCAAGCCTTTAGCTGAAGTAAAGATGATCCAACGATAAGTTTCTGTACCGATAATTTTGCCCAGTTTTAGTTGCTTAAATCCAGCAGCAGTCATTTCGGCATCGCTTAAAGATTGTTCGTTAATCAACAACACAATAGGTTTTACCGCAGGGCCAAAATTACTTTGGGTAGTTAACTTGCCACCACGGTATTTCCATTTCAAATAAGGGCGTTGTGATAAAAAGCGCAGCACTTCATCGTGTACATTTCCGCCAGTGTTATATCTCAAATCTAAAATAATTGCATCCTTGTTATTTTCCTGCTCCACCATATCCAGCAAGAAAGTTTGCAGCTCACCAGTACTCATGTTTTTCATGTAGGAATAGGCAATGCGATTTTTACCCCAATCATCTACATTTTTACGGTTATTGGCAATCCACTCATCATACAGGTTAGATTTTAAGCTGGCGGTATTTTGTGGATGAACGTTCACACTGATGGGCTTGCCATTACGGGCGAAGGTTAAATTCATTTCCCTGTCAATAGATGGTTTGCTGAAATAGTAATCCCTATCCATGCCCTCATCTACCTTCACACCATTTACATGGGTCAAAACATCGCCGCTGGCCACTTTACCTCCCAATAACGCTGCACTACTTTTGGCTACAATCCTATCTACTTGATAAGGTTTTTCATTATTAAAAATGATTCCCGTTTCATTGGTAAAATAGTTCATGGTTTTACGTTCTTCGGCACCAGAGCTGTTAAAGCCCATGTGTGAAGAATTTAGCTCACCTAACATATCATTTAACAAGATACGTAAGTCCGAACGGTTGTTTACATATGGCAAATAAGACGCATAACGAGTTTTCATTTTAGGCCAATCTACGCCGTGGAAATCATCATCGTAGAAATTCTCATCCAAACCTACCCAAGTTTCATAAAACATTTGGTTAAACTCGGCGTTCAGGTTTTTGCTGAATTTGTAGCTATAGTCCATCGCATCCAGCTTATTCATATCGATATTGTATTTGTTGAGCACTCCCCTAGCCAATACAAAGTGCTTACCCCCAGCTTCGGCAATGCCAAAACCACCAGCGGCTACCTTTTCCGTTTTGTTATTCTCAAAAGGCTCAATAATGGTTCTATAAGTACTCATCGGCATTCCTTCATGGCTTGAAGTGTAAAACACATAAGTTTTATCGCCCTTGGCCAAAACATCCGTTAAATATTGGGTGCCAAAAGCTGGACTTATCAATTCTACTCGGTCTAAAATGCGGTCGGTATTAATGGTAATCAACTTAGCGGCAGGTTTAGTCTCCACTTTCTTTTTAGCAGTATCCGCAGGCTTTTTAGCATCTTTTGCTGGCGCTGTTTCTTTTGGAGCTGCTGGCGGATTTTCCTTGAACAACTCGTCAAACTTATCGGCACGGTAAGGTGCATCGTAGTAATCCAAGGCAATACGATACACATGTGCATCTTGCATCCCGAAAGGATAAGAAGGCTTGGTGCGGTTACTGGTAAAATAGATATACTTGCCATCTGGCGACCAAATTGGACTTGATTCCGTTACTCCTGTATTGGTTAAATTAGTAGTTTGGTTGGCCTTCAGGTCATGCACTAAAATATCCTGCTCAAAATTACGGTAAACTGTAAAAAGCAAGTATTGGTCGTTTGGCGAGAAACTAGGCGCTGATTCTTGAATAGCCCAAAACTCATCCTTTAACACTGTTTTGCTTTGGAAGGTTTTCAGGTCCATTAAACGCAATTCGTTTCTACCACTTAAATAAACCGCTTGGGTTTTGGTTTTGTTAAAAGCAAGGGCCCTGTTATTGGCCTTATCATTTGTGAGCTGTTTTGGGATCGATTTTCCATCACCCACAACCGTAAACCAGTTTTGGTACCCATTAACGGTTTGATTGAAAAGAATGGTTTTGTTATCTGCCAACCATTTCAGCTCCAATGAACGCTCGCCACTATTGCTAATCTGACGGATGAACTTTCCATCTACATCACTCACAAACAATTCTCCCCTTGAAATAAAAGCCATTTTTTTGCCATCTGGCGATACGTCGAAATTGAAGATATTTGCTTTTACTTCATACTCCTGCTCTTTGGTCAATACCTGATTTCGGAAAGAACTGATATTGATTTTTTCAGCCTTTTTAGAAGCTACATCATATACATACAGCTGGTAATCTTTTTCAAAAACAACAGTACTGCCATTAGCCGCCACAAAAGGACGTTTAATAGAAGTATCAAACTTAGTAAGCGCAGTTTTTTTACCGCCTACAAAAGTGTAAAGG
>NZ_JAELTX010000159.1 GCF_016429065.1 Pedobacter sp. ASV17
AGGTTTAACCCCGTTACGAAAAAAAGTTTCTATCGATCAATAGATCCCATTACTTTTTGTGAAAACGCATTTAATGCTTCTCTCTCCGCCATGCCACCTTTCACACTTTCGTGCACCTCTAAGGCACCACAAATATTAGTGATCATTTCGCCTGCTACATCAACTTCTGCTTCACTTACCCCTCTGAATTCGCAAAACGCCTCTAGCACTTCAAGAGTTGCATTTAACTGCTCAGGAGTTGCGTTTTCGAAGAATTGTCTGATTACTGGAACTTTCATAATTACTTGATTTTAGCAAATAAATCTGTTAAAACTTCAGCCTTGTTGGTTTGAACCTGATCAACCAAAGTACCATTTTCAAAAGCGGCAAAGGTTGGTAGGTTATCCACTTTTGCAAATTTTCTCGACTCTGGAAATTTCTCGGCATCAACAATTAAAAAAGCCACCTCTTCATTTTCTGATGCTAATTTTTTAAACTTTGGTTTCATGATACGGCAGTTACCACACCACGAAGCTGCATATTGTACCATCACCTTCGGGTTTTCTGAAAGGTATTGGCTTAAACTATCTTCTGTTAATTCTAAAAACATGATATAAAATTTAATAGCTATGCAATCACACTACTTTTGCAGTCTTGTGTTAGTTTAGAAATCGCATAGTTAATGGTTTGAAAAAGAGATGTAATTTACGATTTGTCAAGCTGAGCTTGTCGAAGCTTCCATTTCAACAGAACATTTCAACAAGCTCAATGTGACAAGTGGTTGATATGAACAACCACGGTTAAGCTTTCGCTTAGTTTGCGCTTAAGTATTCAGCAACGCCAGTTCTAGTAGCATTCATCGCTGATTTTCCTTCTTCCCAGTTAGCAGGACAAACTTCGCCATGTTTTTGTACGTGTGCATAAGCATCAATTAAACGCAAATATTCTTTTACGTTTCTGCCCAATGGCATATCGTTTACGCTTTCGTGGAATACTTTACCTGTTTCATCAATGAGGTAAGTAGCACGGTAAGATACATTAGATCCTGAGAAAACTTCTTCTCCTTCTTCAGTATATTCAACCTCTTGATCCAAGATACCTAAAGTACCTGCTAATTGTCTGTGAGTATCAGCAATTAAAGGATAAGTAACGCCTTCGATACCACCATTGTCTTTTGCAGTGTTTAACCATGCAAAGTGTACTTCATTAGTATCACAAGATGCGCCGATAACTATTGTATTTCTTTGTTTAAAATCTTCTAAAGCGCCTTGGAAAGCATGTAATTCAGTAGGACAAACGAAAGTGAAATCTTTTGGATACCAGAACAACAATACTTTAGAGTTATTTTTTACTGCTTCTTCAAAAACGTTGATTTTCAAATCGTCACCCATTTCAGACATTGCATCAACTGTAATACTAGGGAATTTTTTACCTACGTAACTCATAATTATTTCGTGTTTTTTAATTTTCGTGCTGCAAAGATAGCCTAAAAAGCTTGCCGAGCCAACGCAAAAACCATACTTAATCTTGATAGCGCCATAGATAAAAATGATACTTGTTTTTGCTAAATTAGTTTTTGACTATGGGCCTGAGTTTCTATGTGGTGCATTTATACCATATGGATAACTAAAAAATATGACCACATAGACACATAGGAGTACATCTCGAACTCATATAGCTATAAATCAATTAAATAAAATCAAGCAATACGTAATCAGATTATCACAAAAAAAGGCTCCAACATCCGTCGGAGCCTTAGCTTATTTAACTAACCCTATTATTGTTTAATGAGCTTAACGGTCTTTTGAAGCTCGTTGTTTTTTGAAATCCTTAGGTAATAGATAGAAGCAGGAAGGCCATTTAGGCTAAGTTCTTGCTCCGTAGCTTTCGCATTTTCGCTTAAAACTTTCTTTCCGCTAACATCAAATAGTTCATATTTAATGGTTTTATAATCGGTAGTTCCTGCATTAACCGTTACATATTTGGTGGTCGGATTAGGAAAAGCCACCACGCTGTTATCATCGAAACCAAGCTTTACGCTTACTACTTTTTCAAATAGTTCCTCACCCCCATCCAAATCAACTTGTTTTAATTGATAATAGTTTTCTCCCGCTTTGGCGGTACGATCTACAAAGCTGTAGTTCAATGCTTCTGATGAATTGCCATTTTGAGCCTTAGAGTTTACGAACCCAATGGATGAGAAGTTAGCATTATCATTAGAGCGCAGTACTTCGAAGCCTTTATTTTTCGCTTCTGAAGCGGTTTGCCAAGTTAAGGTGCTTTGGCCTTTGACTAATGCCGCGTTAAAAGAGGTAAGGGTTACAGGGAGCGTTGTATTTGAGGTATAAGATGCCAAGCCATTAGCTAAAACGGTATGGAAAAAGGTAAATGTTTGATCTGCATTCTTCAATACGGCTACGTCAGCATACGCGCTGCCATTTTGAGCCACAGGAGGAGTCATCAATGTCGATTTAGTAACTAATGAAGGATTAGCAATGTCCGTAATATTATAAACTTCTAATTCCATTCCTATTTGCTGCAAACTAGCGTTCATTACCGCTCCATGCACAGTAATATATTTCTTAGTACCATCCACAAAATATTCGGCGTTAGCGAAGGCAGAATTTTGCTTGCTAATGGTAACTGTTCCCGCCAACAAAGTTGTTCCACCTGCGGCAGTCGCTACTTTTCTTACCCATGTACCACTAGGACCTGCAATGATCAATTCGTTCTCGCTAATGGGAGAGATACTCGATCTAGCCCAACCAGTAGTAATCGTAATTACCCTGTCTTGTGTAATTACACCTGCTGTAACTCTATAAACATAAATTTTGTCACTTCCAGATCCGCTGACATAAAGCCTAGTATTATCTCCTGTGCCATATATACCAAATGAATCTCCCATTCTGGCAGCCATCGAGAACTGAGTTCTTGTCGGAGCTTGATCATCTTCGTTCGCCCATCTATAAATAGACAAGTTTCCTGATGGCGTAATCAAGTTTATCGCATAGATCACACCGTCGGCATCCACCCTAATCTTGTTATACTTAAAGCCATCGCTAGACCACGTAGCATCTGTTTTTAACTCTTTGGAAATACCCCCAGAAATTTTAATGGTAGTTCCATCGGCAGGAGATAATATACTTACTTTATTGTTTCTATCTGGGAATAATAAATGCTGAGTGGAGGGATTGTATGCTACCGAAGATCCTGTGTTTGCGGTAATTTGACTTGATCCTGGAGCAAGAAGAGACCAGTCTGTTGTCAAAGCCACTTGAGATTTGGCAAAAAAAGCTCCAGACAATAAGATAATTAGTAAAAGTTTTCTCATACGTTTTGTTTAATGGTTTTAAGATTAGTTTGGTTAGTAAAAGAGTAAAAACGGCGATTGCAATTCAAAAACGCAACAATTTGCAGGTTTAAGCAAGAAAACAATACAACACATCTCTCTTTCAACAAGATAATGATACGAAAACTAAAATTAAAACGCAAGAAAACGCACTAAAAAATTAAAAGCCGCAAAATTTGCGGCTTTTAATTTCGAAAAGAAAATAACTTCTATTTGATTTTGGACACCTTAAAAGGTTTCTTAACAGCTTCATGGGCTGCTTGCTGGCCAATGGCAGCTTGTTCTGCAGTCACTTTTTCGGGCCTGTAAGTATTACCAATTACACTTTGTTTGAAAATGGCTTCATACCAAGTACAAGAAGCAATGTATCGGCCAATATTAAGGTCTAGATGATAACCGTCCCTACATAAAACATCACCCAACTTCGTGCGTGCGTTTTGTATTGCCGTTCCCGAGGGCACCAGAAGATCAAAAGGAACTAATTTCATCGCTTTCTTTGAAGCATCCATAATGCCTTGGTACATTTTCATCTGATCGTTCCCATAACTTGCAAAACCGCTGTGCGTAGAGGCTTGCGCATAGGCCCAGGTTTGGTGCCAAACAAATTTCACTTTCGGATTAGTCGCTTTACCCTTTACGTAGTTGAACAACAAGGGTAGTGGCTCCAAATAAGTCTCAAATAATCCTGATTTAGGGCTAGATTGCTGCAAACTGATGTAATCCCAATTTTCATCAGCAATGGCTTTAGAGATGCTGGTTTTCGGAAAACGCTCCTTCTTACCATCTAATCCAATCTTGCGATATTCATAGGCATCTTTATCCTCCTGTACGTTTTTCCAATGCAAATCCAAAGGCGCACCGCCAATGTACAAGTTGCCAATAATGACTTTGTAGCCGCCAGCTTTGGCCAATCCATAAAAATATTGCTCCAATGCATCTTCAGAAAAACTATTGCCAATGGCCAAAATCCTGATCACACTATCTTTGCTTGGTTTTTCAATAGGCAAAGGCTGGATAGCCCGAACATTTTGAAGTCCAATTGAAAAAAAGCAGACCACTGCAAGCACATAAACCAAACACTTTCTGAAAACTCTAATATCCATCACTTAATTTTTATTCGTTGTAATCTAACTTATGTAGAAAATTATTTATTGTCAATCTTTTTCAAGCCACAAACTCCAAAGGATTAAAAATACATCTCCATTGGATAAAATAATACCGAGCCTATCAATTACTTCTTTAACGTATTTTCAAACAGTTTGAATATACGTTTGTACTCATCCGTCCAACTACTCGGCTCAACAAAGCCGTGATCTTCTACTGGATATACCGCAAGCTCCCAATTGTCTTTCCCTAATTCGATAAAACGCTGGCTTAAGCGCACAATATCCTGGAAATGAACATTCACATCAACCATGCCATGTAACATCACCAAATCGCCTTTAAGCTTGTCTGCAAAGTAAATTGGTGAACTCTTCTTATATGCTTCTGGATCATTAAACGGCTCGTTAAGGATATTTGCGGTATAGCCGTGGTTATAATGCGCCCAATCCGTTACCGACCTTAGTGCCGCACCTGCCCTAAAGGTATCTGACGCATTAAATAACCCCATTAAAGTGATAAAGCCACCATAAGAGCCACCATATAAACCAACATTTTTAGGGTTAACCCCATATTTTTCCACCAACATTTTCACGCCATCTACCTGGTCGGTCAAATCTTTTCCACCCATATGGCGATAAATTCCTGTACGATGGTTGCGCCCGTAACCAGAGCTTGCCGTGTAGTCGATATCAATCACAGTGTAGCCATTATCTGCCAAAAGATTATTGAACATATACTCCCTAAAGTATTGGCTCCACCAGTAATGTACGTTCTGTAAATAACCCGCTCCGTGCACAAAAACTACTGCTGGTTTATTGGGGTGTGGGTCTTTCGCTGGATAAACCCTGGCATAAACATCATCGCCATAACGGTTTTTAAACGACACTAAATCTGGTTGTCGCCATTGGTAGCTATCAAATTCTGCGGAAGTAGACTTGGTTACCTTTACTGCTTTTGCACCTGGTTTATTGGCTTGGATATACAACTCCCAAGGTTTGTCCATGTAGGAATAATTGATGGCCAACCATTTTTCATCGGGAGATAAAGTGACTTCATTACCACCTTTCATGCTGGTAATTTGTACCAAGTCGCCACCATTTACACTGATTTTGTAGAAATGGGTAATGCCTGGATGTTCTTTGTTTCCGCTGATATAGAAAGTGCTTTTATCTTTAGAAAGCTGTACTTGCTGCACTTCCCATTTTCCAGAAGTCAGTTGTTTCTTCTCCCCTGTGCTAATGTTGTAGGTGTACAAATGAGAGTAGCCCGTAGCCTCGCTTTGGAAATAAAAACGTTGGTTGTCTATCCATCTTACATCTCTATTTACACCTGGCCCACCTACCCAAGCTTCATCACGCTGACGGTCTATTAAACTCAACTTTCCAGTGCTAGGGTCTAGCTTTAAAATCCAGAAATCTTTATTGTCTTGTGCTCGGCCAGAAACTACCGCAAAAGAGCCGCTTTCATTCCAGTTCACCACATTGAGGTTTACTTTTCTGTCTTCGTTCTTCTTGGTTCTTTCTTCCAGTTGTTTTGGATAGTCTTTCACATAATCGGGCAGATCTTTAATGCCAGGGATTTGTGAAGCGCTTACGGCATAAACCGAATCTTTATCCAAATCTAAAACATAGGTGATGCTGGTCGACAAGGTTTCGCCCACTTTGGTTCTGCCGTTAATGTCTTCCGTATAGCCCGAAGCGGTTACATAGTTGGGCACAATAGTGTTTTTGTTTCCAGTAGCTTGCTTGATCAAGCGATAGCTTACAAATTTACCATCTGGACTAACAGCCAAGCCCGCCATAAAATCTTCATCCAAATAAATAGGCTTGATGGTTCTAGCTGGCGTCGAATTAGCGCCTGCGGCACCAAAACGTCTTCCACCTCCAGCACCTCCATTTCCACCCTCTGCATTTCGTTTTTTGATGATATCAAACAGCTCTGTTTGTTCGTTCTTTAACCAAGTATCTTGTTGCGAATTGCCTGTTGAGCGAGCTGGTCCCCTGCCCGATGGCATTCCGAAACCTTCCTGCTTTCCCTTGATGAAATTAGTAAGTTGCTTCAATTCACCCGTGGTCAAATTCAGCTGATAAACATTTTCTGTCCGTTGAAAAACCACATCATTGTTGTACAAAAACTTGGCATTACTTTCTCTCTCTAAAGTATTGGTAAGGCGGGTTTCCTTTTTTGTTTTAAAGTTTGAAAGATAAAGATCGCCTCCTTTTTCCAATAGGCCCAAAGATTTGTCTTTATTGTAAGCGTAGTTAATTTCCGCATTTTTATCCGCTTCTTCGGCTTCTGCCTTATCTACTTTTACACTCGCTACATTTACCTTATAAGGCTGTACCTTGTCTTTGTTTTCGGGATTCCAGTTAAAGAAAACCGTTTTACTGTCTGCCGACCAACGATAGGCATCAGGTGAAGTTCCCATCCACTTGGGATCCCGCATAATTTTTTGAACGGTTAACGGAGCCACCTGTTGCGCTTGTACCGATACGCCCAACATGGAGGTCGTTGTAATCGTTAATAGCGTTGAGAGCGTTGGGAATGCAATATATCTTTTCATTGTGCTATGTTTCTAGTTTGATTTGCTTGCCAAACCACCTTTTTTACTATTTACGTTAACTGTGAATTTAGTTCCGCCTTTTACCAGCCACCTTACGGTTACATACGAGTTGCCTGGAATATTTTCTACCCTGATGTTGGTTGGATCTAGCTTCTGCTCGGTGGTAATTCCCAAATCACGATTGTTCACGACCATGCCAGCAACAACAGTTCCGCCTGTTAAGGAAATGATATCTGGAATTTCGATATTGTTTTTAATGTCCTGGCTTGAATGCGTTGGAATCATGCGCAAATTGCTCACTACCGCGGTAATTTGTTTTAAGCCCGATCCAATTTCTTTCACTTCAATTTCATCAATACTCAATTTAGGAGTGTTGTAGGCATGAAAAACACTAAAGGCCATATTGCGATGGGCATCGCTTTCTAACAAAAAGCCTGGATGCAAACGAGTGTAGGTTTTCTTAAATCCTCCTATCTCGATATCTCCGTATTGAGGGTGTTTATAAGGCTTCCAATCCACGAAAGCATCTTTCATTAACAAATCCCTGTCGAAGGTGTAAAGTTGGTCTTGAGTGTTGTCTGCGCCAGCTTTGTTGTACATCGCGTAGCCTGTCCAAAGTTCATTGGAGAAAGTATAAATTCCTCGACCTCCGTAAAACCAATCCAACTCCCCACCAAATACAGAATACAGATCTTTATAAACCACCAAATAACGGTAGCCAGGCAGTAACTCCTCGCCTTTTTTGCCAAGTGCATCGTACACGCGTACGTCTTGCGCATTGTAAGTATCCACGTCTTCCGCAGCTCCAGGACCACGTAAAATCATTCCGCCATTGTTGTGATAAGATTGTGCCGCGGCAATGTTAGGATGTTTCATCACGAAATCTACCAC